>JBKJMX010000161.1:0-10540 GCA_046596135.1 Gemmatimonadales bacterium
GCATCCGCCACCATCACCATTCCGGCCGGCTCAGGGAGCGCTACCGGCTGGGGCGCGTGGTGCTACGCCGGTTGGAGTGAGAGCAGCAGCAGTGATCGCTGCAGCGCCGCGCACGAAGGCGGCACGATGTTCCGCTTTGCGAGCGAACGTCTCGAACCGGGCGAGGGGCTCACCGCTGTGGCCGCGTTTCCGAAAGGCGTTGTCACAGAGCCAACTGCCGCTGACAAACTCCGCGCGCTCATCGCGCTGCTCTGGCCGATCTCGCTGCCCATCGGGGCGCTTGCGTTCATGACCGTGCACTGGCGTCGCCGCGGGCGGGATCCCGACCCCGGATCTGTAGTGCCATACTGGAAACCGCCCGCCGACTTGCGCCCCGGTCCGGCGGGAACGCTCTGGGATGAATCGAGCGACATGAACGACGTCGTGGCGACCATCCTCGACCTCACGGTGCGCGGTTTCATCCGGATCACCGAAGTTCCGCCGACCGGGCTGCTCGCTGCCACATCCGATTCATTCGTCGGCAAGTTCCTGCGGACCCTTGGTGTGGGCGAGACCGACTGGCAACTCGAGCGCATCAACGCTGCAGGTGAATCAGAGCTGGCCGAATACGAGACGCTGGTGATCGACGGGATCTTCCAGGTGGGTGAGAGCCGGACGATGAGCGAACTCAACAACGAGTTCTACACCCAGATCCCGAAGATTCATAAGGCGTTCTACGATGCGACCGTTGCCCAGGGTCTCTTTGCCAGCAATCCAACCAAGGTGCGTACCTGGTACGGACTCGGCGGCGGGCTGCTCGCAGGAGTAGGGCTCGCGGCCGGTGGTGTAGCCGGCAATCCGTTGCTGATGATCTGTGGTGCGATATCTGGACTCATCGTGCTGCTGTTTTCCCGCGCGATGCCCGCTCGCACACCGAAGGGTTCACGGCACTGGGCGCAGCTTCGCGGCCTCGAGGAGTATGTACGCCGCGCCGAGAAGCTCGAACTTGAACTGAGCCAGGGACCGGAGCGCACCACCGAACTCTTTGAGAAGCTGCTGCCGTATGCGGTAGCGCTGCGGGTGAGCGACATCTGGGTCAAGCAGTTCGGGCCGATCCTCGCGGCCACACCGCCGACGTGGTATGTGGGCAGCCACCCGGGTCGTTTCAGCGGCGACAGCTTCGGCTCTGCAATCAACGGTTTCCAGAGTGCCGCCACCCGCACCCTCGGTTCGTCACCGGGGTCGAGCAGCGGCAGCGGTGGTGGTGGCGGCGGAGGAGGCGGGAGTGTCGGCGGTGGTGGTGGGGGTGGGGGGGGCGGTAGTTGGTGACCGCTGGGGGCTCACGGCCCCCAAGCTACTCCATGCGGATGCAACATCTGCCCGGCCCGGTTGTGAACCATCACGCCCGGGGTTGCTGATCCCGGGGTGGTGAACTTGTCGTCGAGTGTGATCGCGCCAGTGGCAGGATCGAACCGTGCCATCACCAGCCAACCTCCCTCGCCGGTGATCGCAAGACGGGTTCCCTGCTTGTCGGACGACACCCAGTGCACGCCCTTGAACGCGGTGCTGTCGAGGACGAGTTGCGACGCCACGCGCGGCGCCGACGGCGTGGCAAGGTCGATCACCATCAGCCCGGGCAGCGCTGCCACTGCTTGCACCCAGTAGTTGCCGATCGTCGTGGCAACCCCACATAGTGTTTCATCGGTGCCGCCCGGGAAGGTGAACACGCGACTCGCGCTCGGTGCGTCGCCATCGATGCCATTCACCTGATACAGGCCACAATAGAAAGTGTTGGTGAAGACGTTGCCGTTTGCCGTGGCACCAATGCTCGACGGCGCGAGATGTCCGCCGTCGGTACCGCTCGGCGCCAGTGGAATCAGCGCGATTGGTGCCAGCGGCTTCGTCGACCAGAGCTGGAGCATGTTGACTTCGTGGTACTTGTAGTCAGCGCCCATCCCCATCTCGCCCAGACCAACCAGTGCGCGGTCACGGCCCGGTAGTGCCATCACCACGTACGGCGTGGCCGCAGTGTCGCCGAGCCCCGCCATCGTCGCCATCGCCGATTGCACCACCGCGCCGTCGGCATCGAACTCGGCGACCCCGCCCGGCCCCACATAGTCGCCGGGGCCGCCGTTGAACGCGACCAGGGTGTTGCCATTGGGCAGACGCGAGTAGTCATGGGCCCAGCCCATCACATTGCCCGCTGTCTGGAAGGTATTGACGATCCGGGGTTGAGTGGGCGTCGACACGTCCAATATCCAGCTCTTGTTGCCAACCCAGGTATTGCCGATGACCCGGCCGTCAGTGTGTACCCGGCGCTCGATGTGATGCGGCATCAAGCCGCCGCTGTCGAGCATCACCTCACCGATCACCGTACCGTACGTGGCAGATGTGGTGTCCATGTCGAGCACCAGGAGACCGTCGCGCCCGGTGCTGTCCATGGCCATCGACCAGACGTAGGCATGGTTGTCGCCGCTGGGTGCGGGCGGAGGGCTGGCTTCCTCACTGCTGCACGCCCCGAGAACGAGCAGCGTGGACACGGTGTATATCATGGTGTTTCGCATCACCGTCCCTCCTGGGTTTTGAGTTCCTCGATCCGCTTGCGCACGCTCGTCACCGCCGGTTGCAGCGCGGGGTCGGCGTCCTTCCACTGCTCGACGAACTCGCCGTAATACTTGATCGCGTTGGCGCGGTCGCCTCGGCTGTCGTAAATCTCGCCCACGCGCTTCCGCACCGCGGCGAGCGAAACCGGATCCGCAAAACCCCACCAGCGACGAATCGGGGGCACGGCGAGATACCGCTCGTAATAGACGCGGGCGGAATCGGTTTGTTGCTGTCGATCGAATGTTTGTGCGATGCCGTACCAGGCGAGCGACGCGATACCCGAAGGTCCGCCGTCGGTGCCCTTCGTGCTTGCGCGGAACCGCGACGCCGCCTCGGCGTGCTTCCCTTCGGCGAGCGAGAGCATTCCCTCAATCCAATCGACCATCGGCCGCTGCTTGGCGGCCGCCGCTGCATCGGGAATTTCCGTCAGCCGGCGAGCCATCACGGCGCGGCCCTTAGCCGCCTCACCGGCCACGGCATAGAACAGCGCAGCATGAAACCAGGGTCGGTCCACGGGAGGCATCGCAGCCCATTGCGAACCAGCCACGATCCGGTCGAGCGCCCGCACGCCATCACCGACCTTGTCCCGGAAAAGGATGTCGCTCGCGGCGTTTGAAAATCCGTCGAGCGTTGAGGGCGTGCCGCGGGTCTCCAGGAGCGAATCCATCTGGTGCACGTACTGCTGGAAATCCCGAAGCCGTCCCTGGGTCAGGGCGATCTCGATGCTCGACCCCACCCCTTCGATGCGCTGTGGGATCGCGGGCATGGCACGCTGCACCGCGAGGAGCGCCTCCGACGAGTCGGTGTCGCCCAAGAAGTACCTGACGCCCGCCATCGCATTGACGAACGAGCCAACACTCATCGCATTGGGCACCACGCGTCTCACCGAATCAACCACGCGCTGCGCGTCGGCGAGCTGCCCGGTGCCGACGAGCGCGTAGATGATCTTTGACGCATTGCGGATGATCGGCTCGGAGCGGAACTGGCGCTGGCTGTACACCAGCACGCTGTCCTCCGCGTCCATTGTCTGGAACAGGAGGGCGAGCTGATTGAGCGCGGCACCGTTGGTGCTGTCGAGGGCGTACACTGCCTGATACGCGGCGAGCGCCTTGGTGCGATCGCCCTTGGTACTGTGCCCCTGGTTGTAAGCACCGATCACAAGGTTCCGTTCGATGGGCGGAAGTCGGTCGGCGTACTGCGCGGCGCGCTCCAGCACCGAATCGCGAGCGAGCTGGGATGCGCCAGCATTGCTGAGGGCAGCGTTGAGCTTGCGCCATGCCAGCGCGAATGTGCTGTCGATCGCCACGGCCTCACGGAGGAGGCGCACCGCCTTGTCGAAATCGCTGTCGATGTCGTTGGCGCGCGAGGCGTCGGAGTACTTGCGGAGTGCCTCCAGTGAGGAGGTGGTGGCACGGGCCAACGGCACCGACGCCTGCACCTGCTTGAGCGACTCACCGAGCTTGCCGCGCAACTTGCGGGTCAGCTCGTCCACTACAGGCAGCAGATCCTTCTGTCCATCGGTGGTGCCCTGGAACGACGCCAGCGGTGTGCCTTGCGCAACGCCGGTGAGCTGCAGCGAAATCGCGTAACCGGTGCCGGCTCGCGCGAGACGTCCGCTCAGGATCGCCTTCGCTGCCGTTCGCGTGGCCACCTCCGTCGCGACTGCCCCCTCCAGCGGAGTGTCGTTGTCGCGTTGCATCTCACCGAGTGCCGCCGCCACGTCGGTCGGCGTGATCAACTTGACCGCGTTCGACTGCGACATCGCGGCGCGCACCGCCTCCTCGACGATCGACGCCAGGGCGGTGTCCTCCGGCGCAGCCGCGAGTTCAGTTATCAGGATCCGGTCCTGTGCCTGCAGGCTGCCCGACGCGAACAGCGACGCCGCGGGGCCAATACCCATCGACCGCGTGACCATGAACGCCACGATGAGCAGCACGAACGCACCCATCATCACGATGCCGCCTCGCACCGTGCGCTGCCATGAGATGTGACGATTGGCCTTGAGCGCCATCGTCGCCATTGTCCCCGATGGTGGCCGACCCATCGGCGTACCATTCGGCGTGAGCGTCGGCGTGGCATTTGCCGATCGCCGGGCAACGCGCTTGACGTACGCTGTCAACAAGAGCGCGGGGAGGCCGAGCAGCATGATGGCCATCGCACCCGGGAAGGTCCATTCTGGAAGCCCGATGCCGACCACCGCAGCCTTTGCCACGATCGCCACGGCACCCACCGCCAATGCATAGAGCGCCAGCGCCTTCGGAAGCATTCCGGGTGCGCTCAGCGACATCGTCGGCGCTGAGCTGGTGGAGGCCTCGTCGAGTGCGCGCAACACTTCCTGCGCCGACTGCACCCGGTCGTTCGGATCTTTCTGCAGCAGCTTCGCCACCAGCCGACTGAGCACAGGTGGGCTGTCGCCGCGTAACGATTCGACCGACGGCGGTGCCTCGCTCAGGTGCGCCGCCAGCATTCGCTGCGGCGTATGGTTGGCAAAGGGCGACTGTCCAGTGAGCAGCTCCATTGCCATGCAACCGAGCGCGTAGAGGTCCACGCGATGATCGATGTTCGGGTCGCCCGCCACCTGCTCGGGCGCCATATACGCCGGCGTGCCGATCGATGTACCCACCGATGTCAGCGTCGCACCGACCACCTCGTTGCGCGATGCGCTCAGTGCCTTCGCGATGCCGAAGTCGGTGACCACCGCGGTGCCACCTGAGAGCAGGACGTTGTCGGGCTTGATGTCGCGATGCACCACGCCGCGCGCGTGCGCATACGCCAACGCCTTCGCGACGTCGCGCAGGATGGTGAGCACCTCGGCAACAGGCAGGCCGCGCGCCGAGATCCGGCTGCGCAGCGATTCGCCCTCGACGAACGGCATCGTGAAGTACGGCAGGCCGTCGAGATCACCGGCGGCGAGCACCGGCACGATGTTGGCTTGCTGCAGCGAGGCCGCCAGTAGGATCTCCCGCTCGAACCGCTCGGCGTTGAGCCCCTGCACCAGCTCAGGGCTGAGCACCTTGATCGCGACCTTGCGCGCCAGCCGCACCTCTTCAGCCAGAAAGACGCGCGACATCCCGCCACCGCCGAGCTCGCGCTCGATCCGGAAGGCTTCACCGAGATGCTGCTGGAGCTGGGTGCGGAGATCCATCGATCAGGCCGGCATGGTGGCCATGTCGATCACGAAGCGGTACTTCACGTCGCCCTTGAGCATCCGTTCGTACGCCTCGTTGATCTCGTCCATACGGATCGTCTCGGTGTGCGCCGTGATGTTGTGCTTGCCGCAGAAGTCGAGCATCTCCTGCGTCTCCTTGAGCCCGCCGATGAGCGACGCTCCGATCGACTTGCGACCGAACACCATTCCCATGACCGACGGCGACGGGTGCGGCGTGGCGGGAACGCCCACCAGACACAACGTGCCGTCGCGCCGGAGCGCTGCGATCAGCGGGTCGAGGTTGTGTGGCGCCGCAACCGTATTGATGATGAAGTCGAGGGTGCCGGCAGCAGCGGTCATCGCGTCGGCGTCGGTGCTGATCACGACATTCGCGGCACCGAGCTTCTTCGCATCAGCCGCCTTCCCTTCAGACGTGGTGAACACCGTCACCTCGGCGCCCATCGCGGCGGCGATCTGGATCGCCATGTGGCCCAGCCCACCCAAGCCGACTACGCCGACCTTGCTTCCCTTCCCGATCTTCCAGTGCCGGAGTGGCGAATAGGTGGTGATTCCGGCGCAGAGCAGCGGTGCCGCACCGGCCGGGTCGAGGTTCTCGGGGATCGAGAGCACGAAATCCTGATCGACCACCATGGCGGTGGAGTAGCCACCCATCGTCATGCCGCCGCCCTTCGGGTCGGGCGAACCGTACGTCATGGTCATACCGGTGGTGCAGTAGTTCTCGAGGTTCTCCTGGCAGCTCGGGCAGGTGCGGCACGAATCGACGAGGCAACCGACGCCGACCAGCTGGCCCTCTTTGAACCGCTTCACGTCTGACCCGACAGCACTCACCCGCCCGACGATCTCGTGCCCCGGCACCAGCGGATAGCTGACCGGAAACCACTCACTCTTCACGAAGTGGAGGTCGGAGTGGCACACGCCGCAAAACAGGATGTCGATCGCCACGTCGGCGGGGCCTGGCTCCCGACGCTCGACGGTGTGGGCGCGGAGGGGTGTGGTGGCATCGAATGCGGCGAAAGCGGCGGTGGGCATGGCAGACATCCATTTTGAAATGCGAGCGCAAATGCGGAGGGAACAGCTCAGGGAATCTAATGGACGCTCGTCCGTCTAGAGCGTGACCCGCGGCTCCGGAGCCGTTGCCGACCGGGTGCCGCCGGTGGTGATCACGACCGCGGCGGCCACGATCATCAACCCGCCGAGCACGGTGGTGGTGTTGAGGGTCTCGTGGAGGACGCCAACGCCGAGCATCGTGCCGAAGACCGGTTCGAGGTTGATGAACACCCCGGCACGGCCGGCTTCGACGTGCGAGAGGCCCCAGTTCCAGAGGAGGGTCGTGCAGAAGGTCCCGGCAATACCCATCCCGGCCAATGCGGCCCAGATGCCGAGCGGGAGGGACGTGGGCGGCGGGCCATCGGTCGCTAGCACCCAGACGGCGAGCATCGCGGTGCCCACCAACGTGACGAGGGTGCTCACTGCAATTGGCGGCACCGTCTTCATCAGCGTCTTGTTGATCATGATCCAGCCGACGCCGCCGAACATCGACACGAACACCAGCAGGTCGCCGGCGAGCGTGGCACCACCGGTGGAGGTCCCGCGCATCGGGCCGACCATGATCAGGGCAACGCCGATGGTCGAGGCAAACAGCGCACCCCAGGCCTTTCGACCGAGGCGTTCGTGGAAGACGAAGTACGCCGCGAGCGCCACCAGCACTGGCGCGGTGCCCACCATGAGGGAGGCGTGGGCGACGGTCGTCCGTGCGACACCGGCGAACTGGAGGAGGAACTGGATCGGCACGCCGATGAGCGCCGCGTAGCCGACCAGCCGCCATTCGCGGCGCCCGAGCTTCCAGCGATACCGCAGCAGGAGCGGCAGGAACCCCGCCGCCGCGAATGCGAAGCGGTAGAGCATCATGTGGCCGGTGCCGAGCCAGGGCTCGGACAGCTTGGCGAGGAGGAAGGGGATCGACCAGAGGATCGAGGCAGCGATCAGGGCGGCGTAGGCGATCATGGGGCGGGAATTTACCCGCGCGACGGGGATCCCCCCACAGGTGCCGCACTTGTGCGGCACCCGCGTTTACGCGGAACGGAAACGCACAACCGGTCGGCACCCGCGTTTACGCGGAATGGGAATGCACGACCGGTCGGCACCCGCGTTTACGCGGAACGGGAATGCACGACGGGTCGGCACCCGCGTTTACGCGGAACGGGAATGCACGACGGGCGGACGGGAAATCCGGATCGGGTGTCATCCATACCCATTCCGGCCAAGGCCGGGTGCCGCATGGAATGCGGCACCTGTGGGGGGGGATCTTGCGGCGCCCGAAAACTGGCCATAGAATCTCGATACTCGCTCCTTGGCACACTCATCCCCTGAATGCAATGGAGAACGTATGACTTTTAGTACCCGATTCCCACTTGGACGGCTCCTGATCTTGGGAGCTGCCTTCACCATCACAACTGCGTGCGCACCCTCAGACACCGAACAGCGCGATGTCACCGGCGCGACGTCCGCCACCGAGTTCACGCCGGCTGCCGCCAGCCTCGGCCCCGAAGTGTCCAAGGGGCTCGCATCGCTGCGCAACGCCACCGCGCGGTTTCACGATGTTGACGCCGCCATGGCCGCCGGATACGCCGATCCCACCGGTCTTGTGTGCGTAGCCAGGCCGGTGGGGACCATGGGCGTGCATGTCGTGAAGGCATCATTACTGAACCAGGTTGTGGTACCGGACGAGCCGGAGCTCCTGCTCTACCTTCCGAAGGCGAATGGCGGATTCAAACTCATCGGCGTCGAATACCTGGTGCCGGTGCTGGTCCGCAACAATACGACTGGCGCCGTCTCTCCCTGGTTTGCAGCGACTCCCTGGGGGGCTGGCTACACCCAGATCACCCAGCGGCCTTCTGTGTTCGGCGAAGCGTTCGAGGGGCCGATGCCCGGGCATGATCCAGGACAGCCGTGGCACTACGACAAGCACGTGTGGGTCTGGGAAACGAATCCCAACGGAATGTTCAGCCAGTGGAATCCGTCGATCAGCTGCCCCTGACGGACGGGCTGTTCCGTCGACGACCGTAAACGCGGGTGCCGCATGAAATGCGGCACCCGCGTTTACGCGGACCGGGCGTAACGGGACCGGCCATCACACGATGATCCCCCACAGGTGCCGCACGTGTGCGGCACCCGCGTTCACGCGGAATGTAAATGCACGGATTTCGCGCACCCCGGGTTTACGCGGAAAACAAACGGGCGTTGCCGAACACCATTCCGGCCAAGGCCGGGTGCCGCACGAAGTGCGGCACCTGTGGGGCCGTTGGCGTCGGTCGCGGGGCGTTATCCATCCCCATTCCGGCACACAGGTGCCGCACTTGTGCGGCACCTGTGTGGGGGGCAATTCGGCGTATGCAGGCATATGATTCGCCTGCATTCCTACGCCGAGGCCCCACGTGATGATCGACCGTCGGACGGTACTTGCGAACATGCTGGCGCTGCTCATGGCCGGGCCGGTTGTTGCGCAATCGGCGCGCCGTCCGGTGCCGCCGATTCTCGATATGCACATGCACGCGCGCACGGCGGCGCACTACGGTGCGACCGAGCTTCCGCTCTGTGCACCGGTAACGCGGATGCCGCGGTGGGACCAGCGGAAGCCATTCGGCGAGGACGATGGCGCGCCGGAGCTTTGTACGCGTCCTCTGGTATCGGGTGCCACCGACAGCGCGGTGTTTGCCCAGACGATTGCCGCGATGAAGCGCCACAACGTGATCGGGGTACTGGGCGGCGCGCCTGACCTGGTGGCGAAGTGGTCGGCTGCGGCACCTGGACGTTTCATCGCCGGCCTCGACCTCCGCTTCGATTCGGCGGGGAGGGCGCGCGCCGCGACGCCAAGCGGCGCACCGCAGCTCCTCTTGCCGATCGATTCCATCCGTGCGCTGCATGCGCGCGGCGCCTTCCGCGTACTCGCCGAGGTCATGAACCAGTACGCCGGCATCGCACCCGACGACCCGCGCCTTGAGCCCATTTGGGCGCTGGCGGAGGAGCTCGACTTTCCCGTTGGGATTCACATCGGCGGGGGTGAACCGGGTGCGCCCTACACGGGCTCACCAGCATTTCGTGCGCGGATGCAGAGCGCATTGACGCTTGAGGAAGTGCTGGTGCGTCACCCGAAGCTGCGGCTCTACGTGATGCATGGCGGGTACCCCATGCTGGACGACCTGCTCGCGCTCCTCTTCACCTACCCGCAGGTCCATCTCGAGCTGAGCATGGCGGCCAATGTCGAAACCCGTCCCGCGTTCTATCGCTTCCTGCGGGGAATTGTCGAGGCGGGCTACGCCGACCGGGTGATGTTCGGATCGGACCAGATGGTGTGGCCGGGATTGATCGATGCGGCGGTCAAGGGAATCAACGAGGCACCGTTCCTCACGGCCGGGCAGAAGCGCGACATCTTCTACAACAATGCCGCAAGATTCCTGCGGCTGACGGAGGCAGAGAAGGCGAAACACCGACCGTGACGGGGATGAACGGGGCCGTCTGTCATGCGACGATCGCCCACAGGTGCCGCACGTGTGCGGCACCCGCGTTCACGCGGAACGGACATGCGCAAACGGTGGCCACCCACGTTCCCGCGGAAAACAAACACGCGTTGTTGAACACCATTCCGGCCAAGGCCGAGTGCCGCACGAAGTGCGGCACCTGTGGGGGCGTTGGCGTGCTGCTCGGGGGCCCCGCGCGTAGCTGTATCGGAAGATCAGGCCGGGCAGGACAAGCAGGAAGGCGAAAAGCGCGGGGAACGCAATGTTCACG
>JBKJMX010000167.1:0-31994 GCA_046596135.1 Gemmatimonadales bacterium
GTGATGGGTGATGGGTGATGGGTGATCGCAGGCGCAACACGGGCCACGGAGAGTTTCCGTGGCCCGTGTTGCTATGCATGTCTTGGAATCCGACCGGCGGTCAACCGCCGGCGCCCAACATCACGGCCGCAACACGCTCGCCGCGGGTGGACCCGACGAGCTCGGCACGACATTGAACGGATTGCTGAGCGCCGTCGCACTGGCGCCCGAGAGCGTTGCTGCACCCGAGATCGTGTAGGTGTGTCCGACCGTGGGTGATACCCCGGCCGAGAATGTCGCGATGCCAGCGATTGCCGACGTGCTCGTGACGGTTCCGGCCGTGAAGTTCGCGGTTCCACTCGGGACGTTCGTTGCTTCGAGCGCGATCGTTACCGTATTGTCCGCGATCGTCACCACATCGCCCAGGTCTGACCGGATCTCGATTCGCACCGGAACCGATTCGGGTTCGACGTACGGATTGTTGTTCGCGATGGTGCGCCCCGCGGGCGGCGACGTGAACACCAGTGTCGTCGCGCCATACGACTCCACGAGCCAGTTCAGGTACGCCGGGTCGAAGGTGATGACGGACGCTCCCGCTGCCTCAAGCCCCGCCGGCGCCGTGAAGGTGGCGCGGACCTTGGTATACGCCACCGCAAGGTTGACCGTGGTCCCAAAGTTGAGGCAGGTCACCGATGCCTTGCCCTGGGCATTGGTGACGGTATTGGCGCCGCAGAGGCTGGCATTGCCCGCCGGAGTCTGGGTTGCCGGCGCACCGGTGGTCCACGTCACTCCAACGCCTTGGATCGCCGTGCCGCGCCGTGTGGTGATTGTGATGGTCGGCAGCAGCCCGCTGGTACGCTGCGTACCGACGGTGCCGGCGTACGGACCGGGCACGACGGCCACCGATGCGACGTCAAGGCGCGAGAACTCACTGGTGCTGCCACCTACACCGCCGCCCAGCAGCTGCGGGTCGACTGGGCCGAACGGCGAGAACTCGCTCGTGCTGCCACCCACACCGCCACCGGCGATCCGGACCGCCGACGCCATCGCAGGCTGCGGAAGGATCCAGTCGACGACGCGTGCTGCAAGGTCACCGACCAGACCTCGGCTCGCGGCGGCCACGCCGGAAATGTCGCCGCAGCGGAGCGTCATGGCCTCAGGAATCGTCACGCGCTGCAAAACTTCGAACGCGGTAGCCGAGCGTTGGTGGCCCAGCACCAACCGATTGAGCACCGCCTGACGGTCGGCCAGCGGCACGTCGGTAAACGATGCTGGGTCGGGACATACGCCGACCGTGGCCTTGGCACCATTCAGAAGCACCGCTGATGGCTCGAGGTTCCAGTCGTACACGAAAGGATACCTGTCGAGGTTCGTCACCAGCGCCTCGGTATTCGACCTGACTGCGGTCACGATAGTAAGCGCGGCCACTGCGTTCGAGGGGAACTGGATTCCTGACTGCCCGTCGACGGTAACAAAAGTCTGGACAGGATTATTTGGATTGACAATCCAAGTGTCATCGGGGTCCTGAATCCCGCCCAGCCCCACATAGCAGAGCAACTGATTGATCAGATTGGTGAGTGTCGCATCGTCGATGATGACCTGACCCTGCGCCCGCTTCTTCAGGATGAAGTCGATCAGGTCGAGCACCTTATTCTGCGCGACGGGAAGGTTGTTCTTGCGATCGATCTGCTTGATCACGTTGGTCCACTTGCCAAGCGCCGAGTTGGCGTTCGGTCCGGTCGCAAAGACGGTACGAATCAGTGCCTCGATCTGGACCGGATCAGCCTGACACGTCGCCACCGAGGCGACGGTCTGCGCCGGATCGGCGAGTGAGGGCGTGGTGGGTTCCGACGAACAGGCGCTGACTGCCCATACTGCAAGCAGGCAGGGTATTAGCGGGCGACGCGAGAACATGGAGCGCTCACAGGATGGGGGATGTTATGGTCTGGGCCGATCGCGCCCAGCATCTACAATCTCCGGTGTTTCGCAAATCCCGCAAGCCCCTCCCTGTGACCAGTCGCCGATTGTAGCGCAAACGCCACAATGGTCAGCGGCCGGATCCCACGAGGCGGCGCCATTCCGGATGATCGACCAGCGGCCGGAACCACCAGCCGGGGTCCTGCGCGAACGACAATCGGCGCCGGTCGCTGGCGGCCAGGAACGTCTTGAGCTGGTTGAACGCCTCGGCGGTGTCGCCCATTGTGACCGCAACGAACGCCGCCAACTGCGCGAGGTCGCGGGCCGGATCGACTGACGCGTCCCCGATCGAGCGCCGCATCACGGCGCGCGCCGAGTCTGTCTGGCCTGCCCGCGCGATCACGGCTGCCGTCAGCATCGCCGTGTTGAGCTTGAGGAACTCGCGCCGCGCCGGAGGGGCCATCTGGTCGACCGAGTCGGCGAGCCGCCACGCGCGTGCGATGTCGGGCTTCCGGGCCTTCGTCGTGTGCAGGAACAATTCGCAGCGGGGGGCATTCAGGTTCCCCGGGAACCGGCGCCGAAGCTCTGCGCACCACTGGTCGGCTTGGGCAAACTGGCCGAGGTCGTACGACGACAGGAACAGCCGGTTGAGGATGACGTCATTGTTGCCGAGAAACATGTCGCTCTCATAGGCCCGCTGCGCGGCAATATTGACGTCGGACGCGGTCTTCCCGTCAACGTTGTTGTACAGGTGCGAGAGCGAGGCATACGCCCCGGCATGGTTGCCCGGCAGGCGTGTTGCGGCCTCAAGGTCGGATTGCGCCTCCGCGATCAGCGCATTGCGACGCACCACGTCCGTTTCGAGCCCCAGAAGCCAGCGCCAGTACTTCAGGTTGCCCCGGATTTCGAACGCATCGCCGTCGGTCGGCCTCTTGGTGATGGCGCGGCTTGCGTGGTCGAGACCGGTGGCGATCCAGTCTCGTGCCTCCAAGGGATCCATGCCACCGGCGCGTGAGCGTGCGTACGCCAAGCCCGCCCGGGCGACGATCGGCTCGGACCACAGGGGATCGAGTTGCTCCGTTGCCGCGAACAGTGAGTCCGCGATGCGATACTCCGTGTCAATCGCCGCTTCATCGCCCTTCTCCTTTGCACCTTCCCCCGCGCGCCGATGCTGCTCCGCCCGCTGGTAGGTCGACCACGCCTCGACCACCGTGGTGCCCTCGCGCTGGGTCTGCAGCGTGATCTCATCGCCGATTCGCTTACGAATCAGGGCAGCCACTGCCACTGCGGTCGAGTCGCGGATCGCCAGCGGATCATTGGGTTGCGGGTCAAGTGCGCGCCGCTCGAAGTCGACACCGCTGTTCCCGTCGATGAGCCGGATGGTGACGCGAACTCGGTCGCCCACCGGTTCGATCGATCCGCGTACCACCGTTCCGACCCGCAGCGCCTTTGCGATGCTGTCGGCCGTGACCGTGCTGCCGCGGAATGGGGTGACACCCCCGGTTGAGACGACGCGCAGGCCATCGACGCGACTGAGCTCGGTGATCAGCGCCTCGGTGAGGCCGTCGGCGAGATAGGCCATCGAGCGATCGGGCGAGAGATCGTCGAAGTACAGGACCGCGATCTGACGCGAATCGAGTCCACCAGCCCCGGCGTTTGCCCGTGCGCCCCCGAGCCCGGGCACGTACTTCCACGCCGCGCCGCCGGCGATCACCAGCAGCGCGAGGATCGCTGCCACCATCGGCCAACGGCGGCGAGGTTCGACCGCCATCTGCTGCGTCATCATCCCCGGGACGCGCCGCGCGGTGGTGTGCCGCATCGTCGCCATCCGCATCGTCGTGTGCCCCATCGGCGCACCGATGAGCATCTCGATGAATGCTTCGCAGCTCTGCGGACGATCGGCCGGCGATTTGCCCATCGCCGCGTAGATCGACGCCTCGACGTCCTCGGGGACTGATGAACGCACGATCCGGACGCTGGGTACCTGTTCCATCACGTGCTTGGCGAAGATCCCCGACGCGGTCTTGCCGGTGAACGGCGGCTCCCCCGACAGCATCTCGTACAGGACGCAGCCGAGTGCATAGATATCGGCGGTATTCCCGACCTTCTCGCCCATTCCCTGCTCGGGGGCCATGTAGGTCGGGGTGCCGAGGGCCATGCCGGTCTGGGTGAGTTTCTGCGCCTGTTCATCGGAGGCGCGCGCAATGCCGAAGTCGGCCACGAGCGCGTGCCCGCCCGAGAGCAGGATGTTTTCGGGCTTGATGTCCCGGTGAATGACGCCCTGCGTGTGGGCATATCCCAACGCGCCGGCGACTTCCACCGTGATGCCGATGGCCTCGTCAACCGTGAGCTGGCCCTCGCGATCGATCTTGTCGCGCAGCGATTCCCCGACAACAAACGGCATCACATAGTAGAAAAGGCCGTCGGCAACATTGGAGTCGTACATGCCGAGGATGTGCGGGTGCTGCAGCTTCCCGGCGAGACGGATCTCGCGCTGGAACCGCTCGCCGCCGATGCTCGCCGCGAGGTCGGGATGCAGCACCTTGATCGCGACCTCGCGCTCATGCCGGATGTCCTCGGCGAGGTACACCGTGGCCATGCCTCCGCGACCGAGCACGCGCTCGATCCGGTATTGCTCGCCGATTGCGGCGGCCAGGCGGTCCATGGTGTCGTCAGCCAAGTGTCTACCCCGGAAGGGGATGCATGAAGGGAAGCATCCAAACCTACTGGCGTCGGGGCCGCGGGGCCAAGTCGGTCCCCCTCTGCCCCCGGCGACGATACCTTTAGCGACCATGACCAGAGACGCCCTGTCCCGCGGCCACACGCGCTGGCCGCTTTCGCCTGAAGCCCCCTCATGCTGATCGGGATTCCCGCTGAGACCGCTGCGCGCGAGCACCGCGTGGCCGCAACGCCGGAGACAGTCCGCAAGCTGGTCGCCGGCGGCCACGACGTGCATGTCGAGCGTGGCGCCGGATTCGGTGCCAGCTTGACGGACGACGCCTACGTGGCCGCCGGCGCGGTACTCTCCGACCGACCCGCAGTGCTTGCCGCGCCCCTGGTGCTCAAGGTGCGCGCCCCGACGGCAGACGAGATCGGCGTGATGACCCGCGGCGCAACGCTGGTCGGTATGCTCGATCCCTTCGATGCAGCCGGCATCGCACGCCTCCAGGCGGCCGGTATCAACGGTTTCGCGCTCGAGGCGGCGCCGCGCATCACCCGGGCGCAGGGCATGGACGTGCTGTCGAGCCAGGCCAACATCGCCGGGTACAAAGCGGTGATCCTCGCCGCCGCGACCTATCAGCGCTTCTTCCCGATGTTGATGACCGCGGCGGGAACCGTCAAGGCTGCGCGGGTAGTCGTTCTCGGCGTGGGCGTCGCGGGACTTCAGGCGATCGCCACCGCCAAGCGGCTCGGTGCCGTGATCGAGGCGAGCGACGTTCGTCCGTCGGTGCGCGAACAGGTGGAGTCGCTCGGCGGGAAGTTCATCGACGTGCCCTACGAGACCGATGAGGAGCGCGCGGCTGCGGAAGGCACCGGTGGCTACGCGCGCGCGATGCCGCAGACCTGGCTCGACCGGCAGCGGGTCGAGGTGGCCCGCCGGATCGCGCAGGCCGACGTTGTGATCGCCACGGCGCTGATCCCCGGGCGCGCGGCGCCCACCCTTGTGACCGCCGAGATGGTGCGCACCATGAAGCCGGGCAGCGTGATCGTCGATCTCGCGGCTGGCCGCGGCGAGGTCAATCCCGCGACCGGCGTGCCTGGTGGCAACTGCGCGGTCAGCGAGCCCAACCGGACCATTACCGTGGATGGCGTCACGATCATTGGCGAGACCAACCTGCCGGCGATGGTAGCAGCCGATGCCAGCGCACTGTACGCCCGAAACGTCCTCGACTTCCTCGCGTTGGTCCTCGCTGCCGACGGTACGCTCCAGGTGCCGATGGACGACGAGATCGTCGCGGGCTGCTGCATCACGCGTGGCGGGTGACCCACAACTCGGCCCCTTCTTGAGGTCTGCATGGATGTAGCATCGCACACCGTCACCAACCTGATCATCTTCGTGCTCGCGCTCTACGTGGGCTATCACGTGGTCTGGAACGTGACGCCCGCGCTGCACACCCCGCTCATGGCGGTGACCAACGCGATCTCCGCGATCGTGATCGTCGGTGCGATGCTCGCCGCTGCGCTCACCGACACCACCCTCGGCCGGGTGATGGGCACGGCGGCCGTGGCGCTGGCAGCCGTGAACGTCTTCGGCGGGTTCCTCGTGACCCGGCGAATGCTGGAGATGTTCCGCAAGAAGGAACGTCGCGCGAGCCCAGCCGCAACCGCGGACAGCAGTTCATGAGCATCAACCTGGTCACGCTGCTGTACCTGATCGCGTCAGTCTGTTTCATCCAGGCCCTCAAGGGGCTCAGCCACCCCACGACATCGATCCGTGGCAACATCTATGGGATGGCAGGGATGGCGATCGCGATGGTGACCACGGCCGTGTTGATTGCCCGGCTGATCGGCGACGCCGGGACGGGCGGCACGCTGCTGCTGGCCGGGCTGGTCGTGGGTGGCGGGATCGGCACCGTGATGGCACAGCGCGTCGCGATGACCCGGATGCCGGAGCTCGTCGCGTTCATGCACAGCATGATCGGTCTCGCGGCGGTATTCATCGCGATTGCCGCCGTCGCCGAGCCGCACGCGTTTGCGATCGCGCCGCGCGGCGCACCGATCCCGACCGGCAATCGCCTCGAGCTCATGCTCGGCGCGTTCATCGGTGCAGTCACGTTCAGCGGATCGGTGATCGCCTTTGGGAAGCTCAGCGGGACGTACAAGTTCCGGTTCTTCAGCGGATCTCCGGTTCAGTTCCCCGGCCAGCACCTCGTCAACCTCGCGCTGGCGCTGGGTGCCGTGGCCCTTGGGGCGATCTTCCTCACGAGTGAAAGCTGGCCGGCATTCTTCGGTGTGGTCGCGATTGCGTTCGTGCTCGGCGTGTTGATCATCATCCCGATCGGCGGCGCCGACATGCCGGTGGTGGTGTCGATGCTCAACAGCTACTCCGGGTTCGCCGCCGCGGGCATCGGCTTCTCGCTCAACAATCCGATGCTGATCATCGCCGGGTCGCTCGTGGGCAGCTCGGGCGCAATCCTCAGCTACATCATGTGCCGGGCGATGAACCGTTCGTTCATCAGCGTCATTTTGGGCGGGTTCGGGGGCGAGGCGGTGACCGCCGCCGCCGATGCCGGCCAGCGCGCGGTCCGGAGCGGCAGCGCCGTCGACGCGGCGTTCATCCTCGGCAACGCCGAGACGGTGATCCTCGTGCCGGGATATGGGCTGGCCGTCGCGCGTGCGCAGCACGCCGTGAAGGAGCTGGCGGCGAAGCTGGTGGAGCGGGGGGTCTCGGTGAAGTACGCCATCCACCCGGTGGCGGGGCGCATGCCCGGGCACATGAACGTGCTGCTCGCCGAGGCTGAGGTGCCGTACGATCAGGTGTTCGAGATGGATGACGTGAACGGCGAGTTCGGCCAGGCGGATGTGGTGGTGGTGCTGGGGGCCAATGATGTCGTGAATCCTGCGGCGCACACACCCGGTAGTGCGATCTACGGCATGCCGATTCTCGAGGTCAGTCGCGCCCGCACGGTGATCGTCAACAAGCGCTCGATGGCCGCCGGCTACGCTGGGCTCGACAACGAACTCTTCTACATGGACAAGACGATGATGGTGTTTGGCGATGCGAAGAAGACGGTCGAGGAAATGGTGAAGGCGCTGGACCAGGTATGATCGCGCTGCCGATGGTCTTCATGCTGCTGCAGACACCCGCGGTGATGATCACCGACACCATCCCGATGCAGTGGACGCCGCACCGGGTCTACGACAGTCGTGAGAAGCGTTTTGCCGACGTCGAGATAATGGCGGCGCGTGCTGCGCAGGCAGACGTGGTGTTCTTCGGCGAGCAGCACGACGACGCGGGCACGCATCGGATGCAGCGCGCGCTGCTGGAGGCCGTCGCCCGTCGTCGCAACGACGTGGTGCTCTCGATGGAGATGTTCGAGCGCGACGTCCAGCCCCAGCTGGATGCATATCTCGCCGGCACGATCGACGAGCCGACATTCCTGAAGGGTGCGCGTCCGTGGCCGAACTATCAGCGCGATTATCGTCCTCTGTTGGAGTTCGCGCGGGCGCGGGGCTGGCATGTTGTGGCGAGCAATGTCCCGCGACCGATGGCGAGTGCGGTGGCCAAGGAGGGGTTGGGCGCCGTCACGGCGCTCGCTGATTCGACCCGCGGTTGGGCAGCGACGGAACTCCGATGTCCCATGGATGGCGACTATTTCAAGCGGTTTGCCGAGGTGATGGGTGGTCATGCGGCACCCGGTCTCGACGCGACCACCACGACGCGGCGCTACTACGAGGCGCAGTGCGTCAAGGACGAGACGATGGCCGAGTCGATCGTCCGGGCGCGCGGCTCGGCGGATTCCCGTCCACTGGTGATCCATGTCAACGGGTCGTTTCACTCAGACTTTGGGGATGGCACCGCGGCCCGGGTGGCGCGCCGGCTCGGGAAGGTGCGCACGATGTTGATTACCGGCGTGCCGGTGCGTGACCTCGACGCGATCGAGCCGAAGGCCGATCGCAAGCGTGCGGATTGGCTGGTGTATACGCTTGTGGTGCCCTGACCGCGAGATGCTCTAGACCAATCGCTTTTCCCAACCGGGGCGGCTGGTCTCGACCACCCGCGTGCCGGGCGCGAGGCGCCTGAGCGCCGCCGCGTTGGTTCCGGTCGATGCGTCGCCGGGGCCGAAGGCATTGAGCGCCACTCCCAGGCAGTTGACGTTCGATTCGGCGAGTGCGCGGAGGGTGAGCAACGTGTGGTTCAGCGTGCCGCGGGTGTCGGGCGCCGCCACGATGGCCATCGCGCCCAGGCGCCGAGCCACGTCGATGACGCTGCAGTCCCAGGTGAGCGGGGCAAGCAGGCCACCGGTACCCTCGGCGAGCGTCACGTCGGAGACTGCGGCGATCTGCCTGACGCTGGCGAGCAATGCGTCGACATCGACCGAACCGCCGGACCGCGCCGCCGCCTCGGCGGCGGTGACGGGTTCCGGGTAGCGCAGCAGTGCCTCGGTCGGCTCGTGCTGGCCGGTGGCGGCGGCGAGCAGTGCGCCGTCGGACTCGCCGGAGGCGGGACCGGTCTCGACCAGCTTGACGGCGCGCACCGCACCGTGGCGTTCGGCCAGGGAGCGGGCGAGCGCGCAGGTGATCCAGGTCTTGCCGACGCCGAAGTCGGTGCCGGTGATCACGATGATGTCGTGCATGACGATCCTCGGGGAGGCAGTGCCGCATACGGGGGACGCACGCGACGCGCTGGCAACCCGCAAGAACGGTGCTCGCACTATCTTTGGCGCGGCGCGGGGGTGTAGCTCAGCTGGTAGAGCATCCGGCTTTTAACCGGCAGGTCGTGGGTTCGAGCCCCACCGCCCCTACTGCATGACACCGATCGCGCGAACGCGATCCTGCGTCCGTGTCCCGCATCTCTTCCTCCTGACAGGATCCCGCATTGACGACCACCATCTGGATCGACGGCGAGTATCACGATCGCGCCACCGCCAAGATCTCGGTCTTCGACCATGGCCTGCTGTATGGCGACGGCGTGTTCGAGGGCATCCGTGCATACGACGGCACGATCTTCCGACTCCAGCAGCACCTTGAACGCCTCTACGATTCAGCGAAAGCGATCGCGCTCGATGTGCCGATGTCGCTCGAGGAACTGCGTGGCGTCACGATCGAGGCGTTGGCGCGTTCCGGGATCGCGAACGCATACTTGCGTCACGTGATCACGCGCGGCGTCGGCGACCTCGGCCTCGACCCGCGGAAGTGCCCGCGCGCATCGATGATCATCATCGTCGACGTGATCAAGATGTTCCCGGCGGAACGACTCGCCGAGGGACTGATAGTGGTCACGGCCGGCACACCGATTGCGCAGCGTGAATCGCTCTCGCCGCGCGTGAAATCGCTCAACTATCTCGCGCATGTGATGGCGAAGCTCGAGGGCATCAACGCCGGTGCGGACGAGGTATTGATGCTCGACTCGGGCGGCACCGTGGCGGAAGCGTCGGGACAGAACGTGTTCGTCGTCAAGCATGGTGTGCTGCGCACGCCACCGGTGTTCGCCGGCATCCTCCAGGGTGTCACGCGTGACGCGGTGCTCGAACTGGCGGTGGAACTCGGCATTACGGCGAAGGAGGAACAGCTCAACCGGTACGATGTGTACACCGCCGACGAGGTGTTCCTGACCGGTACGGCGAGCGAGATCGTGTCGGTGCGTTCGGTCGATGGCCGGCGAATTGGCGAGACCCTCCCCGGCCCGGTCACGGCCCGGTTGATGGAAGCCTTCCGGGAGCTCGTTCGCAGGGAGCGGTGACGCGCGGCAACTTGCACTCCCGCCGCACTTTACGTACCCTAGGAGGTCCCCCCAGCCACGGGGCTTCTTCGTGAGAGCCCGCTTCGACCCCGCACGGGAGTTTCATGCCCTGCCGTACTCTTGCGCTCGCCAACTGCGAATGGACCGTCTCGGTCCTCGCCGAACGGCGAGCCGGCTCGGAAAACTGGACCCTCGTCGCCGGATTCCGTTCCACCACACCGGATCCTCGCCGATACTGGGTACCATTGCCGATCTCATCGCCCTCTCGGGCGGCGGCGTTTGCCCAGGCCGACGCGATCCAGGCGGACATCCTCGCCGCTGCCCTGAGTGCCCGCCTCGGATTGTGACGCGACCGTGAAGCCCCGCGGGGCATCCTGTCATTGATCCACCCGTCCGGACGCCGATCCGTTCGCGTCCCATGAGTCCGCTGTCCGGAGGCCTGCCGATGTCTCGTACGCCGTTCCTGCTGCTCTGCGTCTTTCTTCCTGCCTGCAGCCCAGCGACCGTCCGCACCGCACCACAGCCGAGCACCGATGGCGCCCCCACCGAAGTGGTGGTGGCCCCGAGTGGAATTCCCGTGTCACGGCTTCCAGGTTCAAGCGGCAACGCAGCGCCTGCCGACGCCGCACTCCGGATTGTGGCCGATTCGCTCGCCGACACCGAGGTCCTCGACTCGATCCACGACGTGGCCGCGCTCGACTCCGTGCCCGAACTCGACATCGACGTGCCATCGTGGGACCTGAGCGTCGAGAAGTTCGCGGCGCACCCTCGGGTGCAGTACTACGTCGACTTTTTTGCAGGGCGGAGCCATGCACGTTTCCAGGTGTGGCTCGATCGGATGCCGCGCTTCGAGGGCTACGCGCGGAAACAGCTCGCCGAGCGCGACCTGCCGGGCGACCTCGTCTATCTCGCGCTGATCGAGTCGGGTTTTTCGACGGTGGCGACCAGTCGCGCCAGCGCAGTGGGGATTTGGCAGTTCATGGCGCCGACCGGTCGTGCCTACGGTCTCCGGGTCGATGGCTGGGTTGACGAACGACGCGACCCGATCAAGGCGACAGACGCCGCGGCCCGGCATCTCGCCGATCTCACCGAGCGATTCGGCTCGCACTACCTCGCGGCAGCCGCATACAACGGTGGTGCGGGGCGGGTGGGCCGTGGATTGACGCGCATGGCGGCCGGCGACGATGAGTTCGACCAGAGCAGTGACGATGCATTCTTCGAGCTGGCCGGCACGTCGCTGATCTACCAGGAAACGAAGGACTACGTCCCGAAGCTCATTGCTGCGGCATTGATCGCGAAGGAGCCGGCGAAGTACCAGTTCCGCGAGCCGGGCGCCGTGGCGCCGTTCCCGCACGACTCAGTGATTGTTGATGGCGGCACCGGACTCGACCTCATCGCGCGGCTTGCCGACACCACGCTCGACGCGATGCGGGAACTCAATCCGCACCTGCTGCGCATGGTGACGCCTCCCGGACGTACCTACGCGGTGCGGCTGCCCGAGGGCCGGGCGGTGCTCGTCGCGCAGCGCTACGCCGATGTGCCCGCGCGCGCGCGTGCCGCGGTGGCCACCCATCGAGTGGTAAAGGGCGAAACGGTGGCCACCATCGCCCGCCGTTACAGCGTGACCGCAACGTCGATTCGCTCGGCCAACAGCAACGCCCGTGCGAAGCGTCTCGCGGTCGGCAGCACCCTGTACATCCCGGTGTCGAACGCGTTGCCGGAGTCGGCACTGCGCGAACCGGAAGTGGTGACGAACACCCGGAGCCGCACCCACTTGGTGCGCCGCGGCGAGACGCTCAGCGGTATCGCTTCGCGCTATGGTGTGACGCAGGCGTCGATTCGTAGAGCCAACAAGCTGCCGAAGAGCGGGGCAGTTCGCAGTGGCCAGTCGCTCGTGATCCGCGGTGCGTTGGGGAGCGGCTCGAAGTCGACCGTTGCCGCCCGCGCGTCCACCAAGACCCACGTCGTGAGGCCTGGCGAAACCGTGGGCAGCATCGCCCAGCGCTACGGCGTCAAGCAGTCGATGCTGATCTCGGTGAATCGACTCGGCAAGCGCGCAGTGATCCGGACCGGTCAGCGTTTGAGGATCCCGGTGTAGCGCGGTCGGCAAGCACGGACGTAGCGAGGGCCGGCTTTCCATTCGGGAAGCCGGCCCTCAACTGTTTCGCCATCTTGCAATGTGATCAGGCCCTAAAGCGATCCTCGACGCGCACCGCTCAGCACGGCGCTCGAATACCGGCCGCGCACTTCCTCACCCATTTCCCGCTGTGCGGTGATGAGCGTCGGGCCCTTGTTGTAGGCCTCGAGGGCGAGCGCCACGTCATTGTCGAAACGATCGAGGAGGTCGCGCAGGTAGCGGAAGCCGATCCGCAGGCTGACATCGCGATTCATCAGGTCCGACGCATTGATCGACGGATCGTAGGCACGGGCCGTCGGAAGCATGAGCTGGGTGAGCCCAATCGCCGAGGCGTAGCTGTACGCGGTGTTCTGGAACTTGCTTTCGATCTTGACGAGGGCGAAGCCGATCGCGGGCGGGATTCGCTCGTTCACGGCATGATCATAGATCGACGCTGCGAGGTCGGCGGTGATCGCGTAACGGCTCGAGTACTCCATGATCTGGTGCGCGCGCTGCAGCTCGGCGCGGGTGGCCTTGAGCTGGCTGGACATCGTGGCGAGCGCCGAGGTCGAATCGATCGCGACCTCCGGAGCGGCATCAGCGGTGGCAACGAGCGGCTCATGCCCCGAGATCATGCTGGATACCGCACCAAGCCCGACGAGGGTCAGTACACCAGCACACAGTACAGCCGCCTGAACGATCAATCGCTTCATGTAGCGCCCTCCACTTGCGTGTCTGTCGTGCCAGCAGCGCGCCAGTCACCGCGCGCACCGCCGCTCTTCTCGAGAACGCGGATCCCCTCGATCCGCATCTCCCGGTCGACCGCCTTCACCATGTCGAACACGGTGAGGCATCCGACGCCAACGGCCACCAGGGCCTCCATCTCCACACCTGTCCGGGCCGTGGCCTCAACCGTCGCCACGATCCGCACTCCGGGCCACTCCGGCACCAGCTCCGCAACAACTGCCGCCCTGTCCAGTGCGACCTGATGGCAGAGCGGGATCAGATCGCTGGTCCGCTTTGCGGCCATGGTGCCGGCGAGTTCAGCCGTACCGAGCACGTCGCCCTTCCGGGCGGCGCCGGCCTGGACCTGCTCGAAGGCCTCCCGCGACATCATCACTCGCCCTTCTGCCACGGCCACCCGCGCCGTGACGGCCTTCTCTCCGACCCCAACCATCCGGGCGCGCCCCTCGGCGTCGAGGTGGGTGAGGCTCATCGGGCGGCCACGGCGCCGAGCTGGTCGGCCAGCGTGGCGAGAAGCAACTGCGGATTGACGTTGCCCTGGGCGTACTCCCGGGCCTCCGCCACGCGCGCCACCCCGTCGAGCATCGCCTCCGCCTCCTGCCGCCCCGCGCCGGACTCCACCAGTTGTCGCGCGTCGGCCGCCAGCACCGTTGCCAGCCCGTCGAGCAGGGCGGTGAACTCACCGCGCGCCTGCCAGGGTCCCTGTCGGAGCGCACGGTCCGCGGCCGCTGCTGTGCCAGCGGCGACCGCCTCGAGAAAGGCGCGGGCGGCCACCTGACCCTTGGAGGCGGAATCGTCGTCGGCCAATGCCGCCCCGATCGACCCGCCAGCCGCCCGCACCCCAGCCTCGCTCATCATTCGTCCAGCGTGGTCGGCCACGAACTGCCGGACTTCCCCGTCGGTGTTCCGACCCATCCTGACCGGCACCGACCGCGACCGAATGGTCGGCAACACCTGGCCGGCCTCGGTGGCCGTGAGAACGAACAACGACCTGGGCGGTGGCTCTTCAAGCAACTTGAGCAGCGCGTTCGCCCCTTCCGGACTCGATTCCTGCGGCACCAGGCGGTCAGCACGCGAGATGATGAACACTCGCCATCCGCCTTCGCTCGCGGTGAGGCTGGCCCGGCGCTGAATCAGGCGGGCCGAGGCCACGCCGTGCATCGCCATCCCATCGGGCGCTCCCCAGAGGGGTGCCTCGCGCCGCTCCGCCATCACCGCTTCGAGTGCCTCGGCCACCTCGGCCACCTGCTTGTCAGACTCGCCCGCCTTGGGCCGCGCCACCGGTACGAGCAAGTGGACGTCCGGATGGGCCAGTCCGAGCACCCCTCTGCAACCCCTGCAGGTGCCGCAGGGTTCCCCGGCGGGGCCGCTGCACATCAACCGCTGGGCCAGCCAGAGCGCCAGCCGCTGCTTGCCGACGCCGCTGGGGCCGGTAAGCAGGACGACCTGGGGCAGCTTCCCGGAGGCAATGGCCTCAAGGAACTGGGCGCGGAGGTCGAGGTGCCCGACCAGGGGAGCCAACGGCATCGCAACAACGTAGTGCGGAACGGCCAAAATGGAAGGGGCAAAGGGCACGTAAACGCCTTTTCCACAATGACTTACGTTGTAATGTAGGCACCCCGAAACGGCCAGTTCGGCGGGTTTTCCACTTGTTGTTTAAGAGTGAGCACTCGCATTAAAAATGGGATTGTGAGTGATTGCTCATTGGGGCTATGTAAGTCGTTGGTGGCATGGGCGGAGCGGCTCGCGTGTTGACGTTCCGGTTGAGGTGGCCAGAAATGGCGCAATGCGCCGAAATGGCGTGACCCGTACGATGCAGAACGGATGACGGAGGACGGAGAACATGACTAGGCGGTGAGAGGCGGAAGGTCCACCAGAGGAGGCTCGACTGTCTGAGCGGCCCCGCGGCACGCGAGGGCCGCGAGTTGGAGCTGACGAGGGTGGAGTCTCAGATCGAGCCCGCCGGCGCATGTCCGGCCCCGGGCCAGGACCACCCGTCACGGCGGCTCGGTCGGTGAGCCGTCCAACGGCGCCCTGCCCATTCGTATAGCCAGTTGCTGCCGCGCCGTCGCGCTTTTCGCGCACACCGTCGGCTCGGAAGCCTGCCCAGTCGGAACCGTTATGATCCGAGCGTCCTCTGACGAACCCCCCGAACCTCGCCGCCGTGCCGCTCATAACTGACGCCCAACGCCAACCTCCCCCTGCCTTGCCGCGACCGTCCACGCCCCTTTACTTTTGCCGCCCGGCGTGCAACGATGACGCCGACAATCCCGAGTAGCTCAGTTGGTAGAGCAGCTGACTGTTAATCAGCGGGTCACAGGTTCGAGTCCTGTCTCGGGAGTTTCTAAAAATTTCCTTACTCCAATGCCGCGTGAACCGAAAGCCGCCGATTCTTGATCGACGGTTTTTTACTGTCCCGCAAGCTGCCAATCGCCGCTTATCCCGGCGCCACACCTCCAGCCGAATCATCGACCAATCGCTGGACCGGGCAGATCGGAGTTTCGGCATGAAGCTCGCCAGACCGTGTCTGCGTCCATTCCTGAATCGTTCCAGCCTCGCGCTCGCCACACCCCTTCTTCGTGCGGAGATCTACCGTTGATTGAGTCCCACTTTGGGGCTGTCATAAACCGATGGCTCGCCCCCGCCTTTTTCGTGGTGTCAGCGGCGTGCCATTCCGGAAACGGCGAAGCGAGGGCCGCACCGCCTGCGAAGGCGGTGCCGCCAGCGCGTGCAACGGGTTCGCGGCGAAACTTCAGAAGGGCGAATTCGTGCTCCTCGACGTGAAGCGTGCTGCGGGCATGTTCGAGCAGGGTTGCACCGGCGGCGTCCCGGCGAGCTGTTCGAGCCTCGGCGTGATGTTCCAGACCGGTGACGGCGTGCTGGCGGTGCGCCGACTTCGGACGATGGACGTGCCGTAGCGCACAGCAGGGTGCGCTCAGTCCACCACCCTGACCGCGATCCCGTGTCCGACCTTGTCGAGTTCCTGCAGGCGGGCCCGGAATGTCACACGCGGCCAGATCCCAGGTGGGAGGCAACTGCGATACGTGGCGAGCGCTTCGTCGGTATCACGGGCGCGAATCCCAAGCGCCACCGGGATCCACATCCCGTCGCGGTGCAGTCGCTCGACCACGTGCGGGGGCCCCGGATAATCCGGTGGCGCGCCGTCGCCTTGGTCGAGTAACCGTTCCAGGATCACGGCCTGATCTGTCCCGCTGCGAGCGCATATCCGACGATGAATCCCAAGCTGGCGCCGGCGATCATCGCCACCATCGCCGTGCCCAGAATGAGCCGCACGGTCCGGCCGCCGACAGCCCCGACGCGCGGAAGCGGCGTGGCGTGCGGGGGGTGGATGGTGAGGGGCCGCTCGAAGGCGTGGTGAATCGTTCCCATGATCTGTCCTGTGGCCGGTTGCACGGTGGCGTGATTGACGGATACGTACTGCTCTCGTTCGGTGACGATA
The DNA here is from genome assembly GCA_046596135.1 of Gemmatimonadales bacterium. Classification (GTDB taxonomy): domain Bacteria; phylum Gemmatimonadota; class Gemmatimonadetes; order Gemmatimonadales; family GWC2-71-9; genus Palsa-1233. The sequence continues at coordinate 16,621 of JBKJMX010000167.1, forward strand.
ATTGTCGGGTGCACCCACACCCGGCCGGTCATCGCCGCCCGCCTCGCATGGTGGCTCTTTCTGGTCGAAGCGCGACTCGATGGACCATCCACATGAGGAGCGCTTGAACGGGGAGCCGAAGCCAGAGGGCGATCTCGTACCGTCCGCCCCCACCCGATGCCCGCCAATCCTGCAGCATCTGGATGTTGGCGGGAAACACCGCCACCAGCAGCACGATCAGTCCGGCGCCCGCGAGTCGCCGCGACAGCCGAACCAGCAGGCCCGCTCCCCCCGCGATCTCGAGGACGCCGCTTGCCGCAACGAGAAGATCGGGGCGGGGGAGCCAACGCGGTACGATCGCAATGAAGTAGCCTGGCACCACGAAATGCAGGACGCCGGCGACCATGAATGCGACCGCGAGGAGGATCCTCACGCTCGACCTCCGACCGTCGCGCGCCAGCATGTCGGCGCCGCGACATCTCGTTTTTTCGTTCCCGCTCCGATACTGTAGGACATGCCCAACACCACCGTCATCCCCCGCGTTGCACTAGTTGCGGCGCTCCTGATTGGCGCCTGTCGCAACTTCGAGCCGGATCCAACCGGACCCATCAACGCGCCGCCGCCCCCACCAGTCGGGAGTGCAACGCCATTCCGGATCGGCTCCACCGGCGCTGATTACGCCCGGAATGTCGTCACCGATGTCGTCGGCAATGGATACGTGGCAAGCTACTTCAGTGGATCCGTCGATTTCGATCCCACCTCCGGCACCACGATCCGCGCGTCACTCGGCGGGACCGATATCGGGGTGGCGAAGTATGCGCCCAACGGCGCCCTGGTGTGGGCAGTGTCGCTCGGCGGTGCCGTCAACGACCAGCCGTTCGATATGGCGCTGACCGGCGACGGCGGAGCGTACGTGGTCGGATTCGCCGGAGCGGGGCTCTCCTGTGGCGGCGCGCCAGTGGTGAGCAATGGCGGTCGCGATATCCTGCTCGCCCGCATCTCACCGATCGGAACTTGCCAGTGGGCCCGCAGCATTGGTGGCTCGCAGGATGATGAGGGTCGTGGCATCGCGGTGCGCTCCGACGGGAGCGTCGCGGTCGTCGGACTCTTCCGTGGCGTCGCAGACTTCGACCCTGCGGCCGGGATCGCGGCACTGGCATCTCGCGGTGGAGCGGACGGGTTCATCGCGACTTTCACCTCGACAGGTGACTTCATCGCCGTGTCGCAGATGGGCGGCACCGGCGACGACGCGCTCGTGACAGCGCGCCCGAGCGCTGCCGGCGACGTCGTGGTGGGCGGCGAGTTTCGCGGCATCGCGACCTTGGGCAACTCCGTGCTGTCCGTTCCGGTGGTGAGTCTGGGCGAGTCTGACTTCGTGGTCGCCAAGTACGACTCGCAACTCGACCTCAAGTGGGCACTGCGGGGAGGCGGCACCCAAGCCGACCAGGTGGGTGCGCTGGTCATCGAGGCTACAGGATCGATCGTGGCGGTGGGAGGATTCTCGGGCGTGGCTGACGTCGGCACTGGCGGTGCCACCGTGCCGCTGTCAAGCGCCGGCGGGCAGGATGTGTACATCGTACGCTATGACACCGATGGTCGCTGGCAGGGACTCGCTCGCCGGCTTGGCGGCTCTGGCTCGGAAGGCGCCCAAGGGGTCGCGCTCGACGCGCTCGGCAACATCCTGGTTTCGGGCTGGTTTCAGGGCACGGTCGACTTCGATCCCGGTCCAAATGTCTCGGCGCTCACCGGGCTCGGCACGGCCGGCGCCGGCGACGCCTTCCTCGTCTCGCTTGACGCAGGAGCCAACCTCCGCTGGGTGGCGCCCGTGAGTGCGGTCGTGGCTGGCGACGCCAACTTCGCCCTGGGCGGCGGGGTGTCAGTCGATGCCGATGGAGTCGTCTGGTGGGTCGGGCGCTTCTTTGGGGTGGTGGACCTCGACCCGAGAGCTGGCGCGGCCACGGTGCAGAGTGGTGGCGACGCCGATCAGTTTGTGGTGAGGCTCAACGCGGCGACGGGGAATTTGGCGCCTTAGGACGCAGGTATTGTCACATTTTCATTCCGGCAAATGCCGGGTGCCGCGCAAGCGCGGCACCTGTGGGGGCATCCCCATCGGCCACCCCCCTTCAACCTTTCAACCCTTCAACCCTTCAACCCTTCGCTCGACGGTCTCCGGGCGCTATGACCCAAGCCCCCCCTTCCAATAACCCCAGCATGCCCCCATCTTTCAGGGCTGATTCCTGTCCCCGCCAGAACGGCCGGGGCATTACGCACGGAGTGGGGATTCGATGGCGAAGACGAGTTGGGTTGAGCGCAACGAAAAGCGTAAGAAGCTGGTGGCCCGGTACGCCGACCAGCGCAAGGACCTGAAGGCGACGATCAAGTCGCTCACCGCATCGCCCGCCGAAAAGGAGCTGGCGAACCGGAAGATCCAGGCGCTGCCGCGCAATTCGTCGCCGGTGCGGGTGGTCAATCGCTGCGCCATGACGGGCCGCTCGCGTGCATTCGTGCGTCGCTTCGGGCTATCGCGTATTGCATTCCGTGAACAGGCGCTTCAGGGGAACATCCCGGGCGTCCGCAAGGCGTCCTGGTAAGGGCGGGGGAACGACACCATGGCCAAGAAGGGACGCGTGCAGGTCAAGCTCCGGAGTACCGAGAGCGCCTACATGTACACGACGACGAAGAACCCGAAGAAGCATCCCGAACGGATGGAACTTCGCAAGTACGATCCGATGCTGCGGCGCCATGCCCAGTTCAAGGAAGAGAAGTAGGCGGCTGATCGCCGTCTGGAACGAACCGGGTCGCCGCTGCGTACGCATCGGCGGCCCTTTGTGTATCCGGGCATGACTCAACCTCGAGGGCGTCCCATGGTTCGCACTGTCGTTGTGGCTTTTGCTGGCCTGTCGCTTGCCGCCGCCCCGCCGCTGATCGGCCAATCCGACGCGCCTGGTGGACCGGTCCCCGTTGCCCTGCTTCAGGCCCGGCGCGCAGCGTTGTTGCAGGCGATGCCCAAGGGCGTGCTGGTGATCAACGCATCGCGCATCCGGAGCATCGAGGGGGAATACCCGCAGGACTCCGATTACCGCGAGAACAATGACTTCTTCTACCTCACCGGTGTCGAGTCGCCGAACGGTGTGGTGGTGGCAATCCAGCCTGACTCCGGCAGTGCCGGTGGGCAGGTGCTCCTCTTTCTCGCGGCCCCGCCGCCCAAGCGCGACGCTTGGTCGGCGTCACGCACCGCCGCGGATTCGGCTGGTCGAGCATTGACCGGGCTGGCTGAAATTCGGATCCGGCCAGCGATGCGCCGGTCTATGGTGGGTGGTAGCAATGGCGCTGTACCCCAGGCAGCGGGACCGGTTGCCGCACCGGTCGATCCAATGGTCGGAATCGTCGATTCGATCGCCGCTGCCAACGGACTGAGCCGGGTGCCGTCCCGAACGGTGATGGGAATGCTCCGGGTGGTGAAAGACAGCGACGAATTGCGACGCCTTCGCCGCGCATCCGAGATCTCGGCCGAGGCCCACCGTGAGGCGATGAAGCAGTCGCGTGCGGGGATGTGGGAGTACGAGGTGGAGGCGCTGGTCGAGTACACATTCCGGCGCCACGGTGCCGAGCGCGTCGGTTACCCGAGCATCGTCGGTTCAGGAATAAACTCCACGATCCTCCACTACGACCTCTCACGTCGGCAGACCGAGCCGGGCGACGTAATGCTGATTGATGCGGCGGCGGAATGGGGCTACTTCACGGCGGACCTCACTCGTACCTACCCGATGTCGGGCCGGTTCACGCCACGTCAACGCGCGATCTACGAGCTGGTCCTGGGGACGCAGCAGGCCGCGATCGACGCTACCAGGCCCGGTGTCACCATCGCCGAAATCCAGACACTCGCACGGGCCTGGATGAAGGATCACTCCGGTGACCTGTGCGCCCCGGGTGATTGCACCCGATTCTTCATTCATGGCCTGTCGCACTGGGTCGGGATGGATGTGCATGACGTCGGCCCGTATTTCACGCCGCTGAAGGCGGGGATGACGTTTACCATCGAGCCGGGCATCTATATCCCGGGCGAAGCGCTCGGAGTGCGAATCGAGGATGTCATTCTGGTGACCGCCACAGGCGCCGAGAATCTCACCAAGGCTGCGCCCCGAACTGTCGCCGACATCGAGGCGCTCATGGCCGAGGGACGCCGAACGCGGCGCTGACTTCCGCCAGTACGCCTTTCAGGTAGCGCCCGGTCCACGATCCTTCTGTTGCAGCAATAACCTCCGGCGGACCTTGCGCCACCAGTTGGCCGCCGGCGGCACCCGCTTCAGGGCCGAGGTCGATTACCCAGTCTGCACGCTTGATTACGTCGAGGTGGTGTTCGATCACCACCACCGTGTGCCCCGCATCCACCAGCTTGTCGAGCACGCCGATCAGCACCCGGACGTCGTCGAGGTGGAGGCCGGTGGTGGGTTCATCGAGGAGGTACAGTTTGCGGCCGCTGCGACGCTGCGCGCCGAGGAGTTCGCGCGCGATCTTGAGCCGTTGCGCCTCGCCGCCGGAGAGCGTCGTCGCGGGCTGGCCGAGTCGGAGGTAGCCGAGACCAACCTGCTGCAGCTGCCAGAGCGCCGCGCCCAGTCGCGGCTGGTGGCGGAAGCGTCGGATCGCCTCGTCGACGCTCCACTGCAGCACGTCGGCGATCGATGCGCCCTGGATCTTCACGTCGAGCACTTCGCGCTTGAACCGCGACCCGCGGCAGATCTCGCAGGGGACGTACACGTCAGCGAGGAACACCATCTCCACCTGCACGTGTCCCCCGCCGTCGCACGCTTCGCAGCGCCCGCCCGCCACATTGAACGAGAAGGTACCGGGCGTGTATTTCCGCTGCTTCGCCAAGGGCTGCGACGCGAACAGTTCGCGGATCTCGTCGAACGCCTTGATGTAGGTCACCGGGTTCGAACGCGGCGACCGTCCGATCGGCGACTGGTCGACCAGCACAACATCCGAGAGCCACTCCGCGCCCTCGAGCGAGGTGACCGAACCCACTGCCTCTCCCAGGTGCGTCTTCGCGGAATGCCCGCCCTGGAGCGCGTGTTCGAGCTGGCGGAAGAGCACATCGTAGGCAAACGTGCTCTTGCCGGACCCCGAGACGCCGGTAATCGCGGTGAGCGTACCGAGGGGGATGTCGGCGTCGACGCCGCGCAGGTTGTGCAGGCGCGCACCGCGGATCCGGAGCCACGGCTTCGCCGGCGGTCGGCGGAGCGAAGGAACGCCGATCCGCTTGCGGCCCTCCAGGTAATCGGAGGTGAGTGTTCCGTGCGCGTCCGCCACGGGGCCGGCATACACCACCTCACCGCCCTTCTCGCCAGCGCCCGGGCCGAGTTCGACCATCCAGTCGGCTTCGCGAATCGCGGCCGGATCGTGCTCGACCACCACCAGCGTGTTGCCCAGGTCGCGCAACCGTCGAAGCAGCTCGAGGAGCCGAGTCGTATCGCGCGGGTGTAACCCGATCGACGGTTCATCAAGCACGTAGAGCGTATCGACCAGCCGCGAGCCGAGTGCATTGGACAATGCGATACGCTGCGCCTCTCCCCCCGACAGTGTTCGCGTCTGGCGGTCGAGGGTGAGGTAGCCGAGGCCGACGTCACGCAGGTATGTCACGCGCGATTCTGCTTGCTCGTGGATCAGCGCCGCGAGCAGTCGTGCGGTGTCGGTGAGCTCGAGGTTGCGGAGCCAGGTATCGAGATCGTCGACGGTGAGCGCCGCAATTTCGGCGATCGTGCGATCCGCCACGCGTACCGCGAGTGCCTCGGGCTTGAGGCGCGTGCCACCGCACACCGGACACTCGTGCGCGAGCTGGTACTGCCGGAGGAAGACCCGGATGTACTGCTTGTAGCGCTTCGCCTCCAGCGCCGCGAGGAACGGGAAGATGCCGACGAAGCGCCCCACCTTGCCGTGCAGCAGTTTTTCCCGGATGGCCGGGTCGATGGAGTCCCACGGCGCATCGACGTCGGCGCCGAGCTTCCGGGCAGTCGTCGCGAGGAGGCGGCGCTGCGCGTCGTAGCGCGGCTTCGTCCACGGATCGATCGCACCTTCGTCGATCGACAGCTCTCCATCGGGCACCACCAGCGCCATGTCGTACTGCAGCACCGCCCCGAAGCCGTTGCACTCCGGGCACGCACCGCGAGGATTGTTGAACGAGAAGAGTGCGGGTGTGATCGCGGGTGCCGGCGTGTCGCACGCACTGCACGCAGGGAACTCGGTGAACCGGAGCCGCTCGCCGTCAAGGAGCACCACGGCGATGCCCTCGCCCTCGGCGAACGCCGTGGAGATCGCCTCGGTGAGGCGTCCCGGCGCGTCGGCGGTCACCACCAGTCGGTCCACCACCACGAGCATCTCGCCGGCCGTGGTGAAGTCCGCGCCGGCTGGAAGCTCGTCGAGATGGTGTACGGCGCCATCGATGCTCACCCGGAGGAACCCGAGTGCGCGCAGGTTGTCGGCGGTGGCTGCATGTGAGAGGCGCGCCGTGGGCGGCAAGGGGAAGGTCACCTGCAGGCGACCACCACCGGCCGCGATCACGGTGTCGGCCGCGGCCTGCGGGGTGTCGCGCGTGACGCGCGCGGCACACACGGTGCACGACTGGATCCCGACCCGTGCCCAGAGCAGGCGCAGATGATCATAGACCTCGGTCGCGGTGCCCACGGTGGAGCGGGACGACATCACTGGCGCACGCTGCTCGATCGCGACGGCCGGTGCGATCCCCTCGAGTCGATCGACCAGCGGCTTCGGCATCCGCTCCAGGAACTGCTTGGCGTACGTCGACAGCGATTCGATGTAGCGCCGTTGTCCTTCGGCGTACAGGGTATCGAACGCCAGCGAACTCTTGCCGCACCCGGATGGACCGGTGACGACGGTGATGGCACGGCGCGGTATGTCGACAGTGATGCCCTTGAGGTTGTGCTGGCGGGCGTTCACGATGCGGATCACGGGTTTCGTCACCCGTGAAACGTATCGGAAGCAGGAGCCTGCGAAAGGGAGATCCCGGCCATCCGGCTTTTCCCCGCCCGCACGCGTCAGTACGTTTCCATCCGATGCCTCGCCTTCTCACCCCGACCGCTCTCCGGCGCGGCTTCGTCCTCTTCGTCGTCATCTCGCTTGCGGGCTACATCGGTGTGTTCGTCTACGGCAACGACGCGAGCGGATTCGTGTCGTCGCTGTCGCGCATCCAGTGGGGATGGGTGGCGGCCGGGCTGGTCCTCGCCTCGATGGACTGGCTCGGTGGCGGGGCGCGCCTCTGGATCCTGGCGCGCGAGGTGCACCCGCGCCCGTCGTTCTGGGGGCTGGTGATCGCCGGCGGAATGGGGGCCTGGGGGTCGTACGTGACGCCACTGCAGGCCGGCTCGTCTCCGATGCAGGTGTACGGCATGCGCCGCACCGGGATTCCTGTCCCGATCGCGATGACGACCGTGTTGATGTCGTTCATCGCGACGATCATCTTCTTCGCCATCTGCGGCCCGCTGGCCCTGATGTTCGGTGCCGGTGAGTCGCTGGGCGCCCGGGGCGACGTACTCGGCCTCTCGCTCCTCGACCTCTTCAAGGGGAGCATGGGCGTGTTCGGGATCCTCGGCGTACTGCTGATCACGGTGATGATCGCGCCGAAGTTGATCTCGCGGGTGGTGCACCGCGTCGCCGTTTCGTTGGGGCGGCGCAACGCGAGAATTGCCGAACGGCTCGAGGCACTCCAGCGGGGAATCGACCAGGCGCACGACAGCCTCCGCCGGTTCAACAGCCCCCGCGGGTGGTTGGCACTGTTCTGGGCCACGATCGTCTCGGGTCCGAGCCACGCCAACAAGTTGCTCGCCGGGTATGTCGCCCTTCGGGCAGTCGGGATCGAGGCCAATTTTGTTGATGTCCTCCTCCTCCAGACGCTGATCACCTTCCTGCTCTACTTCGCGCCCACGCCCGGTGCGTCGGGGATCGCCGAGATCCTCTCGGCGGCCGTGATGAGCGTCTACGTACCGCGCAGCCTCGCCCCGCTCTACACGATCATCTGGCGCTCGATCCTGAGCTGGTTCACGATCGTCGCGGGCTTCGTGGTGTTCTCGTCGTGGGTGCGGCGCGGCCTGAAGGCGGTCGAGGTTGGTGAGGCCTGAATTCCTTGCCCCGTCACCCCGGCGGCGGATAGGTTTCCCGTCCCTGATCACCCATGCCTCACCCTGGAGCGCACCCTGGACGGTCTGCCGCATCGCGATGCCGGCCCCGACATGACCGCGCCTGAGCCCCACGGAGCGCTCGGCGCCCTGTTGGCGGTGCTGCTGGTGCGTTCCAGAGGGGTTCTGGGGTCGCCGCACATGGCGGTCCGGTCGCCAACGCTCCGTATCGGCCGCGACCCGGCGAGCGGGTTGCGGGTCGACCACCCCAGTGTGAGCGCGGAGCATGCGGAACTCAGGCTGCGCGGAGCGGTGTGGACCGTGACCGATCTTGATTCGGTCAACGGGACATGGGTGGACGGTGAGCCGGTGCTGGGTGCGTTGCCGCTCGCTCCAGGGTCAGAGCTTCGCCTCGGTGAGGTCGTGCTTGCGTTCAACCCTCGCGACAGGTGGGAGGACTCCGCGACGCCTGCCGGTGAGGAACCATCGCTGATCGGCGTCACGGGCCTCGACGATCCGGGCGTCGGCGGGACCGACGCTGCGGACGGGACGGAGATCGTTGCGACGCCTCGGGCGCATCCGGCTCGGGTTGTGTTCGGGGGTTATGGTTACGAGGAAATTCCGGCGGCGCGCTCCCGCGCCCCCGCAATCTGGATCACCGCCGCCGCCATTGCTGCAGTGCTGATTCTCTTTTACTTCCTGCTTCGGGTCCGCTGAATGCGATTCATGTGTGCTGCGCGCACCGATGTCGGGGTGGTGCGCTCCGGGAACGAAGACACCTATCTCATGGCGAGCGACCGCGGATTCTTCGTGGTCGCCGATGGCATGGGTGGCCACGCCGCGGGCGAGGTCGCCAGCGAGATGGCGTCGCGGTTGGTCGCGGAGGAGTTCCGACCGGTGCGCGGGATGAGTGACGACGAGCTGATGGCGCAGATGGTGTCGTCAATCCGGTCGGCGAACGGCGCGATCTTCCGGCGCACCACCCTGGAGGAGGACAAGCGGGGCATGGGCACCACGGTGACTGCGCTCGCGCTCCTTCCGCGTCGCTACCTCATCGGGCAGGTGGGTGATTCACGGGCGTACCTCCTTCGTGGCGGTGTGCTCACCCAGATCACCAAGGATCACAGCTACGTGCAGGAACAGGTCGATGCAGGTCGCCTCACCGCGGTCGAGGCGAGGGTCCATCCCTACGCCAACGTGATCACCCGCTGCGTGGGCTCGAATGGCGACGTCGTGCCCGACCTCTTCGTTGGCACGCTCGAGGCCGACGACCTGATCCTGCTCGCGTCCGACGGACTCACCGGCATGCTCGACGACGATGACCTGCGCGAGATCCTCACTGCCGATCTCGACCTGGAACAGATGATCGACAAGCTGATTGCCGATGCCAATCACCGCGGTGGCCTCGACAACATCACGACGGTCCTCGTGAAGATCGAGGCGATCGCGCCACCCACCGGCGAGGTGCCGGCGATTCGGGGCTAACGCATGTCGGGTGAGAGTCGAGCGGGCCGGCGCAGCGTGTGCCGGCCCGCTCTGCATCCTATCGGCGGAGCACTTCGGGTATGCCCGAGATGCGTCGAGGCTCGGCGGTAAACACCCGGAGCCGTCGGGCGCTGCGGTAGAGCTCGTCGGCAACCCGCGGCAGGCCGAGCTGGCCGGCGCGCCCCTCGTCGGTGAGACGCTCGGCCGGCCCATCGCGCATGGCCAGCGGCAGGTCCACGCTGAGCATCGATGCCCGGGCCGGGAAGTCGACAAGCACTGCGCCCGGTTCGAGGCCGAGCTCTCTGGCCAGCACGTCTTCAGCGCGTTCCACCGCGTCGGGGTCGTCCGACAACCACGCCGGGAGGTCGTCGGGCACCTCGCTCGCGGGCAGGTCGAGGGCGCGCTTGTAGAGGCGCCGCTCGTGTACCGCCCGCCCGATGCCCGTCGGATCGTGCGCCAGCAGTTCGGTCATGAGTGATCCGTCCGTCGCCGTGGCGACGAACTCCGCGTCGAGCCGGCCCGTTCCGACCGCTGCGCGAACCGCGCGCTTGAACATGCAGGTCGCCGACCGCACCGCGTGGTGCCAATAGACATTCCGGTACATCTGGTATTTGGCAAAGAGCAGTGACTCGAGGGCGCTCACCCCCTTCTCGTGCACACCCACGGCACGGCGGCCGTCGGCCACCTCCACCAAGGCGATCGATGCGAGGAGCCGGTCCACATCGACCGTTCCGTAGGGCACGCCGCACATCCGCGCATCGCGACTCAGGTAATCGATCTTGTCGAGGTCGAGGGAGCCTGAAATCAAGCCGGCGAGTGGGGAATTGCTCCGTCCCTCGATCAGCCCGGCGATCCGTTCGATGAGCGCATCACCGCCGACCTGCCGCAGCACGGTCGCGAGTTCACCCTCGCCAAGGCGTCGCGCGCCCAGGGCCTCATGACTGGGGAAACCGGCTTCCTCGAGGGCATGCGAGAACGGATAGTGTCCGATGTCGTGCAGGAGCGCGGCGAGTCGCACCGCCACGCACTCCTCGTCGGGCACGCCGCGCAGGTCGCCGCGATCGCCGAGGGCGGTGAGTGCGCGGCGGGTGAGATGGTACGCGCCGAGGGCGTGCTCAAAACGGGAATGCGTGGCGCCGGGATACACGAGGAAGGCGTGTCCGAGCTGGCGGACATGCCGGAGTCGCTGCACGGTCGGGGTGTCGAGCGCCGCGACCGCATCCGGCTCCAGACGGATGTTGTCCCAGAGCGGATCGCGGATGATCTCCGCGTGGCGGGTCATGTCAGGCACCCCGGCCAGCGATCAGATCCGCTCGTCGCCCAGACTCCAGCGTTCGGGGCTGCGCCAGAGGGCCGACAGGATCAGTTCGCGCATCCACATGAACTCCTGGGGCAGGCGGTCGTACAGCATTTCGAACAGTTCACGATGCGACAGCAATTCGGCTTTCCACTGTTCGCGATCGACCTCCATCAACTTCTCGAAGGTCTCGCGCGCAAACTCGAGCCCTTCCCAGTTCAGGTCTTCGTAGCGGGGCATCCATCCGATCGGTGATTCGATGCCGGCACCGCGACCATGGACCCGGTTCACGACCCACTCGAGCACCCGCATATTCTGCCCAAAGCCGGGCCAGATGAACTTGCCGTTTTCGTCCTTCCGGAACCAGTTCACGCAGAAGATGCGGGGCGGCACCTTGAGGCCGCGTCCCATCTGCAGCCAGTGGTTGAAATAGTCGCCCATGTGGTAGCCACAGAATGGCAGCATCGCGAACGGGTCGCGACGCACGTTGCCCACGGCGCCGGCGGCGGCGGCCGTTGTTTCCGACCCGATGGTCGCACCGAGGTAGACGCCGTAGTTCCAGTTGAAGGACTGGTAGACCAGAGGCACCGTTGTCGCACGCCGGCCACCGTAGATGAAGGCCGCGATGCGGACGCCCGCTGGGTCCTCCCACGCGGGGTCGATCGAGGGGCATTGCGACGCCGGGGCGGTGAACCGCGCGTTCGGGTGCGCAGCGGGCGCCTTCGATTCCGGGGTCCACGCGTTGCCGCGCCAGTCGGTGAGATGTGCCGGCGGCTTCTCGGTCATTCCCTCCCACCAGACGTCGCCATCGGGGGTCAGCGCCACGTTCGTGAAGATGGTGTTCTTCTCGATCGTTGCCATCGCATTCGGGTTCGTCTCGTACGACGTTCCCGGTGCGACCCCGAAGTAGCCGGCCTCGGGGTTGATGGCGTATAGCGTGCCGTCATCGCCGGGCCTGATCCAGGCGATGTCGTCGCCGACCGTGGTGACTTTCCATCCCTCGTAGCCATCGGGCGGGATGAGCATCGCGAAGTTGGTCTTGCCGCACGCACTCGGAAACCCAGCGGCCACATAGGTTTTCTCGCCCTGCGGATCCTCGACGCCGAGGATCAGGGTGTGCTCGGCCATCCAGTTGTTGTCGCGGCCCATCGCGGAGGCGATGCGAAGCGCGAAACACTTTTTCCCCAGCAACGCGTTGCCGCCGTATCCCGACCCGAACGACCAGATCTCGTGTTCCTGCGGAAAGTGCACGATGTACTTCTGCTCGGCGTTGCAGGGCCACCGCACGTCGGCCTGTCCGGGCTCGAGCGGTGCGCCCACCGAGTGCACGCACGGCACGTACGCTCCATCGCCCAGCGCCTCCAGCACCTTGCGTCCCATGCGCGTCATGATCCGCATGTTCACTGCGACGTATGGCGAATCCGACAACTCGACGCCGATGTGCGACAACGGTGACCCGATCGGACCCATCGAGAACGGCACCACGTACATGGTGCGCCCGCGCATGCACCCGTCGAAGAGTCCGTTCAGCGTCGTGCGCATCTCGCGCGGATCCATCCAGTTGTTGGTCGGTCCCGCATCGACCCGTCGGGCGCTGCAGATGAAAGTCCGATCTTCCACCCGAGCCACGTCGCTCGGGTCCGACTGGGCGAGGAATGAGTTGGGGCGTTTCGCCTCGTTCAGGCGGACGAATGTGCCGGCATCGACCATCTGCTGGCAGAGCGCGTCGTATTCCTCCTGCGACCCGTCACACCAGTGAACGCGATCCGGCCGAGTGAGGGCGGCAATGCGGCCGACCCACGCCACCAGGCCCGGATTGCTGACCCAGTCGGGTGCGTTGACGTCGGTCGCAGTGGATGGTGCCGTCATGTCATCTCCATCAAATGGGCAGCCAGGCGTGGCTGGCGAGAGAGCGGAAAGATAGGGGGTTGCGGGACGCCGCCAGCCTCGGTGCGCCTAGCGCCGGCCCGTCGGCACGAGCGTTGGCGTGATATGCGACACCACCTCGGCGGTCGAGATGTCGCGTTCGCTGAGCCCATTGAAGACCGGGTTGCTGAACATCACGTCGCCGACGTCAGGCGAGTGGTTGGGGCTGATGATGCCGATGACGTGCCCGAGTTCATGCGTCGCGGTGATCTCGTAGCACGTCGTGATGTTTGGGTTCTGCGGGCTGAATCGGGGCCAGATGTACACTCGCATCGGCAGAATCACCTGTGTCAACGCGCCGTCCGTGCGAATGTCGGTGGCACCGATGCACTCAGGGGCCAGTGCATCGAGACGGATGCGCGAAAGACCGATGCCGCCAGGCGACGGCACATTCCGCACGATCACGTCGGCACGGGACGAGTCCGTCACCAGCTCAGCGCGGAACTCCCCGAACAGCAGTGCGCCCTGCCAACGACTGATGGCCGTCGTGATTGGCTGCCGCAGCGGCTCATCGTCGGCGACCCATATCCGCACCGGGAGGAAGGAGCGGGGCCAGCGAAAGGTGAGGGTGTCGATACGCGTTCCGCCGCTCGCCACGAACTGGCGGTACTCGTAGGGCGCCACCCGAGTCGGAGAGAGGAGGTCGGAGCACGCGGCGCCGAGGAGCAGGACGGCAGGGATGAGTCGACGCATCAGAAACTCCGCTCGATGCCGACGCCCAGTCCGAGCCGGTGCACCGACTGATACTGCGTGTAGCCCCGGGAATCGAGCTGGCGACTCCGGAACTGGTGGAAATCATAGCGGCCGTTCGCGACGAGGTCGAACGATCCGGACAGCGGTCGCGTCCAGCTCAGGCCGGCGCCGAGCAGCCACGGGGTGGGGCCACCCCGACTGAAGACGCCCGACCGCTCAGTCGGTCGATAACTCAGCAGTCCGGCGCCCAACTCCCAACGGACCCGGTTGGCGAGCGGCCCGTCGACCAGGAGCATGACGCCCACCGTCGTGAGGCCCGGGATGGTGGAGCTCTCGCCGTTGTTGTCCGCGCGCAGCGACCCCCGGCCCCCGCGTACCTCCACGAGCGCGCGGTACCCCGCGCCGATCGGTTGGGCGAAACTGAGCGCAACGGTCACCGGCACTCCGGTGCCGAGCGAGACTGGACCCCCGAGCTGGTCGGTTACCAGGGCCGTGCCAATCGTGCCGCCGAGGGTAAGTCGGGCCGTGGTCTGGGCACCTATGGGGGCGACGACGAGGGCACCAATGGCGATCAGGGAGGGGAATTGCATCCAGCGAAGATGCCCCGAGCCGGGGGGGCTGGTCAATTCGCCGCCACCATGGCGCGAAGCATCGCCAGCATCGCGATGTCGTTCGTCGTCTCGTCGGCCTCGCCCTTTGGCGTCTCGAGAATCTTCGGGACCCCGGCCAGGCGGCTGGACAGCATAATCTGCCGAAACGGCTCGGTCCCGATCGATCCCTCGCCGATCAGGGCGTGTCGATCGCGGCGAGAGGCAAACGGTGTCTTGGAGTCGTTCATGTGAATGCAGGCAAGCAAGTCAATGCCGATAATGTGATCCCATTTGTCCCAGACTGCGTCGAAGTCGGAGACGAGGTCATATCCGGCGCTGTAGAGGTGGCAGGTGTCGGCGCAAAACCGGACCCGGTGTCGGACATCCTCGGCTACCAGCTCCCGGATGGCGGCCAGCTCCTCGAAGCTCCTCCCGAGGACGGTCCCCGAGCCGGCAGTGGTTTCGAGCAGGATTGGTACGGAGCCGGGGGCGGCCCGCAGCGCCTCGGTGATCGCTGTTGCATTGCGCTCCAACCCGGCGTCGTGGTCGTCGATGAAATTCCCCGGGTGAGAAACGATCCCGTCGAGGCCAAGTGCCTCGGATCGCGTCAGTTCACCGATGAAGGCCGCGATCGATTTGGCTCTCAGGGCGAGGTCTGGCGAGGCCAGGTTTATCAGGTACGAATCGTGCGAGACAGCGAATCCGACCGGATGAACATCGCGGGCACGACGGAAATCAGCCGCGACCTTCGGCGTCACCTCGGGCTCCCGCCACATGTTCGGGGTCTTGGTGAAGAGCTGGATGGCGGTGGCCCCGATCGCAAAGCCGCGGCGTGGTGCGGTCGGACACCCTCCCTGTGTTGAGACATGGGCCCCCAGGCGTTCCACCCCCTTGCCTGGGTCCACGATCGCTTTTTCCTGTCGAGGCCTGGTGGCTGAACTGGTTCGCATCGAAAGTTCTCCCGTGTTGCCGCAAGAGCCGGTGACTCCGGCGCCGCGTCCGCTGGTTGTCCTCTTTGGCGATCCGTCCTGCCGCCCCGACGGCCTGGAGCGG
Organism: Gemmatimonadales bacterium; assembly: GCA_046596135.1. Lineage (GTDB taxonomy): Bacteria > Gemmatimonadota > Gemmatimonadetes > Gemmatimonadales > GWC2-71-9 > Palsa-1233. The sequence continues at coordinate 31,773 of JBKJMX010000167.1, forward strand.
GACCTGCTCCGCTCCGGTTTGCAGGTATCCGAGGCCGACGATCCCGCCCACCTGCCAGCGCGGCCCGCGATGCTGCTCGTGACTTGCGGGCGGCTCGATGAATCGCATCCCCAACTTGCCGGTGCCTTCGCGCTGGCGCGCGAGGCGGGTGCGCAGGTCGTGGTGCTGATCAACAGCGACGACGTCGACCAGCTCGTTGTAGCCCGGGCCGGCGCTGACGAC
>JBKJMX010000132.1:0-4542 GCA_046596135.1 Gemmatimonadales bacterium
CATCCCCGGTCCCACCACCAGCGCGTCCGCCGCACGCACGACGCCGAGCGAAGTTTCATCGGGTGCACAGTCGAGCTGGGCTCCGTGCACCTGTACGTCCGGCTCTGCGGTGCGCAATACAAGGAGTGACGCCGGCGGGACAATCGCATGCACCAGCCCGGCGCCCGCCCCAAAGGCCGCACGCGCAGCGAGGCGCACCGCGCCCGACATCGACGGCGCACCGCCCACTATCACCACTCGGCCGCGCGTCCCCTTGTGACTCCGAGCCGGAAATGGGGTGAGCTGCGCCGCCGCCCACCGGGCGGTGACGAGTGTGGGCCAGTCGCTGGGCGCCGGCGGCATCCCGATATCGGCAATCACGATGTCGCCAACGATGTCACGCGCCATGAGATGCCCGCGGCGCAGCCCAGCGAAGGTGACCGATACCTCGGCGGGCACCGCACCATGATCGATACCGGTGGCCAGGTCGAGGCCGGTAGGGGCGTCGACAGCAACCACTGGCACAGCGAGCGTCCGGAGGCGGAGCACGAAGTCCTCGACGTTGCCCCGCAACGCCCCCGTGGCGCCGGCGCCAAGGATCGCGTCGATCGCGACACCGACATCGGGCCACGGCTCCCGGACGGCGACCACCGCCACGCCCGCGGCGATCGCGGCTCCACGCGCATCAGCCGCGATGCCATGCCGCTCATTCCCCGATGCCGCCACCGTGACAGGATAGCCCAGCTCGTGAAGCCGCCGCGCCGCCACCCAGCCGTCGCCGCTGTTGTTGCCGCTGCCGCATGCCACCAGCACACCGCGCCGCGCAACCGCAGCGTATAGGGCCACAACGACATCGGCCACCGCCCGCCCCGCGCGCTCCATCAACGTCGCCAGCGGAATGCCCGCCGCAACGGCGGCAGCATCCCAGGTGCGTAGTTGGTCGGGGGTGAGGACGGGGATCATCGTTGATGGTTGAAGGGTTGAAGGGTTGAAAGGTTGAAGGGTTGAAGGGAAAGGGTTGAAAGGTTGAAAGGTTGAAGGGTTGAAGGGTTCAAGGGTTGAACCGGTCGACCTTTCAACCTTTCAACCCTTCAACCCTTCAACCTTTCGTCGCCCTACTCCGGCTGCCAGCTCCACGCATACGTCTCATCCAGCGCGAGCACAAACTCATACACGTCCGCAAAGTCCTCAGCCCTGTCGCCGGGCTGGGCAGAGAGCAAACCAGCTTCGACCATGGTGAACACCATGGCGCCAAAATCAGCGGTGCTGCGGATACCCCAACACTCAAGCACTACGCGCGCCAGCAGTCCGAATCGTGCATGCGCGAGGTCGCGACACGCCCACGCGAGCTCAGCGCCGGTGACGTGACGCCGCTTGTCCAGCTTATCCTGCAGATATTCGATCGCCGCGAGGAGGAAGAGATAGCCGCGCGGGTCGTACCGTTCGCCGCCGCTCGCCCGGAGACGGGCGAGCATGCCATCGGCGAACTGGAGCTCATGCATCAGGCAAGACCCGCAAGGCTGGGGTACAGCGGATACCGGCCAGCGAGTTCCTCGACGGCACCTCGCACCCGCGAGAGCGCCGCCAGGTCTTCGCCCGCCAGTAACGCGGTATCGATCAGCTCGGCGATCCTCACCATGTCATCAGTGTTCATGCCGCGCGTCGTGAGCGCCGGCGTGCCGACACGAATGCCGCTAGTGACAAACGGCGACTGCGGATCGTCGGGAATCGTGTTCTTGTTCACCGTGATCGCCGCATGACCCAGGATCTTCTCGGCGGCCTTGCCCGTGAGGTCGCGGGTTCGCAGGTCGACCAGCATGAGGTGGGTGTCGGTACCGCCCGAAACGATGGCATAGCCACGATCGATCAGCGCGTTCGCCAAGACCTTGGCGTTCTCCACCACCTGCGCGGCGTACAGCCTGAAATCGGCAGTGAGCGCCTCGCCGAACGCGACCGCCTTGCCCGCAATCACATGCTCCAGCGGGCCGCCCTGCCCTCCCGGAAACACCGACTTGTCGATCGCCTTCTGGTGCTCGGCGCCACAAAGAATGAGCCCGCCGCGCGGACCGCGCAGCGTCTTGTGGGTCGTGCTGGTGACAACGTGCGCGTGTGGCACCGGCGAGGGATGCACCCCGCCCGCAACCAGCCCGGCAAAGTGTGCCATGTCGACCAGAAAGATCGCCTCAATCTCGTCGGCGATCGACCGGAACGCGGCGAAGTCAATCACGCGCGCATACGCAGATCCGCCGGCGATGATCAGTTTCGGGCGCTCGCGGAGCGCCATCTCCCGCACCTGGTCGTAGTCGATGCGGCCAGTATCGGTCCGCACCCCGTATTGCACCGATTGCCACACCTGACCGGTGTGGTTCACCGACGCACCGTGCGTCAGGTGCCCGCCGTGCGGGAGTGAGAGTCCCATCAATTTTTCGCCCGGGGCGATCAATCCCATGTACGCCGCGAAGTTTGCCTGCGCACCCGAATGTGGCTGGACGTTCGCATGCCCGACGCTGAAGAGCTGCTTCACCCGGTCGATCGCGAGCTGCTCCACCTGGTCGACCACCTCGCACCCACCGTAGTACCGCTTCCCGGGATAGCCCTCCGCGTACTTGTTGGTGAGGCATGTGCCCATGGCCTCGAGCACCGCGCGCGAAGTGAAATTTTCGCTGGCGATCAGCTCGAGGCCGTCGCGCTGGCGCTGGAGCTCGGCGTCGATCATCCCGGCGATGGCGGGATCGGCCTTGCCGAGTGGGGCGTCGTGATCGATCACGCGGTCTCCTCGATCTTGCGGATCCGGTTCACGTGGCGGCCACCCTCGAATTTCGTGTTGAGCCAAATGCGGAGGATGGTGCGGGCCTCGTCGTTGCTCAGGCACCGCGAGGGAAGTACGAGCACGTTGGCGTCGTTGTGCTCACGCGAGAGGCGAGCGACTTCCTCGTTCCATACCACGGCGGCACGAACCCCGTGGTGTCGATTGGCCGCGTACGACATGCCGAGACCGGTGCCGCACAACAGCACGCCGCGGTCGGCCTCGCCGCGCTCGACCTCGCCCGCGACCTTGTGGGCATAGTCGGCGTAGTCGGTGGACGCCTCGGAATCGGTGCCGACATCCTCGACCTCATAGCCGAGTTGCCGGAGTTCGTCGGCGAGGACCTGCTTCATCGCGTAGCCGGCGTGATCAGCGCCGATGGGGATGGGTTTGGGCATAATTGAAAGATACTGTCCCGGTGGCGGAGAACGGAGAACGGAGAACGGAGCCAGACGGACGCAGAGGCCCGGCCGCTGCCCCTGAGACTCCCGTTCTCCGTTCTCCGTCCCCCGTTCTCCGTTCTCCGTCCTCCGTTCTCCGCTATCTGTCCCCCGCCACCCACATATCTTTCAACGCCGCCACCGACTTGAGGCGCTCCTCGGCGAGACGGTCCGCGGCCTGGAACGACGGGATGCCGTCGCGTTCGGCGATCGCGAAGACGCGCAGGATCGTGTCATAGATTTCCTGAGCCTTCCGCTTGGCGCGGTCCATGGTCCAGCCCTGCAGTTCGCCGTATACGTTGATCACTCCGCCGCCATTGATCACGTAATCCGGCGCGTAGAGGATGCCCTGCTGCTCGAGCGCGATGCCGTGGCGCTGTTCGGCGAGCTGGTTGTTGGCGCCGCCCGCGATCACGCCGACGTGCAGCCGCGGGAGTGTCTCGTCGTTGATGATCGCGCCGAGTGCGCACGGCGCGAAGATGTCGGCCTCGACGTCGTAAATCGCATCGGGTTCGACCGCTGCTGCGCCAAAATCCTCCACCGCCCGCTGGACCTTTTCAGCGTCGATGTCGCTCACGATGATCCGGGCGCCTTCCTCACGAAGGTGTGACATCAGGTAGTACGCGACTTTGCCGGCGCCCTGCACCGTCACCGTCCGGCCCGCCAGCGAGTCCTTGCCCCACTTCGCCTTGGCGGCGGCCTTCATCCCCATGTACACACCGTAGCCAGTCACCGGCGATGGGTCGCCGGAGAGGTTGAGCAGCCCGGCGACGTGTTTCGTCTCGCGTTTCACAAATTCCATGTCGCTGGGCGAGGTGCCGACATCTTCCGCGGTGATGTAGCGCCCCCCCAAGCTCTCGACGAACCGGCCGTGTGCCCGGAACAGCGACTCGCGGTCGGCGCGCTTCGGGTCGGCGATGATCACCGCCTTGCCGCCGCCGAGATTGAGTCCTGCCACTGCGGATTTGTACGTCATGCCTCGCGACAGCCGCAGCACGTCGCGCAGCGCTTCCTCGGTGCTCGGGTACTGCCAAACCCGGGTGCCACCCAGTGCCGGTCCGAGCGTGGTGTCGTGGATCGCAATGATCCCGAAGTAGCCGCATGACGGCTCGTGCGAGAAGAGGACCTGTTCGTGTCCCCAGGTCTGCATTTCGTTGAAAGCATCCACTCGCGGCACTCCGTGGCTGAAGTCGTGTTCCAGGAAGCAGGATGATGGATGGTGGAGGATCGGTCATCGGTCATCGGTCATCCGCCATCCGCCATCCGTCATCGGTCATCTGGCTACTTCCTGCTGTACTCGTAAAACCCCTTCCCGCT
>JBKJMX010000159.1:0-7815 GCA_046596135.1 Gemmatimonadales bacterium
CTCGACCCGGACGCCCCTGGGCAAGCCGAGCACCGAAACGGTGGAGCGCGCGGGACGATGGTCGCCGAAGTGACGGGCGTACACCTCGTTCATCGCCGAAAACTCCTGCATGTCGGCGAGGTAGACCGTCGTCTTGAGGACATGCTCGAAGCCGAGCCCAGCTTCACGGAGCACCGCCTGGAGGTTGCGCATCACCTGCTCGGTCTCCGGCACGATGCCGCCGGCGACGATCTCCATCGTGGCGGGATCGAGCGCGATCTGACCTGCGGTGTAGAGCATCGAGCCGTTGCGGACGGCCTGAGAATAGGGACCGATAGCCTTCGGGGCGTCGGACGTCGCGATGAATTCCATCTAGTGCTCCGGAACGGGTTCGGGGTCGGTGGGCCAGAAGAGTCGGATCGCATTGGCGCCGGTGCACGCGATCACTTGTTCGACCGGTTCAGCGCGCAGCGCTGCCACGCCGTGGGCCACCTCGCGCACATGCGTGGGTTCGTTGCGCTGCCCGCGGTGAGGCACCGGTGCGAGGTAGGGCGAATCCGTCTCGACCAGGAGGCGGTCGGCAGGCACCGCACGGACGGTGTCGCCCTGCGACCACGACCGGAAGGTGACTATGCCGCTGAAGGAGAAGTACCAGCCCGCGTCGAGACCAGCGTCGCGGAGCACAGGGCCGCTGGAAAAGGAGTGCAGGATCACGGTGGCATCGGGATGACCACGGAGGATCGCGACGACATCGTCGTCGGCCTCACGCGCATGGATCACGATCGGCAAGCCGGCTTCGACCGCCAGACCGGCCTGTTCGTCGAAGGCGCGCTGCTGCACGTCCCGCGGAGAGTGATCGTAGTGGTAGTCGAGCCCCATCTCGCCGGCAGCCCTCACCAGCGGCTCCCCCCACAGCGCCTGCACCTCCGCCGCCGTATCGGCTGACCAGCGTGAGGCGTCGTGCGGATGGCACCCGGTGGCGAGGACCAAGTCGCTGTGCTGCGCCAGCCACACGAGGGTTGCGGGCGCGTTCGGGAGGACGCTTTCGATAACCACCGCGCGGGCGACGCCGGCCGCGCGCATCGCCTCCACGGCCCGATCCCGGTCGGCATCGAACGCCGGGTCGCCGAGGTGGCAGTGAGTGTCGATCAGCATGGCCGGCCCGCCGGATCCTACCGCCGCGCCGGGGCCGGTTTGGGGGTGCGGGCGCGAACGGTGATCGCCTGCGCCGGCCAGCGCTTGCGGATGTACATGAGCACCGCCGGCGCGATGTACATCGACGAGAAGATGCCGGTGAAGATGCCCCAGAACATCACGAGCGCAAACGGCCGGATGACGGCGCCACCGAAGATGATCAGCGTGAGCATCGTGGAGAGCGACGTCCCGTGGGTCAGCACGGTGCGCGGCAGCGTCTCGTTGATCGACCGATTGAGCACGGTCGCCAGGTCGCCCGGCACCCTCCGGTGCTCGTTCTCACGCACGCGGTCGAAGATGATGATCGTTTCGTTCATCGAGAGGCCGAGCACCGAGAGCACGCCGCCGACGACGACCAGCGACACCTCAAGGTTCAGGAACGAGATGAAGATCACGGTGCCGAAGATGTCATGCGCCGTGGCGATGATCGCCGCCGCTCCGAACCGCCACTCGAAGCGGTAGGCCAGGTAGGCCAGCACCGCCGCGAAGGCGAGCAGGATCGCGGTGATCGCCTTGGTGCGCAGCTCGCCACCGACCTTGGGGCCGACGCCCTCACTGTCGTCGACGATGTACTTACCCTGCCCGATCACGCCGTCGAGTGCCTTGGTGACCGCATTGGTCGTGGCCTCGGTGTCGTCGGCATCAGACCCCACCTTGGCAGTCCGGGCCCGCACCACGAAGGTGTTCTCGCCGCCGAACTGCTGGATCTCGGCGTTGTGGACCCCTTCCGCCGTCAGTCCCGCACGCACCTGCGCGATGTTGATCGGCGTGGTGGTCGACACCTGTACCCGGGTGCCGCCGGTGAACTCGACGCTGTAGTTGAGCCCCCGCACCAGCATGAGGATGAGGCCCGGGATGAAGATGAGCGCGGTGATGATGTACGCGTACCGCCGTACGCCGACGAAATCGATCTTGGTGTTCGTGAAAAGTGTCCGCATGTCAGATGCTCAGCTCCGCCGTCGTTGTCCGCCTGGACAGCCACAGCAGGAAGAAGGTGCGTACCACGAAGATCGCCGAGACCATCGAGGCCAGGGTACCGACGATGAGGGTGACGGCGAAGCCGCGAACGGGGCCGGTGCCGAACTGGAAGAGCAGGAGCGCCGTGATGATCGTACTCACGTTGGAGTCGATGATCGCGTTCATCGCGCGGTGGAATCCCTCGTCGGCCGCGAGGCGCGGTGTCTTGCCGAGGGCAAGCTCCTCGCGGATGCGCTCGAAGATCAGCACGTTCGCGTCAACCGCGATGCCGATCGACAGCACCAGGCCGGCGAGGCCGGGCAGGGTGAGCGTCGCGTCGAGGGTGGCCAGCACGCCGAGCGTGAAGAGGATGTACATCGCCAGGCCGATCACCGCGAGCACACCGGCGAAGCGGTAGTAGCCGATCATGATGAGCACGACGAGCAGCGTGCCGAAGACGCCGGCAGTGATGCCCTGACGGATCGAGTCGGCGCCGAGCGTGGGACCCACCGTGCCCTGCTTCAGCACCTTGAGCGGCACTGGGAGCGCACCTGCCTCGAGGGTGAGGGCGAGGTCCTGCGCTTGCTGGATCGACTGGTTGCCGAGGGTGATCTGGCCGCGGCGGTCGATGCGGGAGTTGATCACGGGCGGACGGCCCTGCACCCGACCGTCGAGCACGATCGCCATGAAATCGCCGGTGTGACGCGCGGTCTCGGTGCCAAAGCGCCGCGCGCCCGCGCGATCGAGTTCGAAGACCACCATCGGCTGGTTGTTGACCGGGTCGATCTGCGCCGCGGCCGAGGTCAGGTTCTGACCGGTGATCATCGGCTCCTTTTCCAGCACATAGAGGTGCCGCACCTGCTCGGCGCCCACGGCCTCGGCGACTCGCGACCAGCGAAGGTCGTAGCCGCGGGGCCAGGCGCGCTGCACATCGGGGAGGTTGATCAGCGAATCGACACGGAGATACGCCGCTTCGGACACCATGTACTCACCGGGCGTCGAACCACCGGGGCCGGCCGACGGCTGGATCATGTCCTGCAGCAGGCGACCCGCCGGGGCGACCGGCGCACCGGCGGAGTCGACCGCAGCGGAGTCCGTCGCCTTGCCGCCAAGGATCGCCGCGACGCCCGAGGGCGCGACATCGGCGCCCATCGTGACCCCGAGCTGGCCGAGTGCGCGGTCCATCGCGGGCAGCGCGGCGTCGAGGGCCTTGGTCTTGTCGGTGAGCCGGAACTCGAGGAAGGCGTTCTTGGTCACGATGTCCTTGGCGCGACCGGGCTCGGTGATGCCGGCGAGCTCGACGACGATCCGGTCGCCCCCCGACAGCTGCACGAGCGGCTCGGTGACGCCGAACTCGTCCATGCGCTTGCGCAGGATGGTGAGCGCCAGCCCGATATCGCGCTCGGGGTCGGTCGACACCTTCTGCGACTCGTCGAGCCCCAGTTCGAGGTGCATCCCGCCCTGGAGGTCGAGACCAAGTTTCAGGGGCACCCGGCGCACCGTGACGTCGCTCAGCACACCATTGACGCTGATGCGCTCGACGCGATTGCGCGGGATGAGGGCGATGATCGATCCCAGCACCAGGATGGCGATCACGATCAGGCGATTTCGAATCGAACTCGACATCTTCACTCGTGGCGCCCTGAGGGCGCAGCAAGGTCCGGGTGCGCAGCGGCCAGTGCGGCGCGCGCGCGAACTGCATCCTGCTCAAGTTCCCGGCGGAGCGCCGTCGCATCAGCGAAGCGGCGGATCCCCCGAATCGGTGCCACCCACTCGACTCGCACCGATCGATCATACAGGTCGCCCTCGAATCCGAAGAGGTGGACCTCAAGCAGTCGCTGGCCGTCGTCGAACGTCGGCCGGTGACCCTGGTTCATCATCCCGCCAAATCGTCCGGCAGGGGTGTCCGCGACCACGGCGTAGACACCGTCGGGCGGAAGGAGCTTGTCCGGCGCCGCGCCCAGGTTGAGCGTCGGCACACCGATCGTGCGGCCGCGACCTGCTCCGTGCTGCACCGTTCCGCTGACCGAGTAAGCACGCCCGAGCTGTCGGGCCGCGCCGGCCAGATCACCTCCGGCGATCGCGCGGCGGATCGCGGTGCTCGACACCGTCCCGCCGCCTGCCACCACCGCATCGACCACGTCGACTCCGAAACCGCGCGCCGCACCGAGTTCCTGCAGCGTGGTCACGTCGCCCTGTCGCCCCTTGCCGAAGCCATGATCGTGTCCGATCACCAATTCCCGCATTCCGCAGCGGGCGATCAGCACATCGTCAACGAACTGTTCCGGACTCATCGCCGCCATCGCATGGTCAAACCGGAGCTGCACCACCCGGTCGAGCTCGCTCGTCGCGAGCACTTCAAGGCGCTCGTGGGCGGTGGTGAGCCGCGGCGGCGCGGCCGCCGGGTTGACCACCGCGAGCGGGTGCGGCTCGAACGTCACCAACACGCTGGCCCGCCCTGCTTCGCGCGCCCGTCGCGCGATTTCCTCCAGCACCGCCCGGTGTCCGGCATGCACCCCGTCGAACGTGCCGACGGTGACGATGCTGCCGGCCGGTCCGACGCCGGCTGGCGTCACGCCGCGGGCTCCAGAACGACCACCGGGTGCGCAAGGTCGTCGTCGCGCGCCTCCGCCACCGCAACCAGTCGTCCGTCGCAGGCCACCAGCGCAATCGAGCCACGCACCTGGGCCTCAATCGGTACCGCCCGCCCGAACCCGACCGCCCGTAACTCGTCGCCGGTGAGCTCTCGCCGCGGCAGGTGCGGCACCACGGCGGCGGGCGGCATCAGCGCCGCCGCGCTGGCATCATGCGGCGCGATCGCGCGGGCAACATCGAACCCGCCGGTGGCGGTGCGGCGAAGCGCCGTACAGTGCGCACCGGTGCCCAGGTGCTCGCCCAAATCGCGGGCGATCGCGCGCACATACGTGCCGCGGCCCACGGTGGCGGTGAACGCCACGTCTGGTGGCGAGTAGTCCCGCAGCACCATCTCATGCACCCGGACGACAACCGGCTCGAGCACGACGGCGACGCCGGCCCGTGCCAGCGCGTGACTGCGCACGCCACCCACATGTTTCGCCGAGTACGTCGGTGGGCGCTGTCGGGGCTCACCCACAAACGCCTGCAGCGCCTCGGTCACCGCGCCGACGCTCGGCCATTCGGTGCCATCCCACTGTTCCGTCACCGTCCCGGTAAGGTCGTCGGTGTCGGTGACGGTGCCGAGCCGGGCCACGGCGTCGTAGCGCTTGGTCATCGCCTCGACGAACCGTGCGAGCCGGGTTGCCCGTCCGACCAGCACCACCAGCAACCCGGTGGCGAACGGATCGAGCGTCCCAGCATGCCCGACGCTCCGAGTCCCCAACTGGCGCCGGATCACGGCCACCACATCATGCGACGTCCATCCCGCTGGCTTGTCAATCAGCAGCCCGCCGATCAGGGGGCTTTCTCCTCGTCCTCGCCGGGCACCTCATCCTCGTCGCGCAGTCCCGCCAGCAATTCGTCGATCCGCTTCGCGTGCTCGAAGCCGCGATCGAGTTGGAAGTGCAGCTCCGGCACGATACGGGTGGTCAGCGCCTTCGCGACGAATCGACGCAGGTATCCCGCGGCACTGACCAGCCCTTCCAGCGCCTCGTCGCGCGCGGCGTCGTCGCCGTGCGGCACCACGATGATCGTGGCGTGCGAGAGGTCACGCGTCACATCGACGGCGCTCACCGTCACGAGACCTACCCGTGGATCGCGGACCTCGCCGCGCAACAGCGCCTCGGCGAGCACCGCCCGGATGGCCTCGGCCACCTGCTCCGGTCGTCGTGATGACGCCTTGCCGGCCATGCCTCAGGCCTGCTGCGCCGCTGCGGACGCTGCCAGGGTGCGCTTCACTTCCTCGACACGGAACGCCTCGATCCGGTCGCCGACCTTGACGTCGTTGAAGTTCTCGACACCGATACCGCACTCGAGCCCTTCCTTGACTTCCTTCGCGTCGTCCTTGAAGCGCTTGAGCGACGAGACGTTGCCGGTATAGACCGTGGCACCGTCGCGGAGCACCCGCACCCGTGCGGGCCGCGTGATCATGCCGCTGCGCACGATACTGCCGGCGATCGTGCCGACCTTCGTGACCTTGAAGATCTCGATGACCTCGGCCTCGCCAAGGATCGTCTCCTTCTCCTCGGGCTTGAGGAGGCCCTCAAGCGCCAACTTCACGTCATCCACGGCCTCGTAGATGATGCGATAGGTGCGCACGTCAACGCCCTCGCGCTCCGCCGCCGCCCGTGCATTGGCATCGGGCCGCACGTGGAAACCGAGGATGATCGCGCCTGATGCCTTGGCGAGCAGGACGTCGCTCTCGCTGATCTGACCGACGCCGCGGTGCACGATGTCGACGCGCACCTCGCCGGTGCCGAGTGCGGCGAGCGAGTCGGCAAGGGCTTCCGCCGGGCCGCCCTGGTCGGCCTTGATGATGATCCGGAGCTGCGTGACGGCGCCTTCCTTGAGCGCCCGCGAGATGTCCTCGAGGGTGCCACCGCGTGCCGAGCGGCGATTCTGTGCCTCGCGCTCGAGACGCTGCCGCTTCTGCGCGATATCACGCGCCTCCACCGCATCGGCGACGACCAGGAAGGTGTCACCGGCCGACGGGACGCCGTCGAAGCCGAGCACCTGCACCGGCATTGAGGGGCCGACCGACTTGATGTTGCGCCCCCGCTCGTCGAACAGCGCGCGCACGCGACCGGAGAACTTGCCGCAGATGAAGTTGTCGCCGACGCGGAGCGATCCCTTCTGCACCAGGATCGTCGCGAGCGGCCCCTTGCCCGCATCGAGACTCGCCTCGATCACCGAGCCTTGGGTGCGCGCGGCGGCGTTGGTGGTCAGCTCCAGGATTTCGGCCTGCAGGAGGATCTGCTCGAGCAGCTCGGGAACGCCGGTGCCCTTCTTCGCGGAGATCATCGAGTGCAGCACGGTACCGCCGAACTCCTCGAGCACCACGCTGTGCTGCAGCAGGTCCTGCTTCACCTTCTCGGGGTTCGCCGATGGCAGGTCGATCTTGTTGACGGCGACGACGATCGGCACGCCGGCATTCTTCGCGTGCGAGATCGCCTCGATGGTCTGCGGCATGACCTGGTCGTCGGCCGCCACCACGAGCACGACGATGTCGGTGACCTGGGCGCCGCGGGCACGCATGGCGGTGAACGCCTGGTGACCAGGAGTGTCGAGGAAGGTGATCGACTTGTCCCCGGGCAGCGCGATGTGGTACGCGCCGATGTGCTGCGTGATTCCGCCGGCCTCGCCAGCGACGACGTTCTCCTTGCGGATGTAGTCGAGCAGCGACGTCTTGCCATGGTCGACGTGGCCCATGATCGTCACCACGGCGGGACGCGGGACCTGATCGCCCTGCTCCTCGTCGTCGACAATCTCGATGTCGGCCTGGTACTCCTCTTCCTTCAGCGCCTCGAACCCGAACTCGGACGCGATCAACTCGATCTGGTCGAAGTCGAGTCGCTGGTTCACCGTGACCATCATGCCCATTTCCTTGAACGCGAACTGGACGATCTGGGTGGCCGGTATCTTCATCGCATCGGCCAGCTCGGAGACCGAGACGAACTCGTTGACCCGAATCCGAGTCTTTTCGCGTTCCCGCTCCTCGGCGCTCTTGGTGGCCAGCATGTCCCGATAACTCGGCTCGTCGGCCCGGCGCTT
>JBKJMX010000174.1:0-3824 GCA_046596135.1 Gemmatimonadales bacterium
GAACGGAGAACGGAGAACGGAGAACGGAGAACGGAGAACGGAGAACGGAGAACGGAGAACGGAGAACGGAGAACGGAGAACGGAGAACGGCTTACGGCTTACGGCTCATCGACATACGTTGAATCAGGCCATTGGCCCAACATTGGCGTCGCCCGTCCCCCGGGGTTCGCATGCGATCGAGTCTCCTTGCTCCTCTCCTTGCGGTCGTGCTGCCATGTAGTGCGGTCTCTTTGCACGCTCAGGAGGCGGCGGTCGACCAGTCGCTTCGAAACGCATGGTGGTCTGATAGCCCGCCGGCGCCAATGGTGGGCGCACCGTCGTGGGCTCGCGAGGTGTCGGACGTGCTCGCCACGGCCCGGGGTAAAACCCCGCGATCGGGGCGCGCTGATGCCGAAACCCGATCGTTTCGCGGCAAGGGACTGGAGAACGCGTGGAGGGCCACGGCGTTTGCGCTGCTGGCTGAGGCAGCAGTCGGAGGATGCCGCCCGATCCTGGAGGCCACGCTGAAGCGGTGGGAAAATGGTTGCCGCGCGGCTGGCGATGCGCTGACGCGAGCGCTCAAGGCGGTACCCGGCTTTGCGCCGGCGGTCGATCGTCTCACCGATTTTGCGCCGTATCCAGAAGTGTGGGCGGCTCCGGTCGAGGAACTCCGTCAGATGGACCTCGCACTGCTCGACTCCACCATCCCGCCCGCTCGTCGTGTGCTGCTCACCCGTTCTGCCACATTGCTGGCCGCGGAGCTGGTGAGTGGTGCGGAGCTGGAAACGCGGGTGGGCGATGCGCAAGCACTCTGGACCGACGGAGAGCGAGCCTGGCTCCGAGCGGTGGCGTTGGGGATTGAGGGGAGTGGTCGCGATGCCTTGGGCATCCTGCGCACAGCGGCTGCGCTCGAGACGGGGGAGCACAATGCGTGGCTCACGCGCGACGTAGCGTGGGCCGGCGACTCCCTCAACCTGCTTGAGTGGAACGCTCAGCCTGCTGGGGAGCAACGTGCCGAATGGCTCTATCAGTTCTGGACCACGCGGGATGAAGCATCGGCGCGACCGTACGGCGCCCGGTGGGTCGAGCATGTCCGCCGCTACCGCCATGTCATGGCGAACTATCGATCCTTTGACGACGACCAAACGTTGACCCGCCCGCTCTTTCATCTAAACGCAGTCATTGATGGACCGGGCCACTGCAGCCTCCGGGCCGCTGAAGGCCTGACTTCGCGGCATCGAGGCGATGGATTCTTTGGCCACACCGTGGTCGACATGCGCGGCTCGATTTACATGCGTCACGGCGAGCCATCGACCAAGGTGAACTTCCCTGGCGCGTACGGGCGACTGGAAAACGAGGCTTGGCTGTTCAACCTGCCGGACGCGCCTCTGATCGCCGTTTTCTGTAAGGCGCAAATCGGCCTAAACGAAATGATCGCTCAGCCGATTGGAGGTCTCCATGACTCGATGTGCCAACTGGCTGCATTCTATTGCGTCCTCGAAGCAAGGGCCTCGATCGTCCTTGACCCGTTCTGGGGCAAGATCCCTCCCGAACGGCTGACCCGGCTGAAGGAGCAGGGGCGGAACCAGTATGAGCGCCTCGAGACCAGTGACAGCTACGACCAGCGCTTCGCCAAGGCACTCCCTGCCGCGCTCCAGATCGTGGGGATGAGCGGTGCTGCGCCGAGCGTGCTCACCGCCATCGAACTCTCGGCGAAAAAGCTTGGTGTCGCGGGGAACCTCAGCCTCCGTTGGCAGGTGTTCGTCACCGCACCGGATGGGCGCCGCGTCGCTGAGGCGGACACTACGAAGCCCTATACGCTTCCTGCCGATGGCACGGTGATCACCGCCGCGCACTCGGTGCCGGTTCCTGCGGGCCGGTATACGGTCACCACGATCGTGTCCACCGCCGACAGCGTGCGCGGCGCGGCGATTCGTCGTCGTGATGTTGCGGTGATGAACAACGCGTCAGCCCCCGGTATCTCCGATCTGACGATTTACTCGCCGACGGCGGCCGGGCTGCGAGGCAGTATCGCCGACCAAACCGTGCATCTTGTGCCGTCGCTGCTCACCGGCTTTGCCGGGCGCAACGTCGGTGTCGGCTTCGTCGCGCGCGGCCTGGCCGGTGCGTCAATTCGGGTGGAGATCGCGATTCGTCGTCAGGGTGCAGCTGCATCAGCCGCGCCTGACGTGGTGATCGGCTTCACGGAAACACCGTCGAACCAGTGGGAATGGCGGAGTAGGGAGCTGTCGCTGGAGAAGCTCGATTCCGGGAGCTACGACCTGCTGCTCACCGTGACGCTGCCGCCGGGTGAGATCGTGCGCAGGACACATCAGTTGATTTTGCGGTAAGCTGCGTTTTACGGCGCACCGTCGCGCCAGCCTGTCTTCGTAGCTCCACTCTGCGTGACCACCCTTGGGCCTCGTCTACCACGAGGCCCCGCTGCTTGCCCGCATCCAGAGCGCCACCGTCCTCGGCGTCGATGCCTTGGCCATCGACGTCGAAGTCGACATCTCCAACGGCCTGCCGTCATTCACCACCGTCGGCCTCCCCGTCGGTGCCGTCAAGGAGGGACGCGAACGGGTCGCGGCCGCGATCGGCAACGCCGGCTACCAGCTCCCGCTTCGGCGCATCACCGTCAACCTCGCGCCGGCTGACCTCCAGAAGCGGGGCAGTGCATTCGATCTGCCGATTGCGATCGGTATCCTGATCGCCAGTGGTCAACTCGGCGACGATCGCGTTCGCGGCGTGCTGCTGCTCGGCGAACTCGGCCTCGAAGGCGACCTCCGCCCGATACGTGGTGCCCTGCCGATGGCGCTGGCCGCCGCCGCAATGGGCTGCACCGAAATGATCCTTCCCGCCGCGAATGTTGCCGAGGCGGCGGTGGTGGACGGCGTAGTGGTGCGGGGCGCGAACTCGCTGCTCGATGTCTGCAGGCACCTCGGCGGCGAGATCATCCTCGACCCCACTCGCACCGACACCGACGCGCTGATGCAGGAACGCGCCGTGCTCGATGTTGACTTCGCCGACGTGCGCGCGCAGCACGGCGCCAAGCGCGCACTCGAGGTGGCAGCAGCGGGCGCGCACAATGTGCTCATGATCGGCCCTCCAGGTGCCGGCAAGACGATGCTCGCTCGACGCCTGCCGAGCATCCTGCCGGCGATGACGCTCGAAGAAGCGCTCGATGTCACCCGGATTCATTCGGTGGCCGGGCTCCTGCCACCCGGGCGCGCGCTGGTGTCACGACGCCCGTTCCGTGCGCCGCATCACACCATCAGTTACGCCGGACTCATTGGCGGTGGGTCGATCCCGCGGCCGGGTGAGGTTTCGCTCGCGCACCATGGCGTGCTCTTTCTCGATGAAGTGGCCGAACTGCCGGGCAACGTGCTTGAAGTGTTGCGGCAGCCGTTGGAGGACGGTCATGTCACGATTTCCCGCGCGGCGATGACGCTGAGCTATCCGGCGCGCTTCCTCTTTGTGGCAGCGATGAATCCGTGCCCCTGCGGGCACGCCGGCGACAGCACTAGGCCTTGCCTCTGCGCGCCGATGTCGGTGCAGAAATACCTGGCACGAATTTCGGGGCCGCTGCTCGATCGGGTCGACATCCACCTCGCGGTTCCACCGGTGGCATACGATGACTTGGTCGATCGTGCACCGGCGGAATCGAGTGCGGTCATCCGGCAGCGGGTGGAGCGGGCACGGGAGCGGCAGCTACGCCGCTTCCACCGGGTCCGCGGCGTGTATGCCAACGCGCACATGGGGCCGCGTGAGCTCGCACGACACGTGCGCATCGACGCCGCCACCGAGCAGGTGCTCAAGGCTGCAATCGAGCGGCTGGGCCTCTC
>JBKJMX010000011.1:0-9383 GCA_046596135.1 Gemmatimonadales bacterium
CGAGGCCCGGCTCGACGAGCTCCTGACGAGCCTTGGCCTCAACGATCGCCGCAACCAGCGGGTCAGCACGCTGAGCGGTGGCTGGAAACAGCGGGTTGCCCTGGCGTGTGCCACGGCGCACCAACCTCCGCTTCTCTTCCTCGATGAACCGACAGCCGGCGTCGACCCTGCGGCGCGCCGTGCCTTCTGGCGGATGATCTACGAACTCGCCGCACTCGGCACCACGGTCGTGGTCACCACGCACTACATGGACGAAGCCGCCCGCTGCCAGCGCGTGGCGTTCCTCTCGCGTGGTCACCTCTTCGCCGTCGGCACCCCCGATGAGGTCACCGCGCATTTCGGGATGCCCACCATCGAAGACGTGTTCATCGAGCTCCAGCGTCGCGACGAAGGTGCGATCGCGTGAACCTCCTCACCCGCATCCGCCATTCGCTGCTCTGGCCGATGGTCCGCAAGGAGTTCATCCAGATACGGCGCGACCCGTTCACGCTCGCGATGCTCCTGGGCATTCCCGTGGTGCAGTTGCTGCTCTTCGGCTATGCCGTGCGGACCGACGTCCGGCACATCCCCACCGTGGTCCTCGATGAATCACGGACCCCCGAGAGTCGCCAGTTGATCGAGACGCTGGTGCAGACCGGCAACTTCACCATCCGCCAGCATGTGGCGGACCGCCAGGCAATGACGATCGCCATTGAGCGGGGCGACGCCGGGGTGGCACTTGTGGTGCCTCCGGACTTTGCGCGCCGGATCAAGCGCGGCAGTGGTGCCACGGCGCAACTCATCATCGATGCCGCCGATCCACTCACATCGGGCGCAGCAGTGAGTGGCGCAGGCGTGGTGAACAGTGTGCTGCCGGGCCAGCTCGTCCCGTCGGCCGGCACCGGTTTGCCGCTGGTCGACCTTCGCATCCGACCCTGGTACAACCCCGCTCTCCGCAGCAGCACGTTCATCGTCCCGGGCATCGTCGGGATCCTGCTCACCATCACCTTCCTGCTGGTGATGAGCGTGGCCGTGGTGCGCGAACGGGAGGGGGGAACGCTCGAGCAGCTCATCGTGACGCCGATCGACAAGGCGTCGCTGCTGCTCGGCAAGGTGGTGCCGTTCATCGCCATCGCGTACCTGCAGATGACCAACATCCTGGTGCTCGGCTGGCTGGTGTTTCAGGTCCCCATCCGCGGTTCGCTGCTGCTTCTCTACGCACTCACCGCACCGTTCATCCTCGCCACACTCGGGCTGGGCCTCCTCGTCGCTACGGTGGCGCGAACCCAGGGCTCGGCACAGCAGCTCGCCCTCTTCTTCATGCTGCCGTCGATCCTGCTCTCGGGCTTCATCTTTCCGCGCGAAGCGATGCCGCTGGTCGCACAATGGGTCGGTGTGGTCATCCCGGTCACGTGGTTTCTCGACATCATGCGCGGTATCCTGCTCAAGGGCGTCGGGATGAGTGCGCTCTGGAAGCCCACGCTCGCGCTCATCGCAATTGCAGCGGTGACGCTCACCATCTCCATCCGGCGATTTGCCAAGACGGTGGAATGATCATGCACACTGTGCGATGGGCGATCCTGCTGGCGCTGCTTCCAGCACCCCTGGTCGCTCAATCGCTGACGCTCGATGCGGCAATGCGTGCGGCAGTTCGTCGGGACGGCGTGGCGCGCAATGCGGCGCTCGACGTCACCCGCGGGGCGGCGTTCGCGCGGGAGGTCCGGGCCGGACTCCTTCCGTCGGTGACGGCACGGGGGACTGCGGTGCGGCGCACCGTGAACCCCGACGCATTCGGGATCTTCAGTCTTCCCGCCCGCGCGACCGACCCATTCACCGTGATTGATGCCCGTGCGGCAGCACGCATTCCGCTGCTCGACTTCGCTGCGCTGGGTCGGTGGCGTGCCGCGCGCCTCGATGTCGAGGTGATCGCAGGGAACGCGGCCCGCAGTGCCGACGCCGCTGCCCTGGCCGCCGCCGTCGCGTATGTTCGCGTCGCGCATGCGGAAGCGCTTGCCGATGCGCGGCACCGCGACGCGTCGCTGTCCAGCGACCTGCTGGGGATCGCGCGCGAACGGGTGGACGCCGGTATCGCGCCGAACATCGACGCCACCCGGGCGGGAGCGCAGCTCGCCGAGGCGGAGGCGCTGACGGCTGGAAGCGAGGCTGATGTCCAACGGGCCCGGGTCGAGCTGGAAGGCGCACTCGATGATCCGGCGCAGGCGAAGCTGCCGCTGGCCGACAGTCTCGACCGGCTGGCATCGACCGATTCGCTCGACGAATCGGCGGCGATAGCGCTCGCCCGCGCGCAACGCCCCGAGATCACCGCCGCGAGTGCACGCGTAGAGGCGGCCCGACAGCGTGCCCGCGCGGTCACCGCCGAATGGGTTCCATCAGTTGGATTGCTGGGCGATGTCGGGCGGATCGGTCGCGCTGGAAACCCGATGGTGACCACCTGGCAGGCGGGCGTCGAGGTGTCGGTCGCGCTGGTCGATGGGTTCTCACGGCAGGCGCGTGGTTCCGCCGCCGCGGCCGTCCTCGAACAGGCAGAACTTGGCCAGCGGGAAGTGGTGCGCACGATCGACCTCGAGGTGCGCGCGGCGATGGCCGGCACCGACGCCGTTGCCGAGCAGGTGCGCGCAGCCCGTCGTCAAGTGCAGTTCGGCGAGCAGGAAGTCGATCAGGCGCGAACCCGCTTCGCGGCCGGGGTTGCCGGCAACGGCGATGTGGTGGGAGCGCTCACTTCACTATCGCGAGCCCGTACCGCGCTCACCAACGCGCTCGCGGCGCAGGCCATGGCGCGACTCGCGGTCGCTGCGGCGACCGGATCACTGACGCCGCGCTGATTCCCCAGCCCCACGGACGCCCCACGCTCGCGTTTCAGCCCCGCAACGCCGCTACCGCTCCCGCACCACCCGCAACGCAAGCACCCCGTCAGGGCCTTTGGCGAGCACAACACTGAACACCTGGGCTGCGCCCATCTGGAATGGATCGCTCACCACGGCTGACGCGGCACCGCCGGGCACCTTGAGCGTGACCAGGTAGGTGCCCGGCCCGCGAACCGCATAGCCCGGAAACTCGGGAGCCTGCCCGACGCCGTAGGCGAAGGGCGACACGAATCGCGCGCCGTTGTCGGCGGGTTGTCCCACGAGCGAGAGGTATGAGTCGAACGTCGGACCGCCTGCCACCGCGTGCACAACGCGAACCTTCGCTGCGCCGGCAGGGGGCAGCGACGCAGTGTCCGACGCAACCAGCAACGCAATGCCCGGCGCCGTGCCACCGCTCACCACCGCCGACCGGCGTCCGCCGCCGGGCACCGCAAATGTGGCCGACGCCAACAGGCCTTGTGACGCAAGACCCCGAACCTCCACCTGGTGCGTCCCCGCCGCGATCGCCACACTGATCGTGCTGCCGGCGCTCGGCATCACGTGCTGGTTGCCGTCGACCGTGAACACAACGCGGTCATCAACCGCGAGGGCGTTGAGTACGGCGAGTTGCGCATCGCCAGTGCCCTGCGACGGACCGCCGAGGCCCTCGTCGAGGCAGCCGGAGAGAAGGACCAGCGTGAGTAAGACCACAGCGCGCATCATGCGACCCGTTTGCGGAGAGAAACCCTTCAACCCTTCAACCCTTCAACCTTTCAACCTTTCAACCTTTCAACCGTCATCTCGCATGGGACTCCCCTCGGACGGCGAGAGGTCACATTAGCTTCCCGATGTGACCCCCTCCCCCCTCCCACAGGTCCCTGCCGCGTGAGCGCGGGTGACGACGCGCTCATCGAGCGGATCGGCAGTGGCGATTCCGCGGCCCTGGGCGAGATGATGGGTCGGTACGCGCCATCCCTCATGCGCTACGCCACGCACTTCCTGCACTCGGCCGATGAGGCCGACGAAGTCCTCCAGGAGGTGTTCCTCAGGGCGGAGCGTGCTATCCGGCGTGGCACCCACCCCACCCGCCTGGAGGGATGGCTGTTCCGGATCACCGTCAACCGGTGCCGGTCGCGTCGAAAGCGCTGGTGGCCGTTCGTGTCGGGCGAGGCGGCGGACTTCGCGATCGCCCGCGCCTCGACCGATCCGGACGACGACGCGATGGCACTCCGCGAGGAATTGAACAGAGCGGTTGCGGCGCTGTCGACACCGTTGCGGGAAGCGTTCCTGCTCAAGCATGTCGAGGGACTGGAGTACCAGGAAATGTCCGACATGACCGGGATCGGCGTGTCGGCGCTCAAGATGCGGGTGGCTCGCGCCTGTGAACAGCTGCGGACGCGGCTCCGGGAGATTCGATGATGGAACCTGACGATGAACTGCACGACGCCCGACTCGAGCGCGCAGTGGAGATGCTCCGCGCCAGCGCGCCCGACGTCTCGGGTCTCGCGGAACGGACCGGCGCCCGGCGCCGACGCCATGCGCGCCGCAACCTGCTGCTGGGCGGCGGGGGCGGGACGGCTGCCGCACTCGCGCTGGCCCTGACCTTCGCCGGATCGGGCGGGGGCGAGACGGTGACCTTCGCGCTGGGAGCCCTTCCGGGTGAGCATTCGGTCGCACTCGTGGGCGATTTCACCGACTGGCAAACCGACCGGCTCCAGTTGAAGGCGGAGGGGGATGGCAACTGGCGGGTAACTGTCAAACTGCCGCCGGGGCGTTATCGTTTTGCATACGTGGTCGATGGAGGGGAGTGGCGTGCCGATGCCGCTGCTGCTCCAGTCCTTGATGACTTCGGGCGGCCAACCTCGGTCATGACCGTGGGGACGGAATGATGAAGCACCGCATCGCCATCCCATTCGTTGTTGCCCTGGGCCTCTTTGCCCTGCCCCCCGGCAGTGCCCGCGCCCAGGATGGCCGCATCACGGCCCGCTTTGCCGCGCCCGTGGCCATCCGCGTGAACGCCCTCGTCGACAGTGCACAGCGCGTGGGACTCCCGACCGAGCCCATCGTGCTGCGGGCCCTTGAGGGACACGCCAAGGGAATCGATCCCGATCGCATCATCTTCGCGCTCACCCGCCTCCGGGTTGCCCTCCAGGCAGCCCGCAGCGCGCTCGGCCCCACGTCGTCGACCATCGAACTGACCACGGCCGCAGCAGCGTTGCAGGCCGGCGTCCCCGAACAGCGCCTGGTCGAACTGCACCAGATCCGTGGCACCCAGAGCGTCACCGCACCCCTTGGTGCCTATCTCGATCTCGTGGCTCGGGGCGCCGAACCCGACCGCGCCTGGACCCACGTCGCGAACCTTGCCAGACGACGCGTTGGTGACGCCGAGTTCGGTCGATTGATGCCACGCGACGTCGAACGCACCGTTGCCGAGCCCCGCACCTCGAATGCAACCGGGACTCGCACGCCGTGAAGATCGCCCCGCTCGCCCTCGCGCTCCTCGCCACTGCCGCGACGTCGGTCAGCGCGCAGGCGGTGCTCGAGACAGTGAGCGGCGAAGCACGGCTCGACCAGTTGCCCGCAGGCCCGTACACGTCACTTGGCGGGCGTTATACGGAGGACTACGGCACGGTTCGCATCGACGTCGGAGGCGCCACCACCGAACATTTCGGGGTGGGCCGCACCGGAGAGATGTCCGCCGACGTGCGGTTCGCGCTGCTCTCCACACTCGGCCGGATAGAGGTTGGCCCGAGCGCACGAGCCGCGCGCGGCGTCGGTGAGCACTGGACCCGCCTCACCGGGATGGAACTCCGGTTCGTGCGGGAACTGGGCAACGTGACGCTTGAGGGAACCTGGCAGGAAGGAGTCGCCCGGATCGGCGAGCAGCGAGCGGGATGGGGACGCCGCGGCGCCGGGGCAACGCTGCGCGTAGGACCGGTTCAGTTGAGGGCGGGATGGGTTTCGACGACGGTTCGCGACAGCGTGGTGCGCAGCGGTGTGTTCTTTGATCCGCGAGACCCTCGCAGCGACACGCTGTACCAAGCCCGAGTCAACGACATCGCCGATGCTCTGGTCGGGGCCACGTGGACCGTCAGCAGCTTCACGCTGGGCGCATCGGCGGGAACCCGTCGAGGCACTGGCATAACCTCGCAGGTCTGGTGGCAGGGAAGCGCGACCTTTCACCTCACCCCAGACCTGCACCTCTCGGCCGACTTCGGGCGCAGCCCGTCGGACGTGCTGCTCGGCATGCGCGGTGGACAGTTCACTCGCTTCGGCCTTCGTGTGGACGTGCCGCGCCGGCCCGTGTTTCGCAAGCATCCGGTGATCGTCAATGCGCCGCCGATCGAAGTGTCACGCGAGATTTCCGGTCGGGTGCGGGTTCGCTTCGCGCTCCCGACATCGGTGCGCGTGGCCACCATAACGGGTGATGTCACCACATGGCAGCCAGTTGCACTGACTCGCCTGGCAGATGGTCGGTGGGAGGTATGGCTCGACGCCGCACCGGGGCTCTATCGCGTCAACCTGCGACTCGACGACGGCCCATGGTTGGCGCCGCCTGGCGTGCCGTCAGTTGATGATGATTTCGGTGGAAGAGTGGGCCTGCTGAATCTTTGAGTCGGCTGTTCGTCGGTCTGCCACGCTGTCATCGTTCGACATTCCACAACATCCAATCCACCCCAAAATCTTCAGGGCCGGTCGCGACGCCCGTCCCGATCAATGGTCCAAGCCTGTCCACGCGGCGAGCGCTGCAGGTCACCCATCATGCCGAGCGCCGTGTTGATCGTTCCCATGAAGGGCTCGACTGCGCGTGGCGATCCGATCTTGTCGCCCGACACCACGCGATAACCGAAGGCCGATCCAGCGGTGATGTCGCGGACCTGAACGCGCAACGAGGCCGAGTCTCCTGCTGACGGCACCAGGGTGAGGTTCACCAGTGCCTCGGCCCCCTCGAGTTGCGGCGGTGGCCCGCCGGGCTGGCGAGTCGCCTCCTCCATCACGATCACCTCCCAACCGCCCGAACGGCGGAGGCGGCGGCCGAACTCACGGGCGAGCTGGTTGCTCAGCGCATCGAGTGCCGAGTCGGCGCCGCGACCGGCATTGCCGAAGATCACGACCCGCCGCGGACCGGTGGCTTGCACGGCCGGCACGGACGACGCCACGCCTCCCATCGCTGGCGGGTTCGGCGGCCCACCCACCGATGGCGCAAACCGCGAAACCTCCGCGAGCCGAGCGCGGACGAGCGAATCAGTGCGCGCCAGCACCAGTTCCAGCGTTTCCTGACCTGCCAACGTCGACGTCGGCAGGGGTTCGACCCGCGCGGTGCGCTGCGCCGCAACAGGGTCGAGATGTTGCAACTCGTTGCGCAATGCCTGCGCGATCGCGAGTGAATCGGCGCGGGTGAGCGGTGCCTGTGCAGTCGACTGGAATGCAACACCGTCCACCGTGTCGCGGCCGCCCATGACGGTCATGGTGTCGACGCGCGGAGACGTGGGCTCCGTCCTGCGCGCGAAGGCGAGGTAGACCCCCGCGCCGATCAACACCACCACGGCAGCCGCCGCGACGATCATCGGCCACGGCGATGCTGAGCGCGATGCGTGGTGTGCCGGATCGTTGGTCGCGCGATGATGGTCAGCAGCCATCGCACCCGAGACGCGGTCAAGCTCGACTAGAACTGCCTGCGCATCTGCAGGCCGATCGGCGGGGTCCTTGGCGAGGCACTGCGAGATCAGGTGCGAGAACGCCGGCGGCACGTCGGGGCGTAGCGTGTGCAGTGAATCGGGAGTGCGCGTGAGTTGCGCCGTCATCGTGGCAGTGGGCGACGGTGCCGCAAAGGGGCTCGCACCCATCAGCAGCTCGTACGCCAGCAACCCGGTGGCGTAGATATCGACCCGATGATCAGCGGCCGGGTCGGCGGCGAGTTGCTCCGGCGCCATGTATGCGGGGGTGCCGATCGCCATCCCCGACGTGGTGTGCCCGGCGATGCCGGTGGTCATCGACGCGCTCAACGCCTTCGCCACGCCGAAGTCGGTCACCACCGCGTGCTGCCCATCGGAGAGGACATTGCCGGGCTTGATGTCACGATGGATCACGCCGCGTGAATGCGCATACGCGAGCGCCTCCACCACATCACGGAGGAGCTGCAGTGCCTCGCGCATCGAGCAGGGTCCATGTTGCTCAAGGCGGGTGCGCAATGATTCGCCGGTGATGTATGGCATGGTGAACCACAACAACTCGCCGTGCTCACCGGCGTGCAGCAGCGGGACGATGTAGGGATGCGAGAGCCGCGCGGCGAGCTGCACCTCACGACGGAAGCGTTCACGGTTCACGCCGGCCGCGAGCTCCGGCGGGAGCACCTTGATGACCACCTCACGCCCGAGCGCATGCTCCATGGCGACGAATACCCGGCTCATTCCGCCGCCGGGCAGTTCGCGTTCGATGGTGTAGCCCGTACCCAGGGCGGCCTTGAGATCCTCGAGATGCTTGTCGGTCATTGCACCCAATATACGATTTGGTGGCAGCCCAGGTGAAACGCTGCGTCGCGCTGCCGCCCACAGTCAGCCGAGGAATCGCGCCCGCTCTGCGGGCGTCGGAACTGGACACGAGGCGAGCCCCAGGCGAGCGGAGAACCATCCACGGCGGCGGGCGAACCAGTCGTACCCAGCGTCGGCCCACCGACGCGGAATCACTCGGCCAACGAGGAGAAGATGCCACGCCCCGCCCAGCCGTCGCAGGACCTGGAAGATCGCCGCAGAGCGGACATAGGCGCGTCCGTCGTCGAGCACCACCACGGAGTCCACACCGGCCGGAACACCATGTGCCGCGAGCAATTCCCCGGCGATGGGCGAGTCGAGCGCCGCGAAACTGAATCGCGCGTGATGATCATGCCGCAGGATGAACTGCACCGCTGTGCTGCAGACTCCACAGTCGCCGTCGTACAGGAGCAGCGGTTCGGGGTTGTCCATCCCGAAAGAAACCCGGGTACGGGTGGCGGCGCGAGACAGCATTGCGATGTGGCGGTATCTTTCCGGCTGGCCCAACTCACGAGGACCCAATGCGCCTGCTCACACTCGCCCTTGCCGTCGCCGCGCTGCCCGTGGCGATGTCCGCGCAGACCCCCGCGGCGGCACCAGCCCCCATTGACGCCCGGACCCTCGGTTGGCAGGTGCGCGCCGACGATCCCAAGGCAGATGTCTCCAAGCTGACCTTTGTCGAGATGAAGCCAGGCTGGCACGTCACCACCGGTCCGGTGTCCGGACTCCTGTTCCACCCCGGCATAACGGGCACCGGAAACTTCACCGCCAAGACTACGGTGTACTTCTTCCCGCCCAAATCAACGCACGAAGAGGCGTACGGGCTGGTCGTCGGCGGGAAAAATCTCGCCGGTGCCGCGCAGTCGTACACGTACTTCCTCGCCCGCAATGACGGCAAGTTCATGATCAAGCGACGCGACGGCGCAGCGACGAGTACAATCATGGGATGGACCGATACGGATGCGATCAAGAAGTGGAAGCAGGGCGAGTCCCCGGCCCTCAACGTGCT
>JBKJMX010000032.1:0-5070 GCA_046596135.1 Gemmatimonadales bacterium
TCCCGTGGTTTCGCGTGGCTGATTCGGCAGCGAGCGCGGCGATCACGGTTCGGCACCTGCTGCTCCACACCAGCGGCATCCCCACTCGCGCCCCTCGCGCACGCGGCGATGGACGCAGTCTGGCCGATCACGTGCGCGCGCTCGCCGACGTGTCACCCGCAACACCTCGTGGCACGACACACCGGTACGCGAGTCCGAACTACATGGTGCTCGGCGCGATTGTCGAGGTCGTGACCGGACGCCCTTTTGGTGCATACGTAGACGAGGAGATCTTCGCTCCGCTCGATATGCGTCACAGTTTCACCGATGCATCACGCGCCGGGATGGACCTGTCACGCGGCCACGTGTATGCGTTCGGCTTCCCCGTGGCCACCGACCTGCCGTACGAGTACGACCGCCTGCCGACCGCTGCGCTGATCGCGAGTGCTGGTGACATGGGTCAGTTTCTGACAGCGCAACTCAACGACGGACGGTATGCGGATCACCGCGTGCTCAGTGACAGATCGATGAACATCATGCACACCGGCGGCGCGCCGTCGGATGGATTTTCGTACGCGTTCGGATGGCGCGATGGCGCAATCGGGGGGACGCGGGCGGTGCATCACGGTGGCATCGTACCCAACTACCGTGGCAAGATGGTCATGCTACCGGACCTCCAGTGGGGAGTGGTGGTGCTGACCAACATCTCGTCAGCAATCCCGTTTCCGATTGCGCCCGCCAGCCATGTGATGGCCGATGCTATCGCTGCCCACCTCGCCGGCAATCCATTGCCTCCGGCGGGCTCGCGCCACGCTTTGCTCTTTGTCGGCATCGCCGCCGCGATGCTTCTGGTGCTGGCGGGGCAGTGTCGGGGATTGGTACGGGCGGTGCGGAACCCCATGCCGAAAGCTTCGCGTGGCGCCCGGTGGCGCGCCAGCGTATTGGACGTCGTGTTCATTGTGCTGGTGGCCGGCTTCGCGCCACGATTCGCCGGCGCGACCTCGTGGCTGGCGTTCCTTCGCATGGCGCCCGACGTGGGATGGTGGCTTGTGGCGGTGGCATGCCTGAGCGCTGCCACGGTCGCCGCTCGATGGGTGCCCCGCAATTCCTGACGGTGTGGCTTCCGCGATGCTTTGCCTCACGAACGCTACGCCGACAACTCTACCCCGATCGTCCGCATCGCCTCGAACGTCTCGTCGATGTCGCGGGTCGTGGTGCGGTGCGAGCAGATCGACAGCCGTTGCGTCACCCGCCCGCGGATCCGCGTGGTCATCACGAAGGCAACCTGCCGCTGGGTGAGCTCATCCGCGATCCGCTGATTGAGCAGATCGAGGGCGGCGTCGTCATGCCGCAAGGCGGCCGGCGCGTAGCGGAACGAGTAGATGTAGAGCTGCGGTTCGGGCTGCACGACCTCGAAGTCATCCGACGCCACCACCAGCATGTGCAGGTGCTTCGCGCATGCAATCGTGCGGCGGAAGATCTCGCGGTATCCGTCCATCCCATACAACCGCAGCGACATCCACACCTTGAGCGCGCGCCAGCCGCGCGAGAGTTGCGGGCCGTAGTCGAAGTAGTTGAGACCGGTGTATTCGCTCGGCGTCGAACTCAACAGGTAGGTGGCCTGCGTGACGAACGCCTGCTTGAGCATGTCGGGATTCCGCACCAGGAGGCACGCGGCCTCATACGGCGTCCCGAGCCACTTGTGAGCGTCGAATGACACTGAGTCGGCGCGATCCATACCTCGGTAGCGCTCGGCGAGTTCGGGAAGGATTGCGCCCAATGCGCCACAGGCCCCGTCGACGTGGAGCCAGAGGTTGCGGCGCGCGGCCACATCGGCGAGCGCATTGAAATTGTCGAGCGCGCCCACGTTGATCGAGCCGCCGTGACCCACGATGCAGAATGGCGTCATCCCGGTGGCGATGTCGGCGTCGAGCATCGCCTCGAGTGCGACAACATCGATGGTGAAGTCGGCGTTGCTCGGCACCTTGCGCAGTGCTCGCTGGCCCAAGCCAAGGAAGTCGACAGCGCCCTGGAATGAGACGTGGGTTTCGTGATCGGCCATGTAGACCGTCATGACGCGGCCGCCCGAGGCCTGCAACCCATTTGTCGCGACGTCCCAGGTTGCCTTGTTGTGCAGCGCGGTGCGCAGGGCAGCCATGTTGGCCATCGTCCCGCCGCTCAGGAAGAGGCCGCCGGCGTCGCGCGCATACCCGATCATCTCGCACAGCCACGCGATGGTGCGCCGCTCGATTTCCGTTGCTGCGGGCGACGCCTTCCATCCGCCGACGTTCGGATTGAGTGCGGACGCGAGGGCGTCAGCGATCGCTCCGATCTGGTTTCCGGAGCCGTTGACGAAACCGAACCAGCGCGGGCTGCCGAGCACTGACGAGTTGGGGAGAATCTTGGTCGACCAGTCAGCCAGGATCGCGTGCGGTTCTTCTCCGGCCTGAGGCAGTGATCGGTCGAAGAGCGCATGGACCTCGGCGGGCGGGCGTGCTGGAAACGGGGCGACTTCGTTGATGTCGGCAAAGAACTGCGTGATCAGGTCGATCGCCTCATAGCCCAGGGCCCGGAACGCGTCCGGGGGTAGGTCTACGATCGGGGCGGGGGTGTCGGTGGTTTGCATGCGGAGCATTATGGCAGGGATTGCGATGGGCTGCCACCGCAGCATGGACGGGCAGACTCGGGGCGTGAAAGCCGCCTTTCGGGGCTGCCTTGGTGGCGTCCGAGGCCGCAGCGGGACCGCGCAAGGGCTTGGGGGGCGCGAAATCCGCTGTCCCAACGCATCTTTGATGCCTCACCAAGGACAATTCAGGAGACGCCAGATCGGTTCACCCCGCCGCCCCATTCTCTGGAACGCAGCGAGGCCGACGCACCCGCCACGAGTCGTCGCCTCTGCGGCGAGCGCACGTCATCTGACACCGCCGAGCCGTTCATGACCGTTTCTCGCCTGACCGATGCCCTCGCCGATCGATACCGCATCGAGCGCGAACTCGGTGCCGGGGGAATGGCCACGGTGTACCTGGCCCACGACCTCCGGCACGACCGCCAGGTCGCGATCAAGGTGCTTCGGCCCGAGCTCGCAGCGGTGATCGGCGCCGAGCGCTTCCTGAGCGAGATCAAGACCACGGCCAACCTGCAGCATCCGCACATCCTTCCGCTCTTCGATTCGGGTGCCTCTGATTCGTTCCTCTTCTACGTCATGCCGTATGTCGAGGGCGAGTCGCTGCGCGACCGGATCACGCGCGAGCATCAATTGCCTGTGGACGAGGCTGTGCGCCTCGCGACCGAGATTGCGGGTGCGCTCGACTACGCGCACCGACAGGGGATCATCCACCGCGACATCAAGCCCGAGAACATTCTGCTGCATGACGGGCAGGCGCTGGTCGCCGACTTCGGGATTGCGCTCGCCGTGGCGAAGACCACCGGAACCCGGATGACCGAGACTGGAATGTCGCTGGGCACGCCCCACTACATGTCGCCCGAGCAGGCGATGGGAGAACGGGAGATTACCGCCCGCAGTGATGTCTATGCACTGGGTGCGATCACCTACGAGATGCTCTGCGGCGAGCCGCCGTTCACCGGACCGACGGCGCAGTCGATCATCGCCCGCGTGATGACCGAGCAACCTCGCAGCCTCACCGGGCAGCGGAAGAGTGTGTCCCCGGGGATCGAAGCGGCGATCTTCACCGCGCTCGAAAAGCTCCCGGCAGATCGCTACTCCACGGCCGCCCAGTTCGCCGCAGCGCTCAAGAATCCGAACGCCACGATGGCTCGCACTGGGATGCATGCACCTGCCGCGCGCGGTAGGATGAGCTGGCTTGTTCCCGCTGGTGCAGCACTCGGCAGCTTGCTGCTCGGCGGGATCCTTGGCCGCTCGATGGCACCGACATCCGGCAATGTGGTCGGAGTGGTCCGCGCGAATTTGAGTCTCGGCGACAGTGTAATGGTCCTCCCCGAGGGGAACATTCGACTGGCGATCTCGCCGGATGGCAGGCGGATCGCCTTCACCAGTGTCAGTCCGAATTCTCCAGATCGTTTTGTGCGGGTCCAGGAACTCAATGGCACCGCGAGTCTGATCCTTCCCTCGTCCAAGGGAGCGGGGGCACCTTTTTTCTCGCCCGATGGTGAGTCCATCGGGTTTCTGGTCAACAACGGGGGGACGGCCAATATCGTCGTGGCGTCCCTGAAGGGGGGAGTGACTCGAACGGTGGTGGCGGACTCCGTCTCGCCGTTCGGGGCTGACTGGGGTGATGATGGCAACATCTACTTCACCCATGCTGATCGCGGCCTGGCTCGGGTGTCCGCCCAGGGTGGACAGGTTGTTCACATCTCGCGTCCGGACTCGACCGGGGGGACACAGGAGCATGATTATCCGCAGGTCCTTCCTGGGAGCAAGTATGCCGTCGTGATGCTCTGGAAGGGGTCGATCGGAACGAATGCGATCGGCGTGATTGAGCTCGCCACAGGAGCCGTCACTGAGCTGACCCGCGGGACATATGCCCGGTTCCTGGTACCAGGTCACCTGCTTATCGGCACGTCGGAGGGCACCGTCCTCGCAGCGCGACTCGATCCCAAGAGTCCGACGACGCTCGGATCGCCCAGCGTGGTGGTGCCCGACGTCCAAAGGGAGGGCGGAAACGGCACGGTGCAGTTCGCCGTCGCACAGAATGGGACGATGGTGTACCAGCCCAATCTTTCGGGGGACGCCGGGTTGGTGTGGGTCGATCGGAGCGGCGCCACCGCTCCGGTCGACTCCACGCTGCGGGGGCTGTTCGGTGCGCTATCGCTCTCCCCTGACGGGCGCGCTGTCGCCCTCACCCGCGCCGAAGCGGGGGATGCCCATATCTGGGTGAAGCAGTTACCTGGGGGTGCCTTCACCAAGGTTTCGCAGGACGTGACTTCCGCGGATCGTCCGGTCTGGTCGCCCGATGGCCGGAGCGTCGCGTTCCTCGGCACCCGGAACGGCCGGCGGACGTCATGGATCCGCCGCGCCGATGCCAGCGACGAGGTGCGTCCTGCCGTTCCCGGTTCACGGGGCCTCGACGAGATCCTCTTTCACCCGGATGGCAATCACGTCCTCCTGCGGAG
>JBKJMX010000051.1:0-6141 GCA_046596135.1 Gemmatimonadales bacterium
TAATCGTGACACCCCGGGCGCGCCTCCTCACAGTACTCGCAGTGCTGGTCGGGCTGGGAGCACTGGTCCTGCCCCTTTGGGAGGTGCGTCTCGGGGCTCCGCAGTACCCGGAGGGTCTCGGCCTGCAGATCCACGCACACACCGTTACCGGGATCAAGCCGAACGACCTCCAGAACATCAACGGACTCAATCACTACATCGGTATGAAGCCGATCCTGCCCGACGCGATCCCCGAACTGCGCTACATGCCGTGGCTGATCGGGGCGTTGATCGTGAGCGGTGCGCTGCTTGCCGCTCGCGGCATGCGGCGTGGACTCTGGGTCTGGCTCGCCGCGTTCGCGCTGCTGGGCGGGGTGGGCCTCTGGGACTTCTGGCGGTGGGAACACGACTACGGACACAACCTCGACATGGATACGGCCATCATCGTGATCCCGGGGATGACCTATCAGCCTCCGCTGATCGGCAGCAAGCAGCTCCTCAACTTCACGGCGACGGCGTGGCCCGGTACCGGCGCGATGGCCCTCGGCGTGGCGTTCTTCGGGGTGCTCACGACCCTCGCGGTGACCGGACGACGGAGGACCGCATGACGCGCCGCGACGTAATTCTGATGATGGTGGGCGTGATGGTGATTCCGGCTGTCGGGTGCACACCGCAGGACCCGTCAATCGCGTTCGATCTCGATACGTGCGAGTTCTGCCGGATGACGATCAGCGATCGCCGGCACGGCGCCGCGGCACAAACCAGCGGCGGGCGTGTGGTGCGATTCGATTCGATCGAATGCCTGGCGCGCTGGGTGCGCGCGAGCGCGGACGCGCCCTCGAAGATCTGGGTGGTCGACGCAATGGCACCGGGGACGCTCGTAGCGCTCGAAGCGGCCGTGATCCGGCGCACTGCACGCTCGCCAATGGCCGCGCGGTCTGGCAGCGGTGCTTCCGACGGATTTGTTGCCATGGCGCGGTCACGCGCACCCGCGGCATCGGAGGGTGAGAGCGTCCCTTGGGACCAAGTCCTCCGCGAGGCCGAGTGACATGATCACCGCTGTCCTGTTGCTCGCCCTGCAGGCACCGTTGGTGGTGTCGCCGTCGGGCCCCTACCGCAGCATCGCGGCAGCGGTGGCTGCAGCGCCAGCTGGAGCCACGGTGCGTGTGGCCCGTGGTACCTGGCGCGAACCCACGGTCATCATCGATCGACCGCTCACTCTCGTTGGCGACAGCGGTAGCGTGCTCGACGGTGAGGGCGTGCGCGAGCTCGTGGTCATCCGGGGCCCAGGCGTTACGGTGCGCGGACTCACCTTCCGGAACACCGGATTCTCCTACCACGAGGATCGCGCCGCGGTCCACGCTGACAGCGCGAGCGGATGCTTCATCGACGGCAACCGTTTCGAGGCCACGTTCTTCGCGATCTATCTCTCGAGCACCGAAGGGTGCCGAGTTCGGAACAACGTGATCGTCGGCGTCCCGGGGTCCGAGTCGGCGACCGGCAACGCGATTCATTCCTGGGGATCGCGGCACCTGCTGGTCGAAGGGAACCGGATGCGCGGCCACCGCGATGGTCTCTACCTCGAGTTTACCCGGCACGCCACGGTGCGGCACAACGTGAGCGAGGAGAACTACCGCTATGGCCTGCACTTCATGTATTCCGACTCCTCGGCCTATCGCGGCAACACCTTCCGCGCCAACGGCAGCGGAGTGGCCGTGATGTATTCGAAGATGGTGTCGATGACCGACAACCGTTTTGCGGACAACGGTGGTGCGACGGCCCATGGGCTCCTGCTGAAGGAGATCGCCGACGTCAGGCTGGAACACAACACGTTCAGCCGCAACACCACCGGCCTGCTTGCGGACGGTGCGGACCGATTGTACGCCGTCGGCAATCGGTTCGACCGCAACGGCTGGGCGGTCCGGCTCCTCTCCAGCACCACGGCAGGCACGTTCGAGGGAAATGCGTTCAGCGGCAACTCGTTCGATGTTGCCGTGAACGGCCGCGTTTCCGGCGCGACGTTCGATGGCAACTGGTGGGATGGCTACCGCGGGTGGGACCTCGACCGCGATGGGGCGGGCGACGTGCCTCACCATCCGGTTCGGCTCTTTGCCCTTCTGGTGGAGCGGGCACAGCCGGCAATGCTGCTGCAGCGCTCGCTCTTTGTGCGCGTGCTCGATGCAGCGGAGCGCACCCTGCCCGTGCTCACGCCGACCCATGTGGCCGATGCGCGACCCCTCATGAACCGTCCTCGCGGGGCCACGCCATGATCACCATCGACAGTGTCAGCAAGCGCTTCGGGCGCCGTGTCGTGCTCGATCAGCTCACCGCGACGGTAGGCACCGGGCGCGTGAGCGCGCTCGTGGGTCCCAACGGCGCCGGCAAGACGACGCTGATCAAGCTGCTCCTCGGCCTGGCGCGCCCCGACGCGGGTCGCATCACGGTGGACGGCGTACTGCTCGATGGGTCGCCCGAGTACCGAAGGCGGGTAGGGTACATGCCCCAGATCGCGCGCTTCCCGGCGCATCGTACCGGGCGCGAGCTCCTCGCGACCGTGAGCGCGCTCCGCGGCGGGGATGCCGCACCCGATCTCTCCCTCGCCAAGGCGTTTGACCTGGGCGAGCAATTCGACCGCCCCCTCGGCGTCCTCTCCGGCGGCACGCGCCAGAAGGTCAACGCGGTCCTCGCCTTCGCCTTCTCACCAACGCTGCTGATCCTCGATGAACCCACGGCCGGGCTCGACCCGCTGGCGTGCCGAGTGATCAAGGACCGGATCCTGCTCGAGCGGGCGAAGGGCACCACGGTGTTCATCACGTCGCACGTGCTTCCCGAACTCGAGGAGCTCGCGGACGACGTCCTCTTCCTTGCCGAAGGCCGCGCCGCCTGGGCTGGTCAGGTCGACACCCTCAAGCGCCGCACCGGCGAACCCACGTTCGAGCGCGCGATCGCGCGGCTCCTCTCGGGGGCCAGAATGCTGGAGGTCGCATGAACGCCATCATCACGCTGGTCGTCATGTCGTTCCGCGATGCGTGGCGGAGCCGCTGGACCGTGGGACTGATGATAGGCATCGCCGCGATCGGCGAACTGCTCATCCGCTTCAGCGGTGGTGGTGCCACCACGCTGGTGTCGCTACTCGACGTGGCGCTGCTCGTGGCGCCGCTTGCCGGCCTCGTTCTCGGAACGCTGCAGGTACACAATGGCCGAGAACTCACCGAGCTACTGCTGGCCCAGCCGATCCGCCGCGAGCGCCTCTTCATTGCAAGCTTCATCGGCACCACCGCTCCACTCGCCGTCGCAATCATGCTCGGGCTCATGGCGCCGTTTGCGTGGCACCGTTTGCTTACCGGTCAGGTCATCGCCCTTGCAGCCGCAGCGGGAATGCTCGTTTTGGTGAGTACGGCGCTCGCGTTCGTGATCGGCCTCCGGGTGGATGATCGGGTGCGCGCGCTCGGCATTGCAATCGGCGCATGGCTCGCCGCCGCTGTGCTGTGGGACGGCGTGATCCTCCTTGTTGCCCTGATGTTCGGGAGCGGGCCGGTCGAGGGTCCGATGATCGCGATGCTCGCACTCAATCCGCTCGACATCGCCCGCGTGCTGCTGATCCTCGGCTCCGATGCCGCCGCACTGCTCGGTTACACCGGTGCGACACTGCAGCATCTCCTCGGCTCCACCACTGGTCGTCTCGCGATGATGGTGGCGCTGCTCACGTGGATGGTGATTCCGCTCTGGTTCGCGCGCCGCACATTCGCGCGAAAGGATTTCTGATTCCGGGTGGCGCGGCACGGGTGCCGTCGCGCCAATGACCCTTCGAGGCACCAATGAAGAGGAATGAGATGTCAATCAGCAAGCCGTTCATGATCACCGCCCTCCTGCTCGCCGCCGCCTGCGGCGGCGCGAAAGATGCGCCCGAGCCGTCCGATGCAGGGGCGCCCGCTGTTGAAGGTGCGCCGGGCGGACCGGCCGTGACCGGAAACGTGATCGTGATCGAGATGATCACCGACGAGAAGGGCAGTTACTACGCGCCGAAGGACATCACCGCCAAGCCCGGCGACGTCCTCCGCTTCACGCTTGTCACAGGCGTCCACAACGCCAACTTCGTGGCCGACAGCAATGCGGGCGTGCCAAACCTTCCGCCCCCGACCGATCTGCTCCAGCTCCCCGGCCAGACAGTGGACGTCGTGGTGCCCAATGCCGTCGGGAAGACTCTCTACTACCACTGTGATCCGCATGCGGCGCTGGGCATGATCGGACACGTGAAAGTCGAGAGCTAGAAATGGACACGATAATGCCCCGTATCATTCAAGGAGGCATGGGCGTCGGCATCTCCAACTGGCGGCTTGCCCGCGCCGTCTCCATTCAAGGTGAACTCGGCGTTGTGTCGGGCACCGCCATCGATTCGATGCTGGTGCGGCGCCTGCAGGACGGAGACCCAGGCGGTCATGTGCGTCGCGCGATGGCGGCGTTCCCACTACCAGATGTTGCCGCACCGGCCACGGCCCGGTTCTTTATCGACGGTGGGAAGGCCGCAGAGCGCCCGTATGCGATGCTGCCGATGTATCGGGTGGGTGCGAGCCCTGCACGGGAGCGGATCACCATGTTGGCGGCGTTCGTGGAGGTATGGCTTGCGAAGGAGGCTCATGACGGCGCGGTCGGGATCAACGTGCTTACGAAGGTACAGTTCCCGAATCTCGCGATACTGTATGGCGCGATGCTCGCTGGCGTCGACTACGTGCTGATGGGTGCAGGCATCCCGAAGGAGATTCCCGGGATTCTCGATGCGCTCGCGACCCACGGAGTCGCCACCATGCGCCTCGATGTCGAGGGAGTGGCTCCCGACGACGCTCCGCTGCTCACGCTGGATCCGTCGGCGCACTGGAATGGTGCCACCGCACCTCAAATCACCAGGCCGAAGTTCGTGGCGATCATTGCCAGCAATTCGCTTGCGACGATGCTCGCCCGTAAGTCGAGCGGGCGCGTCGACGGCTTCGTGGTCGAGGCACCCACTGCCGGTGGGCACAACGCGCCACCTCGCGGGGCGATGCAGCTGAACGCCGTCGGCGAACCGCTCTATGGTGAGCGCGACGTTGTCGATTTCGCGAAGCTCGGCGAGCTTGGGCTTCCGTTCTGGGTGGCGGGCGGTGCCGGATCGCCGGGCGCGCTGTGCGATGCCCTCGACGCGGGCGCACAGGGCATCCAGGTGGGAACATTGTTCGCCTACTGCGAGGAATCTGGGATGGCGCCGGGATATCGCGACCAGATCGTGGCCGCTGCCGTTGCGGGGGACGTGTCAGTGTTCACCGATCCGCTCGCATCGCCCACAGGCTATCCGTTCAAGGTCGTGCACTGGCCGGATGAGCCAGTAAAGGCGATGGCCTCACGCGAGCGAGTCTGCGATCTCGGATATCTGCGCACCGCATTCCGGCGTGACAATGGGCGGATCGACTACCGTTGCCCTGCGGAGCCGGTGGACACGTATCTCGCCAAGGGAGGTCGGCTTGAGGACACGGTCGGCCGCAAGTGTCTCTGCAACGCCCTCATGGCCGACGCCGGACATGCGCAGGTGCGCGGGGGGGGTGTGGTAGAGGCGCCATTGATCACAAGCGGTGATGATCTGACGAGCATGGCGACGTTTCTGAGCGGTCGTACGCAATACTCCGCGCGGGATGTGATCTCGTACCTGCGGGGAGCGGAGTCATAGGCCTGCGACCCGTGGTTGCGGCGATCGGTGTATTGTCCCTGATGCTTGGCGAGTGGGCGCGAGCGTCGGGGCGTGCGCTGGATGCACGATGCAACCAAGGAGTGAGCTGATCATGTCACGTGTAATTGCGGGTCACCGTTTGCCGGGTCTGACACTCCTGTCTGCTGTACTACTGCTGACTGCGTGCGGCTCGAAGGCGGGTGGCCCCAAGGCGGATGGCCCGCCGGCTGGTGAGGAGACGGCGATCCTGACGCATGCGCCGGCGGTCCCAGCGCCGATCACGCGTACCACTCCAACGAAGGTCATCGTGCATCTGGAGACCAAGGAAGTCACGATGCAGATTTCCGAGGGGGTGGACTACCGCTTCTGGACCTTCGGCGGGCAGGTGCCGGGTCGATTCATACGGGTCCGTGAGGGC
This sequence comes from Gemmatimonadales bacterium, assembly GCA_046596135.1. GTDB lineage: Bacteria > Gemmatimonadota > Gemmatimonadetes > Gemmatimonadales > GWC2-71-9 > Palsa-1233. The sequence goes on from JBKJMX010000051.1 coordinate 6,096, forward strand.
GACCTCGTCGAATTCCACCTCGACAATGCCTCCGACAGCAAGATGC
>JBKJMX010000016.1:0-7546 GCA_046596135.1 Gemmatimonadales bacterium
GTGGCGCGCTGCACTCGGTGCACGGCGGCCTCCGGATCGGCCTCGGCAGCGCCCGTGAGGGAATTCGCGCCGGCGGTTATTGAGTCGGCGCGAGCAGGAAACGCAGCGGCCAGTCCGCTGCGCGGTTGATCCCGATGCGCGGGGTGACGATCACGTCACCCCGCGCTTTGCGTGGCGTCCCCTGCACGCGCAGCAATGACGACCGCGTCGCCCGCATCCCGTCGTGCTCACCGGTGACGCCGAATGCCTGCGTGAGCTTGCCAGGGCCATTGGTGAGCTGACGATCGGGCACCGCTCCGCGACGAGCCCGAATCACGTCGATGCCAACGGTGGGCGAGAGCCCGCGAATGAGTACCGCTGCCCCCTCACCCGCCGGGCCGGTGGTGAGATTCACGCACCAGTGGATACCGTAGGACCGGTACACGTACCACGTGCCCGGCGCGGCGTAGATGCCGATGTTCAAGCGATGGCGACGCCCGCGCCAGGCGTGTGAGGCCGGGTCATGCACGCCTAGGTACGCCTCTGTTTCGGTGATCACGCCGCAAACACGCTCGCCTCCGATGTCGGAGGCGAGCGTTTGTCCCAGGAGCTCGCGTGCGAGCGCGAGCGCATCGGGACTCAGCCTGCAGGCGTCTTCGACTTCTTCGCGGATTTCTTGGCCTTAGCGGTCTTCTTGACCGACTTGGCAACCGTCGCGGTCTTGGGCGTCTTCGGCTCGCGAGCGGACGTCTTCGCGGCCTTTTTCGCGGTCGCGCCCGATGCAGCCTTCTTACGCACCGATGCCTTCTTCGCCGACGTCTTCTTCGTCGCAGTTGGGGCAGCGTCCGCCGTGGAATCATCAGCGGGAACGACCGTAGCCGCGACCCTGTTCGACTCGACGGCAGGCGCAGTAGAAGTTGGCTCTGGCGCATCGAGATTGATCACACCCACCATCGACACTTCCGACCGTTTCGCGCCGGTTCGCGCACCCGACCGGTACCGCAGAGCAGCGGTGCGCGGAGTGACCGCCGCCGTACTGTCGCTCGACTCGCTGCTGGCATCCGTGGCAGCAACAGGAGTGCGCCTCTGCATCGCGATGTCAGTCTTGTGCGGCGAAAGCTCGAACTGGCCGTCGGCGATCACCCGCACGTCGGCGATCTCGGCGTCGTTCGCCTGCCGGAGGAAACGCCCGAAGCGCTCCGGATCCAGAAGCGGATCTTCCTTGCCATGGAGTGCAGCCATCCGGGCGCGCACCGTTTCGTGCGGGGCCGGTGCGGGCAGTTCGCCGAGCGCACGGCTGAGCAGGTGGAACGCTTCGGCCAAGGTCAGGCCGGTGACAGGCTCCGGTGCCGAGGCGGCTGCCGCCGGTGCACTGGTTGGCTCGTCAGTCCGCGGGCCGCGACCCCGTCCACGCCGGCGACGACGACCGGCGCGTTCTTCGCGCTCTGCCGGCGATTCGCCCGCTGGCTCGGCCTTCGCCGGGGCGCTGGCGGCCGGGGCGGATGCTGGGGTTGAAGCTGGCGTCGCGGCGGTCGCTGTCGCTGCGGTCGATGCCGACCCGCCGCGCCCTCCCCGGCCCCGGCCCCGGCCGCGTCCTGACTCGCGTGCAGCGGGAGCCGCGGCGGCGTCACGCGGCGCGGTCGGTGCCGGTGCGGCAGCGCCGGCGGCCACGTCGAACTGTCCGTTCTCCTGCCGGATCACCTTGATCAGGCCGCGATTACCGGCCTCGGTGACGAACTTCGAGAATCGGTTGAACCCGGCGTTGCTTTCGTCGAAGTTCGGATCGATCTGCTGCATCACCTGCTTGAGTCGATCGGAGCGCATCACGTCGCTGTTGCGCTGCATCTGGGCGGTGGCTTCGACCACCAGTTCCCACGGATCGCGCGCCGTGGTCGGCAGGTCGGACTCACGTGTCAGCCCCGCGAGGTCGCTGTACGAGTAGTACTCGTCGCAGTTCTGGATCAGGATATCGCTGGCCGATTCCCGGATCCCCACGCCGATCACGTACTTGCCGTATTCCTTCAGCTTCAGCACGAGCGACGAGAAATCGCTGTCACCTGACAGCAGGATGAAGGTGCCGATCTCGGGGCGAGTGAACACCAGTTCGATCGCATCGACGGCGAGTCGGATGTCGGTGGCGTTCTTCTTGTTGGTGCCGAACGCGGGTGCAAAGATCAGGTCAATGGACGACTCGGACAGCGGCACGATGTACTGTGGATAGCGACGCCAGTCGGCATAGGCACGCTGCACCGCGACCTTGCCCTTGATGATCTCGCTGTTGAGAAGGTGCCGAAGCTCCTTGGTCAGGTCGGAGCGGACACCGAGTGTGACGTTGTCAAAGTCGATGAGAAGTGCGGCATTGGGCGCATGCGTAATTGGCTCGGCAACATGCCGGCCGGCCCGGAGGGCGGGAAACGGTTTCACGACGATCCTGTTGTCAGGCCGTCCCCGGTCTCGGTATCTCCGCGGCCGCCATCAGGGCGGACTGTCGCGAAGAGCGCCGATGATCGAGACGGCGGGTAGTTCGGCCGGTGCCGTGCACCTGGGCCGGTCTCCGGCGGGGACCCCAATGGTCCTCCACTGCCGGATGATTCGGAAAATTATACGCGACGCATGGTCGGGCGCCACTTCAGGCACCAGACAGTGCGGCCTCCGCTTGTCCCGGGAGGGTGCAACGGGCATGGTCCCGCGGTGCCTGCTCGAGGGCATCGACGATGCGGTCAGCAGCGACGCCGTCCCAGCCGACAGGCCGACCGGCGCGACTCCCGGGCCCCCGCCCTGCACTGAGTGCGGCGGTCACGGTGGCCACGATTCGGTCGGCAGTTGGCGGCCACGGCACCATCCTGTTGGTGCCGTCGGTCACCGTGACCGGGCGTTCGGTCGATTCACGAAGCGTCACGCACGGCACACCCAGCGCCGTCGACTCCTCCTGCAGGCCGCCGGAATCGGTGATCACCACCGCCGCTCCGTCCAGCATTCCCGCCATCTCACAGTACCCGAGGGGATCGATCAATTGCAGCAAGGGCGGAATCGTCAGGCCGAGCGCGTCGAGTCGCGCACGGGCGCGGGGGTGCACCGGCCAGACGAGTGGAAGCCGCTGCGACACGATGCCCAATGCCTCCACCAGGGCAGCCAGGCGATCTGGATCGTCGACGTTCGACGGGCGGTGCAGTGTGACGAGACCATAGCCATTCGGCTCCAGTCCGTGATCGCGCCATGGTGCGTCGGCGCGCGCACGTTCGACGGTGGCGAAGAGTGAGTCGATCATCACGTTGCCCACGAATTCGACCCGTACTGGGTCGATTCCCTCGGCCGCAAGGTGTCCATCGGCCTCGGGCGAGTGCGTGAGCAAAAGGTCCGACAACTGGTCGGTCACCACCCGATTGACCTCCTCGGGCATGCGCCAGTCGCCACTCCGGAGGCCAGCCTCGACATGCGCGAGCCGACAGCCCAGTTCAGGACGCCGCTTGGCGGTGACCAGCGCGGTGGCCACTGTCGAGTTCACGTCACCCACAACAACCACCCAGTCCGGACGTTCCGCAACGAGGACAGCATCGAACCGTTCCATGACCCGTGCGGTCTGCTCGGCGTGCGATCCCGCACCCACCTCGAGGTGATGGTCGGGCGGTGGCATATCGAGGTCGCGAAAGAACGCCTCCGACATCGCAGCGTCGTAGTGCTGGCCGGTATGCACCAGCAGGGTGACGTGCCCGCGACGACGCAGCACCGCGAGGATGGGCGCGACCTTCATGAAATTGGGACGGGCACCGGCGACAACGAGAACCTTCACGGAATGCGCTCCAGGATGGACATCAGAAATGGCCGTTCAGTTGCTGCAGCATCGTGTCGAGTCGGCCGGGCCAGCTCTCGGTTTGCATGCTGTCGGAGAGATGGCGTCGCATGGCCATGTCGGGGCGGGCCGCGATCCGCGAGGCGACCGCCGCCAGGAACCCGGCGTCGTCATCGACCACGTCGACTCCCTCCCGGCCACGGAACGGTTCGAGTTCCGGCAGTGCCGTCGTGACCACCGGGACACCCGCCGAGAGGTACTCGCGAAGCTTGATCGGATTCACGGCGAGAGTGAGCTCGTTGACGATGAATGGAATCAGCGCGACATCAAACGCCGCCAGATAGCCGGGGAGCTCCGCGAACGGCTTGCGTCCGAGCAGGTGGAGGTTGGGGATCCCATCGAGTCGATCGATTGGCACGCGTGCATGACCGACAATGACCACGTGCGCATCGGGATGCTGCCTGGCCAGGCGTGCAAGGATTTCCAGGTCCACCCACGCATCGATCATCCCGACGAAACCGATTACCGGCTTCCCATCATTCGGAATCCCCACGGGACGAGGCAGTGCCTCATCGACCGCTCGGCGAAAATGCGCCCACTCCACGCCATGCGGCACGTAGCTCACCCGATCGGTCAGGCCGACGCAATCACGTTGGAGCTCGAGCGACGAGACAAAGACGTGGTCGGCCCGCCGGCACAGGATCTCATGGCAGGCTCGCATCTCGGCCGCATCGTATTCCTCGAACGCCCACCAACGGTCGACACAGTGATACACCAGACCGCGTGCAGGGATTCGATCGAGGTACCGGGCCGTCGTCGGCGTGTACACCCAGAGGAGCGGATCGTCGTGGTGCCCCATCTCGCTGAGCGCATCACGAATCGCGCGCCGGTAGAGGACCGCGTTGAGGCGCTGCGCGGCGGGGTGCGTGGGAAACGGTACCGATGGTGGTGAGAGCACCGTCATGCCTGGAGCGCCCGCACGCGTCCCGCCGCCCATCTTGCGCAGTTTGGCCACAATACGCCGGAGGTCAGCGGCACTGGTGGCGGTGGGCCGCCGCATTCCGCTCGCTTCGACCCACAGCACGTCGCGCCGCTCTGCGAGCAGGCGCATGAGGTGATGCTTGCTGGTCGGGTCTGTGCCCCAGTCATTGGCGAACGCCACCACGGAACCAGCCGATCTCGTATCAGCCAAGACGTTGCTCCGAATCCGCATGTTGAAGTGGGAGGCGGAACGCAAAACACGTTCCCTCCCCCTGGACAGTCTTCACGGTCAGCTCCGAGCCCATCGCCTCGACCAGCTTGCGACAGATCGACAAGCCGAGCCCCGACCCGGAGAACGCGTAATCACCCGGTTGCTGGCGGCGACGAAATGGCTCGAAGAGCATGCTCATTGCCGCGTCCGGAATCCCGCGTCCGGTGTCCTGCACCGAGCATTCCACTGTGTGCTCGTCCACATCGGCGATCCGGACGACAACCCCTCCATCGGCCGTGAACTTGAGGGCATTGGTCGTGAGGTTGAGCAGTACGCGATTGAGCGCACTGGGATGGCCAAGCCGGCGGTCGCGGACGGGTCCCTCACAGGTCAGCGAGAGGCCCTTCTCCTCGGCGATCGGCAGCACGATGTCGCGCACTGCCTCGAGCACGTCGGCCACCGCGAACGGCTGCAGCTCGTCGCGCACCAGCCGATCGCCACCGCGCACGAGTTCGATCACGTCACTCGCGACGGCGTTGAGTCCAAATGCCGCGGAATACACCAACCCGAGCTGACGTTCCTGCAGGGGTGTGAGCGGACCACTGCGACCCCGGAACATCGTCTCTGCCAGGAAGAGGATGGATGTCAGCGGCGAACGCAGGTCGTGGGCGACCTCGACGATGAGGTCGAGTCCGCTCGGACCCGCCATCCGGTCCTGAAAACGATCCGACCACTGCGGCTCACCGTGTTCAGCCACCCGCTCGATGGCGCGCAGCAGCAGAAGCAGTTCGCTCGAGGGCAGCGCCGGCTCGGCATCGATGACCTGGCGCCGCAGGATTTCGAGGACTCGTCGCGCCAGCGGAGCCGGCGGCGGTTCGTTCGCCTGATCGACGTCGTTCTTCAACACGGCCGCATCGATCACGCGAGAGACGACATCAGCCACCGACGCCGCAACCTCGGCCTGCGAGATCGCGTCGACCGTGAAGACCCGCCACTCCTCGACCATTCCTTCGGCAATCTCGTCGAGCCGTTCGCGTACTTCCGGCGGGAGCGGGATCACTCCCCGCGCTCGTCCCGCTGCAGGCCGTGTTTCTCCATCAGGCGATACAGCGTCGTCCGGTCGATGCTTGCCTGCCGCGCTGCCTTCGACATGTTCCCGCCTGCCCGGGCGACAAGGCGCGACAGGTAATCGCACTCGAATTGGGAGATCACCCGGTCTTTCACCTCGTGGAACGGCCCGTCCAACTGGGCCGCTGACATCGACGGGGTGGCCGCTTCCGCGTCGTCGTAAAGCGGGATGTCGCCCGGCTCGATCAGCTTGTCGGGATCGGTAAGGACCGCCACGTGCTCGATCGCATTCTGCAGCTCGCGCACGTTGCCGCGCCACTGACGCGTGCGGAGAAACTCGATGGCATCGTCACTGAGGTGTGGCTGCCTTCCGGGCATCTGCCGGTGCCGGTGCCAGAAGACGCCGAGAAAGTGATTCGCGAGGAGTGGGATGTCATCCACGCGCTGGCGGAGCGGAGGCAGCGTGATCGGGACCACCCGAAGGCGGTAGAAGAGGTCGCCGCGGAGGATGCCGCGCTCCACCGCATCCTGGGGGTCCCGGTTCGTCGCCGAGATGAATCGGACGTCGACCGGGTCGCCGGCTGTTTCGGCACCCACCCGGCGCACCACGCCGTCCTGCACGACGCGCAGCAGCTTGGCCTGCAGCGGCAACGACATCTCGGTGAGTTCGTCAAGGAAGAGGGTGCCGCCGTTGGCGACCTCGAGCAGGCCCGGCTTGTCGCGATCGGCGCCTGTGAACGCCCCCTTCCGGTGCCCGAACATCTCTGATTCGAGAAGCGGCTCAGGAAGCGCGGCACAATTGATCGGAACGAGGGTGCGCTTCGCCCTGCGGGAGTGCTGATGAATGAACTGGGCGATCACTTCCTTGCCGGTGCCGCTCTCTCCACTGATGAAGACCGAGGCATCGGTGGGAGCGACCTTGCGGGCCAGCTCGACGGCCTTCCGGAACGAGGTCGAGATGCCGATCAGGGCGGTGGTGTCGGAATGCGAATGTTGGCGCATCACCTGCTGGCGGAGGTCCGCCGCCTCCCGCGCCTTCAGGGTGGCATGGGACGCCCGCCCGATCAGGACCTGCAAGTGAGTGGCGGAAAATGGCTTGGGCAGGTAGTCCCAGGCCCCCATGCGCAGCGCCTCGATGCTAGATGTCACCGATGGATTGCCCGTCATCACGACCACGAGGCAGTCCCGATTGGACTCCAGGGCAGCATTCAGGAGCTCGAGCCCCGGAACCTGCGACATGAAGAGGTCGACAAGGACGAGGTCAAACTGGCGGCGACGCATCATTTCGAGCGCCTCTTCGCCCCGTCCGGCAAGGGTCACCGTGTAACCCTCGCCCCGGAGCACGGAGGCGCAGCTCTCCCGGAGGGTCCGCTCGTCATCGACGATGAGCACCCTGATGGAGGCCTTCACGTCGGGGGGGAGTGCGAGCACGTCCCGACCCCCGTTCTCCAATGGCGCATAGCCCTGCCCAGACCCGGATACTGCTGTCATGTCACTCCCTGGATTCACCGTCAGAT
>JBKJMX010000137.1:0-20556 GCA_046596135.1 Gemmatimonadales bacterium
TCGCCCCAGGTCCGTAGGGTAGCAGCGTGCGAATCGCGTCAGGGCCTAGCGGCAGCAGCGCTAAGCAATGTCTGAGATCGCTGCGGGTAGCCTGGGGTACTCGCATTTCCTTCCGCGCCGGATCGCCTCTCCATGGCCATCGCACTCGCCCGTCGGTATCGCCCGCGGCAATTTGCCGACCTCCTCGTGCAGGATCACGTTGCGGCTGCGCTGCGCGGCGCCGTAGCGCGCGGGCGCGTCGGGCACGGTTACCTCCTCACCGGACCGAGGGGTGTCGGCAAGACTACGGCGGCGCGCATTCTCGCCATGGCGCTCAATTGCGAACAGCGCGGTGCAGCCGGTCACCCCGAGGGTGAACCGTGCGGCGAATGTGCGACGTGCCTGCGGATCTGGAACGGATCGGCCACACTCGATGTCGTGGAGATCGACGCGGCATCGAATCGTGGCGTCGACGACGCGCGCGACCTGCGGGAGCGGGCGATGTACGCGGCGTCGCAGGAGGGGCATCACAAGGTCTACATCATCGACGAAGCGCACATGCTGACGCGCGAGGCGTGGAACGCGCTCCTCAAGATCCTCGAGGAGCCGCCGCCGGGCGTCGTGTTCGTCTTTGCCACCACCGAGCCGCAGAAGATCTTCAACATGGCCGCCCCGGTGATGTCGCGTCTGCAACGGTTCGACTTCCGCCGCATCGGACCGGCCGCCATCCGCGCGCGTCTCCGTGCCGTGCTCGACGCCGAAGGGCTCGACGCCGAGGACGATGCGCTGACCATCATGGCGCGGCACGCCGATGGTGGGATGCGCGACGCGCTGTCGACGCTCGATCAGTGCCTGTCGTTCGGCGATGGTCCGGTCACCGCGGCGCGAGTGCGCGAGGTCCTCGGCGTGGTGGGCGATGACACCTACGCGGCGGTCCTCACGCTGGTCGCCGAACGGCGCCCGGGCGACGTCTTTGCCATCATCGACCAACTGGTCGACGCGGGCTCCGACCTCGCCGAGTTTGCCGGCGGCCTCGGCGGTGTGCTGCGCGCGCTTGTGATGGTGCAGTACGGTGCCGAACCGGAAGGGCTCTCCGAATCGACCCGCGCTGTGATCGCCGAGGCATCGAAGCGGCTCGCACCCGAGGACGGTGTGCGCATGCTCAAGCTGCTCGCCGAGAGCGAGACCGCGATCCGGCGCAGCGCGAACCCGCGCCTGATCGTCGAGACGCTGCTGCTGCGGTGGGCGATGATGGATCGCACCGCTGATCTTCGCGCGCTGCTCGCTGGCGAGGTCGTCGAACCCTCCGCGCCGACGACGTCGGCACCGATACCTCAAGCAGCGCGCAAGCCAACGGCGAGTTCGGCACAGGCGCCGGAGGCGCCGCCGAAGGCGCAGCCGTCCGACGCCGCAGCGCTGGCAGTCATGGTGCCGCAGAGCACCGACGGTCTCAGGGCGGTATGGTCGGAAGTTGTGGCGACCGCATCGCGGCAGAGCAGCCTGCTCGGGCAGGCACTGGAGCACTCAACGCCCCGGATTGACGCGCCCGGAATGGTCATCCTCGCCTTCTCGGGCGACAGCGCAGTCTTCCAGGAGGGCGTGGAGCGCCAGCAGGTAACGGTGGAAACGATCCTCTCGGCCCGGATGGGGACGCCAACTCGGATCGCCGTCGAGCGTACCGACCAGGCAAGCACAGTCCGCCCGGGCAAGGGCGCGAGGCTGACGTCGAGCGATATCAGGGCGGATCGACTGACGAGCCTGCGCAAGCGTGACCCGGCGCTGGACGCCGCGGCCGACGCGTTAGATTTGGAGCTGGTCGACGAGGGATGAGCCCTCGTCCGGGTCACCTTTGGATCGGGCAGGGAATACGTTGGCAGACTGGCAGCAATTGATCCAGCTCGGACAGCAGATGCAGGGTCGCCTCAGCGACCTGCAGACGGAACTCGCTCGTCGCACCATCGATGTGGTGGCTGGCGGGGGCGCAGTACGCGTGCAGGTCGATGGTCGTGGCCGGGTCCGGAATCTCACGATCGATGCCGCCGCCTTCGAGGGACGGGACGCCGACCTGCTCTCCGACCTCGTGCTGGCCGCGGTGGCAGAGGCGCAGCGACGGGCGGACGACATGGCGCAGGCCGAAGCTACGCGGGTACCGCCCGACCAGCTGCCGGCCTCCTGATCAGTGAGCGCGCTCGATACTCTTGTCGCGGAACTTGCCCGTCTCCCCGGCATCGGCCGCAAGACCGCGCAGCGATTGGTGTACAACCTGTTGCAGCAGGGACCAGAGCGATTCACCGCACTGGCGGTGGCGCTTGAGACGGTCCGCGACCATGTGCGGCCCTGCATCGAATGCGGACAGCCCACCGAGGGCGAGATCTGCGGGATCTGCTCCGATCCGCGCCGCGACCGGGGATTGGTGTGCGTGGTGGAAGAATCGAGCGCCGTCAGCGTGATCGAACGTTCAGGGGCCTTTCGAGGCCACTATGTCGTGCTTGGGGGCCGACTGTCCCCGCTTGAGGGGATCGGACCCGATTCGCTCCGGCTGGGCCTCCTGAATCGACGCCTCGATGCCGGGGAGGTGCGTGAGGTGATCCTCGCCACCAACTCGTCGCTCGAGGGCGAGGCCACCGCCACCTGGCTGCAGCAGCAACTCGCCCGGAGAACCGGCGTCCGGGTCTCCCGGTTGGCACGAGGCATGCCCGTTGGTGGAGATCTGGAGTACGTGGACGGCGTCACCGTGACGCATGCCCTGACCGCACGAGAGGAACTGCGATGACCCGACGGCACTCGGAGGTCACCTATTTTGCCGGCGCGGCGGTTGCGGCCCTCGCCGGGGCGTTCCTGTTCTCGCGATTCCGTCACCACACCCACCGGCACAACCTCTTCTCCACCCATCCCACCCGGCGTTTCGCGGCCCTCGGATGGCTGGAGAACGCCTCCGACCCCGCCACTCTCCCGCTCCTCCGCGATTACGTGGCGTGGGAGGCTGTGCCGGTGCTGCGAAAGCGGGCAGTGCGGCTGGTGCGGGAACTCGACCGGAGCGTCCGTTGACCTCTCCCAGAGCCGCGAGCTGGGCATTTCGCGAGGAGGACTCGGGCCGGATCCGCACCGTGCTCACCGATTTTCTCCGGGATGCGTCAGCTCGCACCGCACTGCTGGTCGACCGAGCGGGGCAGATGTTGGTGACCGCCGGCGAGACGCCCACCTTCGACCCGACCGCGTTTGCGTCGCTCACGGCCGCCGACTTTTCGGCCAACGACCAGCTCGCTCGCCTCCTTGGCGAGCCCGAGTTCGGGACGCTGTTCCATCAGGGCGAGAAGGAATCACTCTATCTTGCAGACATCGCCCGCCGGGTGATCCTGGTGGTGCTCTTCGACAACCGCACGACCCTCGGTCTCGTCAAGCTGCGGATGAAGCCGGCCGTGCATGAGTTGACCGCGCTGTTCACCGCGATTTTCGAGCGGGATGCGGGTGGTGACACCGGACGCGTTGGAACCGATTTCGTCGACGACGCCGAAGACGAACTCGACAAACTTTTCGGAAGTTGAGGGCTGTCGACGAATGTCGCTGATCAACTACGCGTCACGAGAGATCAACTGCAAGATCGTGTACTACGGTCCCGGCCTCGGCGGCAAGACGACCAACCTCGAGTACGTCTACGAGAAGGTGGCGCCCTCGTCGAAAGGGAAGCTCATCTCGCTCGCCACCGAAACCGAACGCACGCTCTTCTTCGACTTCCTCCCGGTCGACCTCGGGACCATCCGCGGCTTCCGTACCCGGTTCCATCTCTACACCGTCCCGGGCCAGGTGTACTACAACGCCTCGCGCAAGCTGATCCTGAAGGGTGTCGACGGTGTGGTGTTCGTGGCCGACTCGCAGATCGATCGCATGGAGGCGAATCTCGAGGCGATGCAGAACCTGTACGACAACATGGCGCAGCACGGCTACGACCTGATGCAGCTCCCGTTCGTGATCCAGTACAACAAGCGCGACCTTCCGAATGCAGCGCCACTCGCAGATCTCGACGCGGCGCTGAACCCGGGCTGGGCGGTCCAGGAACCCGAGCGGCAGAAGCCGACGCCCGACCCGTATCGCCCCGGCGAGTACCTGGTGCGAGAGGTCGATGGCGCGTGGGTTGAACGGGTGCCGACCTTCGAGGGTGTGGCGGTCAAGGGCGAGGGCGTGTTCGACACGCTCAAGGCCGTCAGCAAGCTCGTGCTCAAGACGCTGGGATGACACCGGCCGACGACGCGGCCGCCGTCGCACCGCCGTCGCAGTGGACGCTGCCCAATCTCCTCACCGTCGGGCGCATCGCGATCACGCCCGTTGTGGCGCTGCTCCCGTTCATTACGGGCTACTGGCCCAAGCTCGCCGCCTTCGTGATCTTTGTCGCCGCCGCGGTCACCGACGTGATCGACGGCCGGCTCGCCCGCCGTCGCAATCTGGTGAGCGACCTCGGCAAGACCCTCGATCCGCTCGCCGACAAGCTGCTGCTCTTCGCCACGCTCGGACCAATCTGGTGGATCACCCGCGAGCGCCAGGCACTCTACGACATCCCGATCTGGGGGAGCATCCCGCTGTGGGTGTGTGTCATGCTGATCGGTCGCGAGTTCGCGATGACGATGTTCCGCGCCTGGGCGCAACGTCGCGGAGTGGTGATCGCCGCCGGACATGCCGGGAAGACGAAGGCGGCGCTGCAGAACGTGTTCATCGGTGCGACGCTGTTCTGGTTTGCGTTCCGCGATGCTGCCATTTCGATGGGCTGGGAGGAATCCGCGTTCGGGCGCTTCTGGCACGAGTTCCACGGCGGCTTCGTCGCCGCGACGCTCGGTATTGCGCTCACGCTCACGATCTACTCCTTCGTCGTCTATCTCGTGGAATACCGCCGCCTCTTCCGGTGAGCGATCGAGCCGTGCCATGACTGCCCCCAGCACGCCGGTCGAACTGGTCACCATCGGCACCGAGATCCTCCTCGGTCACACCGTCGATACCAATTCCGCTTTTCTTGGTGGGCAGCTCGCCGCGCTCGGCTTCCGGGTGGCGTGCCGCACTTCCGTGCCCGACGATGCCGCAGCGATTCGCGACGCCGTCGGCCAGGCACTCGATCGCAGTCGCCTGGTGATCACAACCGGCGGTCTGGGTCCGACCAGCGACGACATCACGAAGCACGTCGTCGCTGAGATGCTCGGCATGCCGCTGCAGTTCGACGAGCACGTGTGGGAAATGCTCCTCGCGCGTTTCAGGAAGCTCGACCGGGAACCGGCCGCGTCGAATCGCTCGCAGGCGTTGGTGCCCGGTGGCGCCACCGTCCTCCCCAACCAATGGGGGACGGCGCCCGGGCTCTGGCTGGACGGCCCGCGCGGCGTGGTGATCATGCTCCCCGGCGTGCCGCACGAGATGACCCGCCTGTTGATCCACGAGGTGGCGCCCCGCCTCGGCGCCCTCGCCGGCTCGCCCGTTGCCTCCCGCCTGCTCCGGACCTGTGGCGTGGCGGAATCGACGCTGGCCGAGGCGGTCGCACACCTTGAGGGCGAGCTGGCACCGCTCACCCTCGCTTACCTGCCAGGCGTCACCGGGGTCGACCTACGCCTCACGTCGTGGGATGCACCTTCCGAAACGGCGCGCACCCGTCTCGACGAGGGCATTGTCAGGTTGCACGCTGTCGCGGGACGGTGGGCATGGGGCACCGACGATGACGACCTCGCCGCGTGCGTCCTCGACCTGGCCCGCAACGCCGGCGAAACCATCGCGGTTGCCGAGTCGTGCACCGGCGGGCTGGTCGCCGGACGCCTCACCGACATCCCCGGCAGCAGCGACGTGTTTCTCGGCGGTGTGATCGCCTACGGCTATGCGGCGAAGGAGCAACTCGTCGGCGTACCCGCCGATATGTTGCGACAGCATGGCGCGGTGTCGGCCGAGGTTGCCGAAGCGATGGCCCGCGGCGTGGCGGAGCGCCTCGGCGCGTCGACGGCCGTCGCTATCACGGGGATCGCTGGCCCGGCTGGCGGGACGCCCGACAAGCCGATCGGCACGGTCTGGCTGGCATTCATGCATCGGGGCCATCTTTCGAGCCGGCGTGTCGTCTTCGGCGGAACCCGTCCAGAGGTGCGCGCACGTGCCGTCGCGACTGCGTTGATGGGCCTTCGCGACCTGCTAGCGGGAGGCGAATCGGACCCATGACTGCCAATCCGGCATTGCTTTGGGGCACGTCGCTTGCCTCCTTACAGCAGGATTCAATCAGGGAGCATGAACAGTGAAGTCGGAAACACCACGGACAGACCATGACGAGGCATCGGCTTCCGATGAACAGCCGATCCTCGGTGAGCAGGCTCCTGAAGTCGAAGCAGACGCTGCCGAGCTGGGCGATGTCGGCGTCAACGTGCAGCAGCTGGGAAAGGCCCTTCAGGAATCGGAGGACCGCTTCCTCCGTCTCGCTGCCGAGTATGACAATTACCGGCGGCGCACCCTCAAGGAGAAGACCGAGGCTACCGATCGCGGCGTCGCGTGGTTGCTGACCCGATTGATGGATGAGATCGACGATGTCGACCGGCTCGGGACCAGCGATCCGGAGTCGACAACCTACGAGGCCTATCGCAACGGCTTCGAGCTGTTCCAGCGTAAGCTGCACAAGGAACTCGAGGCATCGGGCCTGGAATGGATCGCGCCCGAGGGTGACCCGTTCGATCCTTCGATCCATGAGGCGGTGGCGGTTGTGGCCCCCGAGGATCCGGCGCAGGATCACACTGTGAAGGCGACGTTCCAGGTGGGGTACCGGTACAAGGGCGTGGTGCTCAGGCCTGCGCGGGTGCAGGTGTACTCGGAGCAGGGCACCGCCTGAGTGGCAACCCAGGATTTCTACGCCGTCCTTGGCGTTCCCGACACGGCCACGGCCCCGGAGATCAAGAAGGCGTACCGCAAGCTCGCCAAGGAGCACCATCCGGACGCCAACCCGAACAACCCGGCGGCGTCGGAAAAGTTCAAGTCGATCTCCGAGGCGCACGGCGTGCTCTCCGACGCGACCAAGAAGGCCAAGTACGACCAGATGCGCCGTCTGGGCGCCTTCGGCGGCTTCTCTGACACGCGCGGGAGCAGCCGCGGTGCCGGGTCGCCCCGACCCGGCAGCGCCGGTGGCCCATCATTCGATCAGGGCGACTTTTCCGATATTGGCTCGTTCGGACTCGGCGACATCTTCTCGTCGATCTTCGGACGCGGGCAGAAGGCCGACGCGCCGCAACGCACCGAGAATGTCGACGTCACCATCACGGTTCCATTCCGCACGGCGGCGGTGGGCGGCAAGGTACCGATCACGCTGGAGATGAGCGACGCTTGCGCCACGTGTGGCGGCACTGGCGCTGAGCCGGGTTCGACGATGAGCACATGCGGGGAGTGCAACGGTCGCGGTACAGTGTCATTCGGGCAAGGTGGCTTCGCCGTAAATCGGCCGTGCCCGGCGTGCCGGGGGCGCGGCAAGGTGCCGTCCGAGCGGTGCCACACGTGCGCAGGCACCGGTGAGCAGCGGACCCGCAAGCAGTTGCTGGTGACGGTACCGCCCGGGACCGACACCGGCAGCCGGGTGCGGCTCAAGAACCAGGGGCCCAGAGCGCGTGCTGGAGGGCAGGCGAGTGACGTGCTCGTAACCTTCACCGTCGAGCCGGACCGTTTTTTCACCCGTGACAGCCTCGACATCCACTGCGAGATCCCCGTCAACCTGGCCCAGGCGATGCTCGGCACGACCGTGCACGTGCGCACCGTGCGGGGAGCCAAGGTGAAGATGCGCCTGCCCGCTGGAACGCAGCCAGGTCGCAAGCTGCGGATCACCGGTCAGGGCATCGAGAAGGGTGGGAGCAAGGGCGACCAGATCGTCACGGTCCAGGTCAAGATCCCCGAGAAGCTGAACGCCGAGCAGGAAGCGGAATTCCGCGAGTTCGCGGAAAAGGCGGGGATGAAGTCCTAGCCGGCCCGGTCAATCAGGATCTGCTGGCTGCCCCGGTCGGCCTCGCCGGGCGCGGGACGACGCTGCACATAGCTGCCGTCGGGCTGCATGTCCCACGCCTGACGATTGTCCTCCAGCATCAACTCGAAGAGCCGACGGATCTCCGCGCGATGACGCGGGTCCTCGATCGGCACCGCCGCCTCGACACGACGCTCGAGGTTGCGCGGCATCCAGTCGGCCGAGGTGATGAACACCTCCTCCTTGCCGCCGTTGCGGAAAACAAATCCGCGGGAGTGCTCCAGGAAACGACCGAGGATCGAGATCACGCGGATGTTGTCGCTCACGCCATCGATGCCGGGGCGGAGGCAGCAGATCCCGCGCACGATCAGGTCAACCTGCACGCCAGCCATCGATGCCTTGTACAGTTCGATGATGACATCCTGGTCGACCAGCGCGTTGAGCTTGGCGATGATCCGCGCCGGCTTCCCCGCCTGCGCGTGCAGTGTCTCGCGACTGATCAGATCGAGCAGTTTTGGCTTCATCCACCGCGGTGCGACGGAGATCTTGCGATAACCCGCAGGGGCGGCAAAGCCGGTCAGCACGTTGAACAGGTCGCTGAGGTCGGCCCCCAGGTCGGGGTCGGCGGTGAACACTCCGAAATCGGTGTAGAACTTCGACGTGATCGGGTTGTAGTTCCCCGTCCCGATGTGCACGTAACGGCGGATACGATCGCCCTCGCGACGGACAACCAGCAGCACCTTGGCGTGGGTCTTGAGCCCGGCGACACCGTAGCTCACGTGTACGCCGATGTCCTCGAATCGCTTCGCCCAGATGATGTTGTTCTCCTCATCGAACCGCGCCTGCAACTCGATCAGCACCGCCACCTGTTTTCCCATCTCGGCCGCGTGGGCCAGCAGCCGGGCAATCTCGCCGCCGGTGCGATACAGCGTGATCTTGATCGCGAGGACGTCGGGATCGTTTACCGCCGCCGTGATCAACCGCTCCACCGAACCCTGGAATGAGTCGTAGGGATGGTGGAGGAAGAGGTCACCCTCCCGGATCACCTCGAAGATGTCGCGATCATCGGCCAGCCGGCGTGGCGTCACGGGCGTGAACGGTTCGTCGCGCAATTTCGGGATCTCGAGTGAGGCAATCGACATCAGGTCGCTGGCGTCGAGCAGGCCACCAACCTCGAACACATCCTCGTACGCGAGCGGGAGCCCCTCGCCCTCTTCGGCATCGGCCTCGTTGAACTCCTCGATGAGCAGCTTGCGGAGCGAGGCCGGCATCGACTCGTGCACTTCGAGACGCACCACCTCGCCAAACTTCCGGTTGCGCACCTCTTCCTGGATCATCTCGAGGAGGTCGTCTGCCTCATCGCTGTCGCCATCGCCCACCTCGAGGTTGAGGTCGGAATTGCGCGTGATCCGGAAGGGGTGGCAGCCGATCAGCTTCATCCCCGGAAAGAGCGATTGCAGGTGGGTGCTGATCAGCACTTCGAGCGGAAGGAACTCGTTGGGCGCGCGCAGCGGCACCCATCGGGGCAGC
Organism: Gemmatimonadales bacterium; assembly: GCA_046596135.1. Lineage (GTDB taxonomy): Bacteria > Gemmatimonadota > Gemmatimonadetes > Gemmatimonadales > GWC2-71-9 > Palsa-1233. The sequence goes on from JBKJMX010000137.1 coordinate 9,458, forward strand.
AGTTTCGGCACCTTGACCCGCGCAAAGCGTGGTTCGCCATCGGCGTCTGCGAGCGAGACCGCGATCGAGATCGAGAGGTTGGAGATGTGCGGGAACGGATGGCCCGGGTCGACCGCGAGCGGCGTCAGGACCGGGAACACCATCGTGTTGAAATACTCTGTGAGGTATTCGCCCTCCGATTCAGGAACATCGGCAAACGCACGATAGATGCGTATGCCGTTGGCGGCCAGGGCCGGCAGGACGTCGTCCTCCAGGCAGCGGGAGTGCTTGTCGACCATCCGGCGAGCCCGCGCCCTGATCTCGATCAGCTCCTGCGCCGGCGGAATCGCATCGGCGCCGCGCTCGGCGACATGGAGCGCCACCTGTTCGCGCACACCCGAGACTCGAACCTGGAAGAACTCATCGAGGTTGCTGGAGAAGATCGCGAGGAACTTGACGCGCTCCAGCAGGGGCGTGCGGGGGTCAAGTGCTTCGGCGAGCACGCGGCGGTTGAATTCCAGCCACGAAAGTTCCCGATTCTGGTAGAGCGCCGGATCACGGAGATTGCGCTTGCCCGTCTCGGGCGGCGGGCCGGGCAGTGGCTGGGCGCTCATGCGGTCCTCGCGATGACGCCGCCGCCGAGAACGCGATCGGTCGTGTCGTACAGCACGCCAGACTGGCCGGGTGCGATGGCACGCACCGGATGGTCGAGATCGAGAACGAGAGTGCCATTGTCGGCGGTGCGCACCGTGGCGTCGACACCGGGCGAGCGGTATCGCACCTGGACTCGGCAGCGGTCACCCGGGGCGAGCGGTGCCGCCAGCCAGTTGAGCTCCTCCAGCGACACCACGCTGCCGAGAAGTTCGTCAGCGCTACCGACGACCACTTCGCGCGTTTCGGGCCGGATTTCCACGACGTAGAGCGGCAGCGCCCGGCCGCCGGGGAGTCCGCGCCGCTGGCCCACCGTGAAGCGTGCGAAGCCGTCGTGCTCACCCACCACCTCACCGCCAGCGGTGACCAACGGGCCGGGGGAGAGCGATGGTGCATCGGCACCGAGGTGGCGTTCCAGCACGCCGATGTAGTTGTCGTCGGGCACGAAGCAGATCTCGACGCTCTCCTGCTTGTCGGCGGTTTCGAGTGCGAGCGCGCGGGCGCGGGATCGCGTTTCCGCCTTCGATAGCGCCCCCACCGGCGTCAGCATTCGTGCAACCACGGCGCGGTCGATCCCCCAGAGGAAATAGCTCTGGTCCTTGTTGCGATCGGTGCCACGGTATAGCGCGCCGCCCTGGGCGATGGCGTAGTGCCCGGTCGCGATGGCGTCGCAATCGAGCGCATCGGCGTGGGCGAGCAGATCGCGGAACTTCGTGAACGAGTTGCATCGCACGCACGGAATTGGGGTGCGACCAGCCGCATACTCTGCCACAAAATTGTCGATGACCCGATCGCTGAAGCGGTCCTCGAGGTTGAGGACATAGTGGGGAATTCCCAGCCGGTGCGCCACGGCGCGGGCATCATTGATGGAGTCGAGCGAGCAGCACGGGCGGTCCGGCACGTCGTCGCCGTGGCAGAAGAGCTTCATGGTTGCGCCCACCACATCCCAACCGTCCTCGACCAGCATGGCAGCGGCGAGGGACGAATCGACGCCGCCGCTCATCGCGACGAGGACCCGACCGCGCTCAGGCACGTCCGAGAGCCGCCCCGAGGGCCCGCACGCGTGCGACCACGCCGCCGAAGGTCGCGCCGACGCGGGCGATGTCCTCGTCCGTGGTCTCGTGACCGAGTGAGAAGCGGAGCGTGCCGAGTGCGAGCGGCCGCGCGATACCCATGGCGACCAGCACGTGTGACGGCTCGACGGCGCCGGTGGTGCACGCGGAGCCCGCCGAGCACGCGATCCCCGCGATGTCGAGGTGCATCAGCATCGCCTCGGCCTCCGCGTCGGGCACCGACACTGCCAGCACGTGCGGCGCGCGCTCCGCCCCAAGACACTGGATCACCAGATCGGGAACGATTGCTTGCAGATCAGCAGCGAGCCGATCGCGCAGCATGCACATCCGGTCCACGTGGCCATCGAGTTCCTGGCGCGCGATCAGCGCCGCCCGGCCAAGTGCCACCGCCCCGGCGACGTTCTCGGTCCCCGGCCGAAGGCCGAACTGCTGCCCGCCGCCGTGAATCAGTGCCTCGATGATCGTCCGGTCACGCACGATCAGTGCGCCGATACCCTTCGGCGCACCGAGCTTGTGACCGCTGATCGACAGCAGGATGCACGGCACGTCGTCGAGGTCGATCGGGAGCTTCCCGAAAGCCTGCACGGCGTCGGTATGGAGCGGCACGCCCGCAGCGCGACATCGCCGTGCGATCTCGCGCATGGGCTGCACAACTCCCACCTCGTTGTTCACCCACATGATCGACACCACCGACGGCTCATCGGCGAGTGCGCGGTCGAGGGCGTCGAGATCTACCACGCCGCACTCATCGACAGGGAGCACCGTCTCCCGCCCGCCCAGTCGAACCACGGCGTGGGCGGCTGCCAGGACGGCCTTGTGCTCGATGGCCGTGGTGATCACGTGCATCGGCTTGCCCTGCGCCTGGGCTGCCATTGCGGCACCGATGACGGCAAGGTTGTCGGCCTCCGTGCCGCCGGAGGTGAATACCACCTGACCCGGTTCGACGCCAAGGGCTTCAGCCACCTCGCGCTTGGCCTGCTCGAATCCGGCGCGGGCGGCGCGACCGAAGCGGTGGGCAGACGACGGGTTGCCCCACGCGGCGTTGAAGAAGGGAAGCATCGCCTCCAGGACTTCCGGGCGAACCGGGGTCGTGGCGGCGTGGTCGAGGTAAACGGGTTCCATGGAGGGAATCTAAGAAGGCGGAGCGGAGGGATGAAGCGCGATCCTAGAGCGAGCCGACCTCGAGGGCGACGATATCCGTCACCTCCAGCGTCTCATCGGTCCAGAACGGCTCTCCCTGCGCCCTGCGAATCAGGGATCCGTAATGGGCTCCCTGGGTCCGGATCAGCTCAAGGAGTGGCTCTCCGGTGGGGTGGAGCTCGCCCGCCTGCGTGGCGCCCTCGAACTGCGAGGCATAGCATGCCACGGCGGCCAGCTTGCGCTCGAACTGCGCCGAAACGTCGACGACGAACGACGGCCGCGGGCTGTCCTCCCGGAACGCCAGGGCGTGGCAGAGCTTGAAGGGCTTGAACGGCTCACCATCTGCCGGGTAATTCCTGAGGCCCGCCAGGAACGATGCGTCGCGGATCAGCTCGGCCGCAATGCGGTGATCGGGATGGCGACCGACGCGCCACGGCAGCAGGACCACTCTTGGCCGAAAGCGGCGGATCCACTGTACCACCACCCGTCGCATCGCGTCGGTGTTGGCGAGGTGCCCATCGGGAAGGCCGGCGTTGGCGCGCTCGGAGATGCCGAGCACTGCGGCGGCCGCGGCCGCCTCGGTCGCGCGCAGTTCCGGCGTGCCGCGGGAACCGAGCTCGCCGCGGGTGAGGTCGAGGATGCCGGCGCGATACCCCTGGTCGACGGCGCGCGCGAGCGTGCCGCCCATCAGCAGTTCGGCGTCGTCGGGATGCGCCACGGCAGCGAGGATGTCGACGTTCATCGCTGGAAGGTAAGGGAGGATGGCGGTCGGCCAGCCGGGCCGTTGAGGAAACTCGGTATGGTCATTCCCACCGGAGTGCCTCGACCGGGTCCATGCGCGCGGCGCGCATGGCCGGGATCATTCCGAAGACGAGACCGATCGTCACCGATGCGCCCGCCGCGACGAGCGCGCTCCAGACCGGCGGACCCGCATCCAACCCGATGATCAACTTCAACAGTCCACCGATCGCCAGCCCCGACACGATCCCCAGCGCCCCGCCGGTCCCGGTGAGCGTCGCCGCCTCGACCAGGAATTGCCAGAGGATCTCGTTCTTGGTGGCCCCCAACGCTTTCCGGATTCCGATCTCGTGCGTCCGATCGGTCACCGACACCATCATGATCGCCATCACGCCGATCCCACCGACCAGCAGCGCGACGCTGGAGAGCGCGATCATCACCAGGAAGAATGCGGACGTCAGCGATTCCATCGTGTCGAGCACCTGGTCCTGCGTGATCACGTCAAAGGAGTTCGGCTGGCCCGGCCGCAGCCCTCGCGCGCGGCGCAGCGCGACCGTTGCGGCGTCGGTGGCCAACGAGATCGGGATGTCGCGCTGGCCGAGGACCGCGATGAAGAGTCCCTGGGTCTCGTCGTAACGGAAACGGCTCTTTCCGGCGCGGTAGGGCACGACCGCGCCCTCTTCGGTGCCGGGAGGTTGGAAGATGTTGTCCGGTTTCTGGTAGATTCCGATCACGGTGAAGGCGCGTCCCGACATACGCACCACCTCGCCAATCGGGTCGTTTCGTCCGAAGAGCAAGTCGGCGAGCGTCTGCTCGATCACCGCCACCGGAGTTCCCGCGGCGAGCTCGCCCTTCGAGAAGAAGCGACCACCCACCAGCGTCCCGCCGCGGATATCGAGGAACGAGTTGTCCGCCGCGAAGAGCGTGAGATTCTGCGAGGAAATCGCGTCGCGTTCCATCCGACCGAACGTCTGGATCCAGAGCCCCGCGTGTTGGATCTGTTCGGCGCCACGCAACGCCTCGGCGTCAGACTCATCCAGTACCTTCCGCGCCTTCACTTCAGGCGGAAGCCTGTCCGGATTGAGGGGGATCGTCGACATGAATCGCATCACGTAGAAAGTCTGTGGCGACGCGTTCTCGACGGCATTGACGATCTGCGTCTGGATGCCGTTCACCAGGGAGGCCATCACCATCACCGTGGTGACGCCGATGATCACGCCGAGGATGGTGAGCGCACTCCGCAGTTTCGACACGCGCATGGTGTCGAAGGCGAGCACGATTCCCTCGCCGACATTCGCGAGCCGGAGGGCCATCCTACTCGCTCCGGAGCGCGGTGATGGGGTCGAGCTTGGCAGCCCGGGTCGCCGGGTAGACGCCGAAGATGGTCCCGGAGCCGGCACCGAGCACCATCGAGACCGCGACCGACCACCAGGTCACCCGCGCGGGCAGCGGCGAGAAGATGGCCAGCAGTTCGGCAAAGACCCACCCTGCCGAGATGCCGATGATTCCCCCGAGGAGCGAGAGGAATACCGTCTCGACCAGAAACTGCATTCTGATGTCACGCTGCCGTGCGCCGAGTGCCTTGCGGATCCCGATCTCGCGGGTGCGCTCGCTGACAGACATCAACATGATGTTCATGATGACGATCCCACCGACCACGATCCCGATGCAGACCACCGCCGGGACGATCGCGAAGAGCACCGAGGTCAGCGTGGTCCAGAACGCCACCAGTGCATCGGCCTTGTCCACCGCGAAGTCATTCGCCTCCCCCGGGCGAAGTCCGTGCGCCACTCGCATGGCCTCTTCGGCGCGATTCATCGCGTCCGGAATCCCCGTGGCCTCGCGCAGCTTCACCGAAACGACCGTGGTACGTCGCCGCCCCCAGGTCGATTCGAATACCGGGAGCGGCATCAGCGCGAAGCCGTCGAACGACATCCCGACGGTCTTTCCCTTGGTCGCAAAGACGCCCTTGATGGTGTACTGCCGTCCGGCGATCCGCACCCGCTCCCCGATCGCTGCGTCGGCTGAGTGGTAGAGCGTGGTGGCCACATCCCACCCGATCACGATCACCGGACGTCGCGCGCGGAGATCCACCTCATTGAGCTCCTCCCCCGCCGCGATCCGATAGTCCTGGACGGTCTGGTACCCCGGAGTGATCCCGATGATGGAGACGCCGCCGATCGACCGGTTTCCCGCGATGATCAGGACGCTCGGTGGCGGCCATCCCGACTGCATTGCCACCGCCTGGGCGTCCGGCAGCGCAAGCCGGATCACCTCGGCGTCATCCTGCGAGATCAGTGGGCGCTTCGAGAACTCGCGCACTTCGGCGTCGCTCCGTTGCCCCAGCGCGATCGGCGTGCGTCGTACCTGAAACGCATTGCTGCCGATCATCGCGCCGGTGAGATTCACCCGGACGTACGAATTCATCCCCTGGATCACTGCCACGACGGTGACCAGAAACGCCACCGACACGATGATGCCGAGGAGGGTGAAGAAGGCGCGAAGTTTGGCGGACCAGATCGTTTGGAGGGCGAGCCGAATCGCTTCGGAGAAGGGCATCCTCAATGATACACGAACGGCGCCATGGGACGCGTCGTCAGGGTACCCCCCAAAGCTCACCAGACTACTCGTGCCGAAGCGCCTCAACCGGATCCATGGCGGCGGCCTTGTTGGCCGGATAGAGCCCGAAGCAGATGCCGGTGATGATCGACGCCCCGATTGCCGCCGCGATCGACCAGAGCGGGATCGTCGCCGGGATCGGCGTGAATTGCTTGATGCCGAATGAGATGACGGCCCCCATCGCCATCCCGCAGAGCCCGCCCAGCAGCGTGAGGGTGGCGGCCTCGACCAGGAACTGGAAAAGGATCTCGCCACGCGTCGCGCCCAGCGCCTTCCGCACGCCGATTTCGCGGGTCCGTTCGGTGACCGAGATCATCATGATCGCGACCACGCCGACACCGCCCACCATCAGGCCCACACTCGACAGCACCAGCATCACCAGGAAGAATCCGGCGGTCATGTCGTTGAATTTCGCCAAAAACTGGTCGCCCGACACGAGGTCAAAGGTGTTCTCCTCGCCGGGCTTGAGGCCGCGGTGGATGCGCATCGCGGAGGTGACCTGGTCCATGGCCGCGTCGCGACCGACGGTGGAATCGGGGAACACTGCAATGTTGATCCAGCCGCGGTCCTGATTCCCCACCTTGGCGAGCGTGCCGTGCGGCACCACGAATTTGGGATTGCCGCCGTCTTCGAACAGACCGGCTGGGTCCCGATATAGACCTACCACCGTGAATGGCAAGCCGAATATCCGGATCACCTTGCCGACCGGGTCGAGGCCGGGGAAGAGCACTTCGGCGGCGTCGCCGTTGATCACGACCACGAACGCATTCCCGGCGGCCTCGATCGGCGTGAAGTTGCGGCCGTCGAGCAGGTCGCCACCCGACACCTTCATCCAGCTCGGGTCCATGCCCTCGATGCCGGCCTGACTGAACTCCTTGTCACCGTACACCACCGCCGATCCCGCCTGTTCGCGGACGTTCACATCGGCCACAGCCGGAAGGTTGCGGATCAACTCGGCCTCGTCCCGCGAGAGGCGGGGTCGCCGCCGCCACGGCGACATCTCGTCGCTGCCATCGGAGATTTGCAACTCGTCCCTGAAGAATCGCATCACGACGAAGGTGTTCGGTCCGGCGCGCTGCACCACGTCGGTGACCGATCGCTGGATGCCGGTGATCATCGATGCCATCGCGATCACCACCATCACCCCGATCGCAATACCCAGGATGGTGAGCGACGCGCGCAACTTGTTGGCCCGCACCGAATCGAGCGCGAGGGTTACCCCCTCGGCGCCACGGGTAAGGAGGTTCCCTCGGCCATGTACCTGACTCATTCCTGCCTCAGCGCGGCGATGGGATCCAGGCGCGACGCCTGGCGCGCTGGGTAGACACCAGCCACCATGCCGACCAGCACACCCAGCCCGACCCCGACACCGATCGACCATGGGGCGATCGCAGCTGGGAGTGGCGTGAACGCGCGCACCGCAAAGGCGAGCAGGATCCCGGCGCCGATGCCGAGAATCGCGCCCGTGACCGAGAGTGTGGCCGACTCGACGACGAATTGCGCCATGATGTCACGGCGCTTGGCGCCGAGCGCCTTGCGCACGCCGATCTCCCGGGTACGCTCCGACACGGCCATCAACATGATGTTCATGATCACGATGCCGCCGACGACGAGCGAGATCGCCACCAGTCCCGGCAACGCCAGGAAGAGGATCGCGGAGATCTTCTTCCACTCCGAGAGCGCGCCGTCGGCTGTCTCGAGGTGGAAGTTGTTGGGATCACCGGGCCGCAACCCACGCCGGACCCGCATCAGCGCGTTGACCTCATCGATCGCGGTCTGCATCGTCGCGACATCCTTGGTCTGGATCTGGAGGTCGTCGATCACGTGGGGCCGGTTGACCAGCCGACGGGCCGGCGAGGTGATCGGGGTCACGAGGAACTTGTCCATTGAGATCCCGAACAGATTGCCCTGCGACGCCACCACGCCGACCACCCGGTGTGGGAGCCCGCCGATGCTCACCGTCTCGCCAATCGGGTCGCGCCCATCGAACAGTTTGTCGGCGACAGCGTGGCCAAGCACCGTGACGGCCGCGCCGACGTTGACCTCTTGTTGAGTGAAGGCGCGTCCCTCGGCGATGTCGTAGTTCTTGATCTCGAAGAACGTCGCGTCGACGGTGTTAAGGTTGAGCTGGTCGGCGCTCTTGCCGTTCCAGGCGACGTTGACCCGATCAAAACCCGCGCGCGCGGTACGCACCGGCGTCTTCATCCGCTCCTGGATGTACGCCGCATCCTCGATGGTGATCCGCGGATTGCGCTGCCACTGCCGCCACATCTCCTCGGTCACGTTCCCCATCGTGATGTTCGGCCGCGACCGGAGCTGGAAGGTGTTGATGCCGATCAGCGCGCCAGCAAATTTTTCGGTCATGTACACGTTCATGCCCTGCACGATCGACACCACCGCGATCAGGAACGTCACGCCGATCAGCACGCCCACCAGTGAAAAAAAGCTCTTGAGCTTCTGCGCGCGGATCGACGACAGCGCCAGCCAGACCGCCTCGAGAATCGGCATCTACGCCACGGCCTCGTGCGGCGCTGGTGCCACCGCCCGGTCGCTGTCGATCCGGCCATCGCGCAGCACGACGATCCGCCTGGCATGCGCGGCAATGTCGGGTTCGTGGGTGACGAGGATCACGGTCTGCCCCGCCGCCTGCAGGTCGCCGAAGACTCGCATGATCTCGTCGCTGGTGGCCGAGTCGAGGTTGCCGGTGGGTTCATCGGCGAGGAGGATCGACGGCTTATTGACGAGTGCCCGCGCGATGGCCACGCGCTGCCGCTGACCACCCGAGAGCTCGTTGGGGCGATGGTCCATGCGGTCGCCGAGTCCGACGCTTGTGAGCGCTGCCGCCGCGCGATCGCGTCGATCCCGCGCCGACACGCCGGCGTACACCAGCGGCAGTTCGACATTGGCCATCGCCGAGGCACGCGGGAGGAGGTTGAAGGTCTGGAACACGAACCCGATCTCGATGTTCCGGATCCGGGCGAGGTCGTCATCCTCCATCTGCGAGACCTCGTGCCCGTTGAGCCAGTACTGACCGGCGCTCGGCGTGTCGAGGCAGCCAAGCATGTTCATCATCGTCGACTTGCCGGAGCCTGACGGTCCCATGATCGCCACGTACTCGTTGCGACGAATCTCGAGATCGACTCCGCGCAATGCCAGTACGCGCTCGGAGCCCATCACGTATTCACGGGTGATTCCCACCAGGCGAATCATGACGTCGTTCATGGCTTGGCAGCTCCCGCATCGCCGGGCGCTGCCTTGACCCGAGCCGAGTCCTTCATGTCGCGGATTGCCTGGTACGTGCCAGCCACGATTGTCTCGCCCTGTTTCACGCCGCTCAGCACCTCGAAGAACTCATCGCCGGCGATCCCGACCTTCACGGGGCGGAAAGTCGCGACCCCATTGACGACGACGAACACGCCCTCGCGGGCCTTCGCCTTCTTGTTCGACCCGGTGTCGCCAGGGGTGGTCTGGAGCGGCCTCGCCTGCATCGAGTCGCCGGTGGTCGGTGCCTCGCGTGCGGTGAGTGCGATGATCGGAATCGCGAGCGCCTGTTTCCTGACATCGGTGATGATCCGCGCCGTCATGCTGAGATCGGGGCGCACGTCAGACGGCGGGTTCATCAGGGTCACCTCGACCTCGAAATCCACCGCACGGTCGCTGCCAGCGGTCCCGGCCGCGCTGACGGCAGCACTGTTCGAGATCTTCGTCACCCTACCGACAAACTGCGTGTCGGGAAACGCGTCGATCGACACGCTCACCGAGTCATTGAGCGACAGCCGGACGACGTCGGTTTCGTCGACCTTGACCAGCGCCTGGATCACCGACAGGTCGGCGATGCGCATCAGGAGACCGACGTCGCGGGAGAACGCACCCGTCTGGGCCACCTCGCCCTCCTCGACGGCGAGGCGCACCACGCGCCCGGCAATCGGCGAGTAGAGCCGGGTGCGAGCAAGGTTGTCGCGCGCTTCCTTGACGGTCGCACGAGTCTGCATCACCTGTGCCTCGCTGGAGCGCACGGCAGCGGCTGCGACGTCGTACGTCTGTTGTGACTGCTCGACCACCTCGTCGGCGATCAGCGTCGGGTTGGTCCGCTTGAGCTCCTTGTTGCGATCGTAGGTGCGCTTCGCCTGGTCGCGATTGGCACGGGTCTGCATCAGTTGCGCCTCGACCGATGCCATCGACGCGGTGCCGCGCTCGACCGCGCCGAGGAACTGGACCTGGTCGAGCTCGACCAGCAGCTGCCCCTTGGTGACGAGGTCGCCTTCCTTCACGGTGATCCGGGTGATCCGGGCCGTGACCTCCGACGAGATGTCGACCTGGCTCTTGGGCTCGATCCGGCCACTGGCCGTCACGGCCGCGACGAGATCCTGGTTGCCCACCTGTTCGAGGCGCACTTCGACCGGCTTGTTCTTGTTGTTTGCCACCTTGATGGCGCTGAAGGCGACGAGGGCAACAACGGCCACGCCAATTGCTAGAACGATCTTGCGCTTGCGCGTCATGGACGAATCCTCTGCTCAGCGAAGGGGACGGCCGACGGCGGCTTCGAGCCCGACGACAGCAAGGTGATAATCGTAGATCGCCGTGACGCGATCGGCTTCGGCCTGGGTCACAGCCTGCTGCGCATCTGACACCTCGAGGAAGCTCCCGAGGCCGAGGCGGTAGCGATCCTGCGCCAACTGGAGTTGGCTCAATGCCGCCGCCCGGTTGGTGTCCTGGATCCGGGTAGCTTCCCACGCGGTGCGCACGGCGAGGATACGAGAGTGCACCTGGCCGTCGACGTCGAGCTGGCGCGCGCGGATCTGTTCGCGAGCGTCGTCCTCCTGAGCTCGCGCGACCGACAGGTTGCGCGACCGCGAGAAGCCGTCCCAGATCGGCAGCGAGATGCTGAGCCGCACCGAC
>JBKJMX010000156.1:0-6849 GCA_046596135.1 Gemmatimonadales bacterium
AAGCATGCTCTATTCGCTCTGAGCGGTTATTCTGCCATATTGGCCGACCCCCTCAGGACTGGTGCATGCCGAAGCGCGACTTCCTCCGCAACACAGATCTATCCCGCGCCGAGACCCTCGACGTTCTGAGTCGCGCCGCTCGCATGAAAGCGGGGGCCGATGTGGCGCGCCCGCTCGCTGGCCGTGTGATCGGGCTGATCTTCGCGAAGAGCTCGACGCGAACCCGGGTGTCGTTCGAGGTGGGTATCCGCCAGCTTGGCGGCGACGCGCTCTTCCTGTCGTCGCGCGACATCCAGCTCGGCCGGGGCGAGCCGATCCGGGACATGGCCCGGGTGCTCTCGCGCTACCTCGACGGCATCATGATCCGCACCTTCGCGCAGGCCGACGTTGAGGAGCTGGCAACGCACGCGACGGTCCCGATCATCAATGGTCTCACCGACCTGCTGCATCCCTGCCAATTGCTGGCCGACCTCCTCACGATCAACGAGGAGTTCGGCACCATCGAGGGACGGGTGGTGGCATGGGTGGGCGACGGCAACAACATGGCGAACTCGTGGATCGAGTGTGCCGGCCTGCTCGGCTTCGAGTTGCGCCTCGCGTGTCCCGATGGGTACCGCCCCGATCAATCGCTGCTCGATTCAGCGAGGCGCCACACCACGATCCACCTCACCGATGATCCCCGCGAGGCCGTGCAGGGCGCGGACGTGATCAACACCGACGTCTGGACATCGATGGGGCAGGAGGAGGAAACGGCTGCGCGCGAGAAGGCCTTTGCGGGCTACTTCGTCGATGAGAAGCTCATGACGCTGGGCGCGCCCGGTGCCATCGTGCTGCACTGCCTGCCGGCGCATCGTGGTGAAGAGATCAGCGAGGAAGTGCTCGAGGGGCCCCGGTCGCGGGTGTTCAACCAGGCCGAGAATCGGCTCCACGCGCAGAAGGCGCTGATGGCGCACCTGCTGGGATGACATCACTCGATGAACATCGGCGCCTGGTGGACACCGCCGGCGCATTCGTCACCGAGGGATGGGGGCAGTTCGAGCTCGCTGGTGCGGACGCGGGTGCGCTCGTCAACCGCATCGCCACCGTCGACCTGTCGCAGCTTCCGCCTGCTCGGTTTGCCCAAGGGCTGCTGCTGCGTGACGATGCATCGATCCTTTCGCTGGTCACGGTATATCGCTTTCCGGATCGCGTCCTCCTCGTCGTGCCGGCAGCGCAGCGCGGCGAGGCGTGGCAGCACCTGGTAGACCGCAAGCACGGCACAGTCAGGCTTCGCGACATCTCCGACGACGTCGGTCTGGTGGTCGTTCGCGGCCCCGACGCCGTCAATCGTCTTGCGATCGGAATGCGACCCGGGCCGGGCGATCCCGGTCACGTGGTCAACGCGCGACTCGGCGGGATCGATCTCTTCGTGGCGCGTGCGCCAGCGGATGGTCCCGATGGCGTTGACCTCTTCTGCCGTGGGCACGACCGTGTGGCGCTGATGGAACTGCTGCGTTCGCTTGCGGTGCTGGCGGTCGCCGAGGGTCCGTGGCAACTGCTGCAGATGGAGTGGGGGATGGCCGACGTCGGACACGGTATCGATCCCGGCGACACTCCGGTCGAGGCGGCGCTGGAGCACCTGGTGGCAGAGGGAAAAGGGGCGCCGTTTCCAGGCGAAGGTGCGCTGGCTGCGCGGCGGCGCACCGGCGCGCTCAAGCGACTGGTGGGATTCCGGGTCGGCGGTTCGCGTCGCCCGCAAGTTGGTGCGGTGGTCCGCGTTGGCGGTCACGCTGTCGACCGGGTGCGCGCGGTCACATGGTCGCCGCGGGTGGGGGTGATCGGCCTGGCCGCGGTGCCCACGTCGGCATTGGCGTCGGGCACGATGCTATCTATCGAGGCCGACGACACGGCGTGGCCCGCAGAGATCGTGGACCGCCCGTTCGTCTCGCGGTTGGAGCCGTGGGGCAACGGATCATGAATCTGCGTGTCGGCGTGCTCACCATCTCCGATGCTTGCTCGCGCGGTGAGCGCGACGATGCATCGGGTGCCGCCATCATCGAGTGGTGCACCGTTCGCGGCGACACCGTGGCGCAACGTGCGTGCATTCCCGATGAGAGTGGGACGATCGTCTCGACGATGGTGGAGTGGGCGGACCGCGGAACCGTAGACGTGATCATCAGCACCGGCGGCACCGGATTGTCGCCGCGCGACGTGACTCCGGAAGCGACCCGGGCCGTGATCGAGCGCGACGCACCCGGCATCGCGGAAGCGTTGCGTGCGGCGGCGATTCCCAGTTTCCCGCGGGCGGCACTCTCGCGCGGCGTGGCGGGACTGCGCGGCCGGGTGTTGCTGGTCAACCTGCCCGGGTCGCCGGGCGGCGTGCGCGACGGCGTGACAGTGCTCGATGAGATCCTGGATCATGCCATCGCGATCGCGCGCGGCGATGTGACGGAGCACCGATGAACGCACGGGTCGTGATCACCATGGCCGACCTCGAGACGGCGGTTCCGCTTGATCGTGCCCTCGAGGCGGAGGGCATCGTCTGCGAACTCGCGGCCTCTGCCGAAGAGGGCCGCTCGGCGATGCGTCGTCACCACGCTGCGGTGCTGGTGCTCAGTGGTGCGGCGCGCGAGTCACAATCACGGACCCTCGCCGAGTACGCACGGGAGCACGAGATCGCGGTGCTGGCATTGCTCGAGCCCACCGACAGCGGTCGCGGCGAGCCGCGCCTTCCGGTTACGGAGGTGATGGTCAAACCGGTGCACACAGACGATCTCGCGGCCACGGTGCGTCGGCTGGTCGATCGTCGTGAGTTGCAGCGGCGCACCGGAATCGCCGGCGAAAGCGCCCCGATCCAGGAAGTGCTCGTCAAGATCGAGCAGATGGCTCCGGTGTCGAGCACGGTGCTCATCCAGGGCGAATCAGGGACTGGCAAGGAACTGGTGGCGAAGGCTATCCACGACCTCTCCCCGCGTCGCGGCCGTCCGTTCATCGCGGTGAACTGTGCAGCATTGCCGGAGACACTGCTCGAGAGCGAACTCTTCGGCCATGAGAAGGGGGCGTTCACCGGCGCCGCAGAGCGACGCCTCGGCCGCTTCGAGCTGGCGGACACGGGTACGATCTTCCTCGACGAAATCGGCGAGATCCCGATGAGCGTCCAGGTCAAGCTGCTGCGGGTGCTCGAGACCAGATCGTTCTTCCGGCTCGGCGGGGTGCAACCGATCAAGGTCGATGTCCGGATCGTCGCGGCCACCAACCGGGCCCTGAAGGACCGGGTGAGTGTCGGGGAGTTCCGCGACGATCTCTTCTATCGCCTGAACGTACTGTCCATTTATCTGCCACCCCTCCGGGAGCGGCGGGACGACATCCCGCTCCTGATCCGGCGGTTTGTTCGCGAGTTCACGGCCGAGCACGAGCGGACCTTCCCGGGGATCGCGGCCGACGCCATGCAGCTGCTCCTGCAGGCGCCCTGGCCGGGAAACATCCGCCAATTGCGCAATCTGGTCGAGTCGATGGTGGTGCTGGCTCCGGGGAGCGAGATCCGGGCAGTGGACATCCCCGGCGATGTGACCGAGGGGATGGGGTCGCTACTCCCGGCTCGGATCTCCCAGATTTCAGGCCAAGGAATCGGCCTCGGCGTGGCCGAATTTGAGTTCATCCTGCGCTCCCTCATGGAGTTACGGGTTCAGGTTGAGGAGCTGCGCCGGCGGCTTGAGCTGCGTCCGGACAACGGCGACGTCCATGTGATCGAGGTCAGGGACCCGTTGGCCCAATCGCTGGCGGTTCCGGCCATGGGGCTCGACGAGGACGATGCCGAGGTTGAGGAGGAAGTTGTGGTGTACCGGCCGGGGATGTCGATGGCGGAGGTCGAGCGGGCTGCGATCGAAGCTGTCTTGAGGAGGGCCGAGGGCAACCGTCGCCGGGCCGCGCAGGACCTGGGGATCGGCGAGCGGACCCTGTACCGCAAACTCAAGGAGTATGAAATCCCCTAAGTCGCGATCCGGTAAACCTTTGGGCAGCGCGACCTCTTGACACTTCTCAAGCCCCCCACCAACTTGCACTAGCGCACACCTGGCGCATTCTCCCAATACCCCGAGCTCCCTTGCATCTGGCAATCGACCCTGCGCGCTGTGTCGCTTGCCTGGCATGCATCCGTGTGTGCCCGACCGATGCGATTGCCCTGCCGCCAGAGGCGCCCATCGTCGAGATCATCGAGGAGAATTGCATCCGGTGCGGCGAGTGCCTCCCCGCTTGTCCTCACGACGCGATAACCGCTACCGGGGCGGTCGATCGGGCGCTCGCGATCGCGGAGGCCGGGACTGGCGCGCTGATCCTGGCACCCGAGGCGGTGGCGCACTTCCATCCCGCCACTCCGGAACAGCTTGTCAACGCCTGCTACGAGGCCGGTTTCCGGCTGGTGTCCCGCGGGGTGATCGGCGATGAACTGGTGGCGCAGGAGTACCTCAGGTTGTGGGAGGAGGCCGACTGGGGGACGCTGATCCGGAGCACGGATCCGGTCGTCGTGGCGGCGATTACTTCTCATTATCCCGAGCTTGTTCCCTATCTGGCGCCGGTCACGATCCCGTGCATCGCCGAGGCGCGATTCCTGCGTCGGATCCATGGTGAGATGCTCCCTGTGGTGTACGCCGGGATTGCGGCACCTGGGATGGTCACCGAGCTCGATGCGATGCTCACCTTTGCGGATCTCGAGCAACTTTTTGCCCTCCGTGAGGTCCGGCCCGAGCTGTTGCCGCGGACCCATTCGCGGATCCCTCCGGAGATGCGCCGGCACATGTCGGTCGCGGGGGGGTTGCCGCTTGAGGTGGTGGTAAGCGGCTCGTCGAACGGGCGCAGGCTCCTCACGATCCGGGGGCTGGAGACATTGCCGGCGATTGCGCGGGCGGTGGGGCACGACCGGATCGATCTCGGGTTCGTGGATATCCAGTCTCACGCGGGCGCTCTAGGCCATCCGGCGGCGGGTCCAAAGGCCGACCTCTACCGGCGCCGCGCGCTGGTCCAGCAATACGAGCCGACGCGGAGCCGAGAGCCAGTGATCCCGGATGAAGCGGTGATCGAGATCGGGGCATCGTTCGCATTTGGCGCGCGTCGCGAGCAGGGTGATCCGGTGGCGGTACGAACGATTCTCGAGGCGATCGGTACGGGACCAAACGGGCGTCCCTGGGATTGTCGGGCATGTGGGTACCAGTCGTGCCACCGGTTTGCGCAGGCGACGGCTCTGGGGCGTGCATCGCTCCGTCAATGTGTGCCGTGGTTGTCGCGCCGTGCGGATGATGCGTCCCGCGACGCGGGCACCGATGCCCTGACCGGGCTCGCGAGTTACCGCACGTTGCAGACGCGGTTGTCGCACGAGGTTGAGCGGAGCAAGCGGAGTGGCGACACCTTCGCGGTGCTGTTCCTCGATCTCGACAAGTTGAAGGAGCTGAACGACCGGTATGGTCACGAGCGGGGCAACACCGTGCTGCGGATGGTGTCGGAGGAGATCCTGCGGACGATCCGCAACACCGACCTGGCTGCGCGGTATGGGGGAGACGAGTTCGTGGTGCTGCTGACGCGCACCGACCGGGCCGGCGCGTTGCGCGTGGCCGATGCGGTGCGGGAGCGGGTGGAGCTGGCGGGGCGGCGGATCGGCTTCCTGTCGGGGCAGATCACCGTGAGTATCGGGGTGGCGGAGTACGATCCGTCGACGCCCGGCGAGGGTCCGCTGCTCGAGCAGGCAGACCGTGCCTTGTACCTGGCCAAGGCGGCTGGGCGGAACACCATCGCGTAGCGCAGGCGCGCACGCACACGACGACGCCGAGGATATACGTGACTGCTTCGCCATCACATTTTTTCGATGCTCCCGGTGCGCGCCCTGGTGGTGCAGCGTCTGATGCTGCTGCCGACCCGTGGAATGTTCGGCGCGCCGAGAACCTGCTCACGTCGCTGGAGGGAGTGTTGTCGGCGCGGGTGGTGACGACGCCCCTCGGTGAGGTGAGCGAGATCCACATTCTCGCGCATGCCGGCCAGACGCCGAAGCAGGTGGTTCGCAATGTCGAGTCGGCGTTGCTGGCGCATCTCGGCCTCAAGGTGGACCACCGGAAGATTTCGATTGCGCAGACGGCGGACGTCAAGCCGATCGAGACGCTTGATCTTGGTGCGGTGCGGGATCGTGCGGCGCAGCGGATGGTGTTGTTCGACGACTTGTCGGTTGCGACCGGCCCGCGGAACCGGCGGGTGACGGCGACCGTGGCGCTCACCAGCGAGGGGCGGATCGAGTCGGCATCGGAAGAGGGACCGGACACGGCGCGCAACCGCATGGACGTGGCGGCTCGTGCGACCGTGGTGGTGCTGGAGCGGTTGCTGGACCGAGGTGGGTTGGCGCTCGAGGGCGTGCAGATGCACGAGGCGTTCGGGCGGACGTGGGTGATGGTGGGCGTGCAGGCGATCGGCGGCCGGGAATCGAAGCTGCTGGTGGGCACGGCCGAGGTGCGTGAGAGCGCCGAGCATGCGGCGGTCTATGCGACACTGGATGCGACGAACCGATGGACGATGGCACGCAGCCCGCGCTAGGGCGCGTCGGGCTGTTGGGTGCTGGCGAGGAATAGGTAGGCAGGTGGTCGCGCGACGACGGAATGGCAGCTGATCGTGCGCGTGTTCACAGTCAACAGGCAGTCTACAGGAGTAACGGGGGGGAATCCCGGGGTCCGGCCTTGAGCGGAGCCGAGCGGCAGAAAATAGCGAAGCGTCCGGTAGACCATAGCGGGGTCTGCCACCTCTGAAGTATCGATGGTCCCGAGAGGAGGTGACGCATATGCTGGAATGGTTGGCCGCCGCGGTCGATTTCATTGCGAGTATTTTCCTCGCTGAAAC
>JBKJMX010000104.1:0-18513 GCA_046596135.1 Gemmatimonadales bacterium
ACGGCCGCGTCGACGGCCGCGTGGTTTACGCCTTCGCGCAGGACTTCACCGTCTTCGGCGGCTCGCTCTCGGAGACCAATGCCGCCAAGATCGTGAAGACCATGGACATGGCCATGAGGGCCGGCGCGCCCATCGTCGGGCTCAACGACTCGGGCGGCGCGCGCATCCAGGAAGGCGTGATGTCGCTCGGCGGCTACGCCGACATCTTCCTGCGCAACACCCTGGCATCGGGCGTGATCCCGCAGATATCCGCGATCCTCGGGCCCTGCGCCGGTGGTGCGGTGTATTCACCCGCGATCACCGACTTCGTCTTCATGGTGCGCGGCGTGAGCTACATGTTCGTGACCGGTCCGAGCGTGGTGAAGACGGTGACGCACGAGGACGTATCGTTCGACGACCTTGGTGGCGCCGATGTGCACGCCGAGGTGTCGGGCGTCGCACACTTCGTCCACCCATCGGAGCCCGAGTGCATCGAGGCGATCCGTCGACTGGTCGGATACCTGCCTTCCAACAACCTCGACGACGCACCGCTGCACGCGTCCGACGATCCAGCTGATCGCCGTGACGGCGCACTGCTCGATGTCATTCCGGAGCTGGCCGCGAAACCGTACGACATGCACGACGTGCTGCGCAGCGTGTTCGACCGTGATTCGCTGATGGAAGTGATGCCGGCGTACGCGGCAAACATCATCACCACCTTTGCCCGCCTTGGCGGACGATCGGTCGGGGTGGTTGCCAACCAGCCCGCCGTGCTGGCCGGCGTGCTCGATATCGCGGCGAGCGGAAAGGCGGCGCGCTTCATCCGTTTCTGCGACGCGTTCAACATCCCGCTGGTGACGTTTGTCGATGTGCCGGGGTTCCTGCCGGGTGTGGCGCAGGAACACGGCGGCATCATCCGCCACGGTGCAAAGCTCCTGTATGCGTACTGCGAGGCGACCGTGCCCAAGCTCACGGTGATCACCCGCAAGGCGTACGGCGGCGCCTACGACGTGATGAGTTCGAAGCACATTCGCGGCGACGTCAACCTGGCGTGGCCCACCGCCGAGATCGCCGTGATGGGGCCGAAGGGCGCGGTCGAAATCCTCCACCGGGAGGCGATCGCCAACGCGGCCGATCCGGCGGCCGAGGCCGCAGCGCGAACCGCGGAGTACACGGCAGCGTTTGCTACACCATGGCAGGCTGCGGCCAGGGGCTACATTGACGATGTCATCGACCCCCGCGACACCCGGCCTCGCCTGATCGACGCGCTGCAGACGCTCGGCAGCAAGCGCGACCAGAATCCGCCCCGGAAGCACGGATGCATTCCGCTATGACGCTGCAACCCATCGCGCTCTCCTTCTTCGCTGTGGCCGCCCTCGCTGGCGGTGTGTCGGCGCAGGTCACGGTGCAGGCCCCGGCCGCGGGCCGGACTGCCGTGCAGGAGGCCGAGGTGCTGTTCAACGAGGGACGCCGCGCCGACGCGGCTGACCTCCTTGGACGGCACTTGGCGGAGCAGCAGAACGATGGACGGGGATGGTTCTTCCTCGGCCGCATCTATCTCGACAACGCCCAACTCTGGCACCGCGAAGGGCACGATCCCGATGAGCCGGGGCCGCTCCTCCTGGAATTTGCCGGCGCGTCCATGGAGCAGGCACAGCAGCTTCTCGCCGATTCCGGGAGCGTGTTCCGGGTACTCGTGTCGGTCGAGCGCGTCCTCAATCGGATCGAGGCCGACGGATGGTCGGCGATATTCGCCCGACCGATCGCCGCCGAGGAAGTCCCGCTCCCACCAGTGTTGGCGGAGCTGGGCCGAAACCTGATGATCTCCTGCCCGGCCAATGGCGTGCTCGTGACCGGTTCGCTGGCGGAGGTTGCCGCGGTGTGGGGGGTGCGCCTGACAACGTCAGCGCGCACCGATCTTGTGCTGCTCCGCTCTGATATCTACGCAGCCGACGCACGTTACCGAGGCCGCATGGCCGCCGCGCTCGGCATCGATTCCGCTCAGGCGCTCCCCGAGGCGCTCGGTGCCGCGGCCCGATACCGGCCAGTGTGCCTCGGGCCGGCGCTCGACACCATTGCAGCGCCCGGTGTGGAGTGGACGGCGAGCCGATTGCTGCTCCTCGGTGGTGTCGCGGGCGTTACCGACACAACCGCGCTGATCATGCATCAGTTCGGGATGATGGGGCTCGCAGGCTCCGTGTGGACTGCGGCGGCGCGGGATGTGTACGACCTCGCGGCCCGCCGCAACCGCGCACTCTGCCGCGAACTCTTCGTCGATGCCGATACCGGCCGGCCTCCGGCGATTCCTGCCTGCACTCGATGACCCCTGAAAACGTTCGCAGGGTCCTGGTCGCCAATCGCGGCGAGATTGCCCTGCGCATCATTCGTGCGTGCCACGACGAAGGCCTCGAGGCTGTCGCCGTGTACTCCGATGCCGATCGGAACGCGCCGTTCGTGCGCGCCGCCGACCACGCCGTGCACATCGGCGGATCGCCAGCGGCCGAGAGCTACCTCGTCATCGATCGAGTGCTCGCCGCCGCACGCGCGTCGGGATCGCACGCGATTCATCCCGGTTACGGGTTCCTCTCCGAGCGCGCTGCGTTTGCACGGGCCGTCGAGGATGCGGGCCTCGTATTTGTTGGGCCGCCGTCCTCCGCAATCGCGGCCATGGGTGACAAGACCTCCGCGCGGCGACTGATGGAGGCCGCCGGTGTGCCGATCGTGCCCGGTGCGACCACGGCGATGACTGCTGGCGACGCCGCACTCGCGCTGGCCGCGTCGCTGGGGTACCCGGTGCTGGTGAAGGCCGCCGCAGGCGGGGGCGGGAAGGGGATGCGCGTGGTACATGCTCCTGCGGAACTGGATGATGCGATCGCCAGTGCGTCGAGCGAGGCGATGAAATCGTTTGGCGACGACGCGGTCTATCTGGAGAAATTCATCGAGCGCCCCCGTCACATCGAGATCCAGGTGCTTGCCGACCACGAACGCACGGTGCACATCGGCGAGCGCGAGTGTTCGGTGCAGCGGCGCCACCAGAAGTTGCTCGAGGAAGCGCCGTCGATTGCCGTGGACGAGGCGCTGCGTGAGCGCATGGGCGCAGCGGCCGTTGCGGCGGCCAAGGCGGTGGGGTATCGCGGTGCGGGTACCTGCGAGTTCCTGCTGGCCGCTGACGGTTCGTTCTACTTCCTGGAGATGAACACCCGGATTCAGGTCGAGCACCCGGTGACGGAGGAGGTCTACGGCGTCGACCTCGTGCGCGAGCAACTTCGCATCGCCCGCGGCATGCCGATGTCGATCGACCCCGCGGCCCTCGCGCCCCGCGGCTGGGCGATCGAGTGCCGCATCACCAGCGAGGACCCCGCCAACGGCCTCCTGCCGAGCGCCGGTACGATCCGCTGGATGCGGGCACCGGCCGGGCCGGGCGTGCGCTGGGAAAGTGGCGTCGAGAGCGGAAGCGAAGTCACGCTGTTTTACGATTCCATGCTCGCCAAGCTCATTGTGCGGGGCACCGATCGGATGCGCACCATCGAGGCCGCCCGGCGTGCCCTCGACGAACTGGTCGTGGTGGGCGTGGCGACCAACGCCGCATTTCATCGGCGCCTGCTCGCCGATCCCGATTTTGTGGCGGGCAACATCGACATCCAGTTCCTCGAGCGGCGGCCCGACCTGCTCGCCATTGTTCCGGACGACGATGCGGTGCAGCGACTGGCGATTGCCGCCGCATTGCTCGAGGATGAACGGCGGTCGGTTCGCCGCCCCGTTGTGGCCGACGCCGATGCCAACGCGCGCCCCTCGGCGTGGCGTGTCGCAGCTCGGCGCGACGCATTACGCTGATCATGCCCGCGCCTGAGGTCGACATCCGCGCGATTGCATCCGGTGGCGACGGCGTCGGATCGCTCCCCGATGGACGCACCGTGTTCGTCCCCCGCACCGCCCCCGGCGACCGTATCCTGCTCCGCAACGTGCGCGCCCGGGCTCGAATGGCCCGGGCGTCTGTCGCGTCCATCGTGTCGCCGGGTCCCGGTCGTGTCGAGCCGGCGTGTCCGCACTACGTGCGCGACCAGTGCGGGAGTTGCCAGTTGATGCATCTCTCGACCGCTGTGCAGCACGAAGTCAAGGCACGCATTGCCGGTGATGCGCTGCGGCGCATCGCCAAGCGAAACGTCGACGATCCGCCGATGGTGGCAGCGCCGCATGCGCTCGGCTACCGATCGAAGGTGACGCTCGCGGTGCGTGATGGCCGGATCGGATATCACGTCCTCGGCCGTCCCGACGAGGTGTTCGATGTGCGCCGATGTCTCATCGCCGAGCCGCGGGTGCAGGAACTGATCGACGGTATGCGTTCGGCTCGCCGTCACCTCCCGCGTGACGCGACGCGACTGGTGCTCCGACGCGATCGCACAGACGGACTGCATGTCGCGGTGCGGACCGCAACCACCCAGGTCTGGTCGGGCGCCCGTGCCCTGCACGCCGACCTCGCAGCGCAGGGACTCGCGGTTACCGTGTGGTGGCATCCGGAAGAAGGAGCACCGCGCGCGATGGCCGGATCCGACGATCCATGGCCGGCCACGGTGTTCGAGCAGGTGCACCCCGCGATGGGAGATCGTGTCCGCGCCGACGCGGTCGCGGCGCTCGGCGTACTCGCCGGGAAGCATGCGTGGGACCTTTATGCAGGCGTCGGCGATACCACGACGCTGTTGATCGCCGCCGGGGCAACGGTCGACAGTGTGGAACGCGACCGGCGCGCGGTCGCCGCTGCGGGACCGTCCGATCCCGCTGGTGTGGTCCGCCACGCGGGAACAGTGGAGGCCCTGGTAAGTGCGCTGCGGCCGCCCAACGTGATCATCACCAACCCACCCCGCACCGGCATGGCCGATGAAGTGGTGACGGCTATCGCCGCCACGGCGGTCGAGCGCGTGGCGTACATTTCCTGCGACCCCGCGACGCTCGCCCGCGACGTCGCGCGATTGGGGGACGGTTTCGTGCTGCGCGAGCTGTGCGCCTACGACCAGTTCCCCCAGACATCCCATCTCGAATGCCTCGCGGTGCTGGAGCGCGCATGAAATACTTCGTGACAGTCGATGGTCGGGAGATCGAGGTGGATGTCGATGGCGATCAGGTCAGCATCAATGGCCAGACCGTGACCGCCACCATCGCGCAGGTGGGGGATACGCCCGAGCACCGCTTGGATGTCGATGGGGTCACGTCGTCGCTGGCCGTCGATCGTCACGTCGATGGCGTGTGGCGGCTGGTCGACCAGGGCTCAGTGGTCGATGTAGAAGCCACCGACGAGCGAACCCGGCACATCCGATCGCTGGGTGGGTCCTCTCGGGGGACCGCTGGCAGCGGGGTCCTCAAGGCCCCCATGCCCGGACTCGTCGTCCGCCTGGCTGTGGCCGTGGGCGATGAGGTGGCGGCGGGGCAGGGGTTGGTCGTGCTGGAGGCGATGAAGATGGAGAACGAGCTGAAAGCCCCGGCGGCTGGGGTGGTGGCATCGATTCGAGCCGCCGTGGGACAGACCGTCGACAAGGGGGAGGTCCTCCTGGAACTCACCCCGGCCGCATCCTGAGGGCCGCGCAGGATTGACCGACCCCCTGCAACGCCCCTATCTTGGGGGACTGTATCCGAATTGGCGACCTGACTGACTTGCGGGGATTCAAGGGCACATGAAGACGTACACGGCAAAAGCGGCGGACCTCCAGCATGACTGGCATGTGGTCGATGCGACCGACATCCCACTCGGCCGGTTGGCGAGCGCGGTGGCACAGCTCATTCGCGGCAAGCACAAGCCGACTTTCACGCCGCACATGGACGGTGGCGATTTCGTCATCGTGCTCAATGCGTCGAAGGTCCACTTCACGGGTCGCAAGCTGTCCCAGAAGACCTACTTCAAGCACACCGGGTACATGGGTCACGACACCCACACGCCGGCCGGCGAGATGCTCGCGAAGCATCCCGATCGCGTGATCGAGAAGGCCGTCTACGGCATGCTCCCCAAGAACTCGCTCGCCAAGCAGAAGCTGCGCACCAAGCTCAAGGTGTACGCGGGCTCCGAGCATCCGCACGAGGCCCAGCAGCCCAGGCCGTTCACCGTCGAAACTTCGAAGGCGCCGTCATGAGTGACACTCCCGAGTTCCGCTGGAATGCCGTCGGCCGCCGCAAGACGAGCGTGGCGCGCGTGTACCTGACGCCGGGCACCGGCAAGTGGGACGTCAACGGCCGCACCCTCGGCGATTACTTCCCGCGTCCCTCGCTGGTGCAGCACATCCAGCAGTCGTTCACGGCCACCGACACCCTCGGCGCGTTCGACGTCAAGGCGCATGTCGATGGTGGTGGCGTGAGCGGACAGGCCGGTGCAATGCGTCACGCGATCGCGCGCGCGCTCTGCAAGGCCGATGAGATGCATCGCCCGAAGCTGCGCACCGCAGGCCTGCTGACCCGCGACCCGCGCGCCGTCGAGCGCAAGAAGCCGGGACAGCCGGGCGCGCGCAAGAAGTTCCAGTTCAGCAAGCGCTAAGCGCTTGCTGAACGCTCAGGGGTGACGCTTGCGTCACCCGCTTAGCGCTAAGCGCTTGCTGAACCCTCAGGGGCGACGCTTGCGTCGCCCGAAAGGGGTTTGGCATTGGTGAACGGGGGCGACCCCATCGTCGCCACACGTCTGGCCGAACGTACCGGCCGCACGATACGCGCGGGTCAGATGACTCGCGACGACACACGCCTCCCGATTCCGTCGAACGGTGCCCCGCGGGGCTCTCGGCGGGAGTTGACGGAGCGCGGCGGACCAACCAACTGACGGAGTAGTGCGTGGCGACACCGACCCTGCAGGAACTGCTCGAAGCGGGCACCCATTTCGGCCACCAGACGCGCCGATGGAATCCGAAGATGCGCAAGTTCATCTTCGCCGAGCGCTCGGGTATCTACCTCATCGACCTTCAGAAGACCCTCAAGCAGCTCGAACTCGCCGCTGATCTGGTGCGCGGCGTCGCCCTGCGCGGCGAGAACATCCTGTTTGTCTGCACCAAGCGGCAGCTCAAGGGCGTGGTCGAGACCGAGGCGCGCAACGCCGGCGCCCACTGGGTGACGGAGCGGTGGCTGGGCGGCACGCTCACCAACTTCCAGACCATCAAGAAGCAGATCAAGCGCCTCCGCGACCTCGAGCAGGGTGCCGCCGAGGGCGATTACGAGAACTATACGAAGAAGGAGCAGCTCCTCTTCTCGCGTGAGCGGGAGAAGCTGTCGCGCAACCTCGAGGGTATCAAGCACATGTCCCGCCTCCCGGGTGCGATGTTCGTGGTCGACGCGAAGAAGGAGAAGATCGCGATCCAGGAGGCCAACCGCCTCGGGATTCCGGTGGTCGCCATCGTCGACACCAACGCCGACCCCGATCCGATCACGGTGCCGATTCCCGGCAACGACGACGCGATCCGCAGCGTGTCCCTGATCACCGGCGCGCTCTGCGACGCGGTGCGTGAGGCGCGTTCGCAGATGCCCGTCAAGGACATGGCGCTTGAAGACGATGCCGAGACCTACTCGGCCGGTGAAGGCGATGGCAGCGACGACGATCGCAAGCGCCGCCGCCCGCGCCGCAAGCGCAAGGCACGCCCCGAGGCAATCGCAGCCCGACTGAAGACCGATGCCCCGGGTCCCGATACCGGCGACACGCTGGCCTGACCGATCGGCGGGTCGGACCACACAAGCCGCCGCCCGCCGGGCCCAACAGGCCCGGGGCGGCGGTTTCACAAACTGCACCAGGACTTTCGACACGATGAGCGCGATGACAGTCAGCACCAAGGACATTTCCGAGCTGCGCGGCCGTACCGGCGCCGGGATGATGGATTGCAAGAAGGCCCTCGAGGAAGCGGGCGGCGACATGGAGCTCGCCGGCGAGATTCTTCGCAAGAAGGGCATCGCGAAGGCCGAGAAGCGCGCTGGCCGCGACGCATCACAGGGCATCGTGATGATCGAGGTCGCGCCCGACAACAGCGCCGGCGCGATGGTTGAGCTGAACAGCGAGACCGATTTCGTGGCGCGCAACGATGAGTTCCAGGCGCTGGCGCGCCGGCTTGTCGAACACGCCCTCGCGAAGAGCCCCGTCGGCGTGACGCTCGAGGCTTTCCTGCAGGAGTCGATAGACGGGAAGACGATCGAAGAAGTGGTCAAGGTGGCCTCGGGCAAGACCGGCGAAGCGATGACGGTGAAGCACGTCGCACGTTTCGGCGGCACGGTCGCCGAGTACCGCCACTTCAACGGCCAGGTCGGCGTCCTCGTCGAACTCGACGGTGCCTCCGGTCCGGATGCAGTCGCGCTCGCCCGCGAAATCGCGCTGCACATCGCGTCCGCCGACCCGATCGCGGTCTCGACCGACGATATCCCGGCCGATCTGCTCGAGCGCGAGCGCCGGATCGCCGAGGAGATGGTAGCGGCCGAAGGGAAGCCAGAGGCCATTCGCAGCAAGATCGTCGAGGGTAAGGTGCGGAAGTTCGCGGCCGAGCGCGCGCTGCTCGAGCAGCCGTTCGTAAAGGATGAATCGGCGACGGTCGGGCAGATGGTCGGTCGTATTGCCGGCGCCCGAGTGGTCCGCTTCGCACGATTCAAGATCGGCGAGGCCTGAGTGGCCTATCGCCGGGCCCTTCTCAAGCTGTCCGGTGAGGCACTCGCCGGTGCCAAGGATGGTGGCCTCGATTACCACGTGATCGAGGCACTGGCCGAAGAGATCAAGAGTGTCCACGCCCTCGGCGTGTCGCTCGGCCTGGTAGTGGGTGGCGGCAACATCGTCCGCGGTGTCTCGGCCTCGCGTGAAGGGCTCGACCGCGTGTCCGCCGATTACATGGGCATGCTCGCCACGGTCATCAACGCGCTCGCGCTGCAGAACGTGCTCGAGACGCTGGGCGTCGAGACCCGGGTACTCACCGCGATCCGCATGGAGTCGCTGGCCGAGCCCTACATCCGGCGACGCATGATGCGCCACCTGGAAAAGGGCCGGCTGGTGATCTTTGCCGGCGGGACCGGCAACCCGTTCTTCTCCACCGACACGGCCGCCGTGCTGCGCGCGCTGGAGATGGAAGCCGAGGTGGTGCTCAAGGCCACCAACGTCGACGGGGTGTTTACCGCCGACCCGCGCAAGGATCCTTCCGCCACGATCCTCCCGGAGATCACCTTCCAGGATGCGATTGTCAACGGTTACGCCGTGATGGACGCCAACGCCTTCGGGCTGTGCCAGGCGAACCGGCTGCCGATCGTCGTTCTCAACATCAACACCCCCGGGGCGATCGCACGTGCGCTCGCCGGCGAGCGGGTGGGGACCCTCGTCAAATGACCCTCCCCGACATCGTGAAGTCCGCGCGTGATGGCATGGCCAAGGCCATCGAGAACACCCGCCGCGAGCTGAGCGGAATCCGCTCCGGCAAGGCGACGCCGCAACTGCTCGACACCGTGCGGGTCGATGCCTACGGCAGCAGCGTGCCGCTCAACCAGGTTGCGATGGTCACCGCGCCCGAGGCGCGCATGCTGGTCGTGCAGCCCTTCGACAAGTCGCTCGCGATCGCGATCGACAAGGCGATTCGCGATGCCGGTCTGGGCCTCAATCCGCAGTCGACCGGCGCACTCATTCGCGTGCCCCTTCCGGCACTGTCGGAGGAGCGCCGTCGCGATCTGGTCAAGGTCTGTGGCAAGCTGTCGGAGGAGGGACGCGTGGCAGTGCGGCAGGCGCGCACCGACGGGATGACGAAGATCAAGAAGACCGAGAAGGTGCCGGAGGACGAGAAGACCCGTTCCGAGAAGGAAGTGCAGAAGCACACCGACGACGCCATTCGCCAGATCGATGAACTGTTCAAGGCGAAGGAAGTCGAAGTCCTCGAAGTGTGACAGACACCGCCGGCGCCCGACTCGACCTGCTGCGTGAGGGCGGGGTGGTTCCGCGGCACATCGCCATCATCATGGATGGCAACGGCCGCTGGGCCAGTGACCGCGGCCTCCCCCGGAGCGCTGGCCACCAGGCCGGGATGGCCGCCGTTCGCGAGACGGTCGAGGGATGCCTTGCCGCCGGCGTTGGCGTCCTCACCATCTTCGCCTTCTCCCAGGAAAACTGGCAGCGCCCCGCCGCCGAGATCGATGCGCTGATGGCGCTCCTCGAGGAGTACGTCGCGCGAGAGGCCAGCGAGTTGCGCGAACAGGGCGTCCGCGTCAGGATGCTCGGCGATCTCGACCGACTTCAGCCCACCGCGCGTGCCGCCGTCGAGTCGATCGAGGCCCGTACCGCCGAGGGCGGGGCGCTCGACCTCAATATCTGCCTTTCGTATGGGTCGCGTGCCGAAATGGTGCGTGCCGCTCGTCTCCTTGCGCGCAGGGTCCAGGCGGGGACGCTGGAGATCGACGCGATCGACGAGGCGGCCTTCGCCGGTGAGCTGCTCACCGCTCGGTGGCCCGACCCCGACCTGCTGATCAGGACGTCGGGAGAGATGCGGATCTCGAATTTCCTGCTTTGGCAACTGGCGTACGCAGAGCTCTACGTGACACCGGTGCTCTGGCCCGACTTCACCCGGGAAGATCTCTTCACCGCGGTACTCGATTACCAGCGACGCGATCGCCGGTTCGGCCGCATCAACGCGTGAGCACCATGGATTCGAACCTCATTCGCCGGATCGCTGTCGCCGTCGTGGCCATCCCGCTGGCGATCGCGCTCACCTGGTACGGCTCCTGGCCGTTCGTGATCCTTGTGGCAGTGATTACCGTGCTCGGGACACGGGAGGTGCTCACGCTTGCCGGGCACTCGAAAGTTGAGGGATTCCCGCTCACCGCGAGCATCGCCGCTGGTGCGCTGCCGGTGCTCAGTTACGCCGCGCTCACTGACAACCCGTTTGCCATGGTGTGGACGTCGGGCTGGCGGGACATTACCGCGATCTGGTTGATGGTGATCATCTTCCTCGCGTTGCGTCACCGGACCAAGGCGCAACAGCCCCTTGCCGCTGCCGCGATCACCGTGTTCGCGGTGCTGTATGCTGCCGCACTTCCGACCTACCTGGTCGAAATCCGCCACGCTTTCTGGCCGGTGCAGTCATGGCCCGGCACCGCGCTGGTGTTCTTCCCGCTCGTGGTCACGTGGGTATGCGACACCGCCGCGATGTTCGGCGGACGCATCTTCGGCGGCCCGAAGCTCGCCACCGAGATCTCGCCGGCGAAGACGCGCTCAGGCGCGATCTCGGGCATTGTGGCCGGTGTGCTGGTGGCGCCGATCTTCACGATCTTCGTCTTCCCTCAGGTTGAGGTGCCACTCACGCTGCTCCCGGCAATGCTGGTTGCACTCGTGCTCGCGATGGTCGGTCAGCTTGGCGACCTTGCCGAATCGCTGTTCAAGCGCGCTGCGGGCGTCAAGGACTCGTCGGCCCTCATTCCCGGGCACGGCGGTGTCCTCGATCGCTTCGACTCGCTCTACTTCGTCATCCCCACCGCCGCAATCTGTTACCGGTTGCTCGGCCTCCTTTAGCGATGCGTCGCATCGCATTGCTCGGCTCCACCGGCTCGATCGGGACCACCACGCTCGGCGTACTGTCACGCCATCGCGAGGCGTTCGAGGTGACCGCGCTTGTCGCGGGCTCGAACGCCGTGATGCTTCGCGAGCAAGTGGCGGCGTGGCAGCCGGCATACAGCGCGCTGGTGCATGGCGACGCCGACTGCGGCTTTGCGACCGGCCCCGAGACGCTGGTCGAGGCCGCCACGCGACCCGATGTGGATATCGTGGTGAATGCCGTGGTTGGTGCAGCCGGCCTCGACGCGACGTTGGCCGCACTCGGCGCGGGGAAGCGCGTGGCGCTGGCCAACAAGGAAACGCTGGTGACCGCGGGCGCGCTCGTGGCGGCCGCGGCGCGCGCCGGCGGCGGCGAGCTGGTGCCAATCGATTCCGAGCACAGCGCCGTGCTGCAGTGCGCCTGCTCGCAGGACGCAAAGCCCTCCCGGCTGATCCTCACCGCGTCGGGCGGGCCGTTCCGAACCTGGGACCGCGAGCGGGTTCGCGCTGCCACCGTGACTGAGGCGCTGAACCACCCGACGTGGAACATGGGCGCCAAGATCACCGTCGATTCTGCCACCCTTGCCAACAAGGCGCTCGAGGTGATCGAGGCGCACTTTCTTTTCGATCTTTCATACGATGCTGTCGATGTGGTGGTGCATCCGCAGAGCATTGTGCACGCCTTCGTAGAGTTCCCCGATGGCAGTGTGCTCGCCCAAGTCGGGTACCCATCGATGGAAATCCCGATCCTCTACGCGCTCACCCATCCCGCACGCCTCGCCGACACCGGCGTCGCACGGTATGATCCGGTCACGGCCGGCACCCTGACGTTCGAGCCGCTCCGCCGCGACGATTTCCCGACCTTCGACATCGGCGTGGGCGCCGGGCGTCTGGGCGGAACCGCACCCGCGGCATTCAACGCCGCCAACGAGGTCGCGGTCGCGGCATTCCTGGCGGGTCGCATTCCCTTCGGCAGAATTCCCGAGGTGATCGAGCATGCGCTCGATCACCATGATGGATCGGCCGCCGATTCACTCGACGCGGTGCGCAGTGCCGATCGCGCTGCACGATGCCACGCCGAAGAGGCCATGACATGATCAACACCCTGTTCACCATCGCCGTGCTATTTGTCGTCCTCGGCGTGCTCATCTTCGTGCACGAACTCGGTCACTACTGGGCCGCCAAGGCCTTCGGCGTCTGGGTCCACCGCTTCTCCATCGGCATGGGCAAGCCCGTCAAGGCGCTCTCCTTTCGCCGCGGCGAGACCGAATGGGCCATCTCGTGGCTGCCACTCGGCGGCTACGTGAAGATGGCGTCCCGTGAGGAGGATCCGTCGTCGTCGGTGCTTGAGGGCGGATCAGCCGCCGAGGTGCCGCCCGACAGGGTGTTCGAGGCGAAGCCGGTGTGGCAGCGGATGATCATCATCCTTGCTGGCGTTACCCTCAACGTCGTGTTCGCCTGGGCGGTGTTCACCGGACTCGCCTTGAAGAACGGTCGCCAATACGACCCCACCACCACGATCGCCGGGGTTAGCACCACGGCGTTGCCCGATGAGGCCCGTGAACTTGCCGACATCCGGCCGGGCACCCGCATTACCGCGGTCGACGGTGAGACTGTGAACTCGTGGGACGACATTGCACTGCGTATCACCACCGGCGATCGTAACGAGATCGGCTTCACCTTCGACAATCATCCGCCGATCGTGATCGCGCTGCACCGCGATGCGCTCGCCGAACGGGCCCGCGTGGCGAACGCACTGCAGCCGATGCACCCGCCGGTCATCGGTGAGATCACCCCGAACTACCCCGCGCGCGACGCCGGCTTCGAGGTGAACGACTCGATCGTGTCGGTCGATGGGCGCTCCGTGACCTGGTGGCCTGAGGCAACGGAGTTGATCCGGGCGGCTGGGGGTCGCGAGATATCGGTCGGCGTGATTCGGGGTGGCGCACCGGTCGCTCTGAAGGTCACACCGCGCCTGGAGCACGACGTCGTGGCCGACACCACGACGGCCATGATCGGGCGGATCGGCGCCAAAAACCGGCTGCCTTACCGCACCGAGGCGCTCGGCATCGGCGGCGCCGTTCGGGCCGGCGCAAATGCGTCATTGCTTTCGGCGGGCACGATCTTTCGCACCTTCCGCGGATTGCTCAACGGAAACGTGTCGAGCCGCGAGGTCGGCGGACCGATCCTGATCGGGCAGATGGCGGCGGAGCAGGCCCGCGCCGGCATCCAGTATCTCCTCGGGTTCATGGCGCTGATCTCGATCAACCTTGCGGTGGTCAACCTCCTGCCGATTCCGGTGCTCGACGGCGGCGCGTTCCTGATCCTCGCGATCGAGGGACTGATCCGCCGCCCGCTGCCGCGCCGGCTCCGCGAAGCGGTGTCATTGGTCGGTCTCGGCCTGATCGTGCTGCTCATGGTGCTGGCGTTCAGCAACGATATCGGCCGGTTGCTGGGGCGGTAGGAGAACGGTGACCGGAGAACGGAGAACGGAGAACGGGATATGGAGAGACGGGACCAACACGGCCTCGCACCCAGCCTTCGTTCTCCGATCTCCGTTCTCCGTTCTCCTGCACTAGAATACGGGCATGATCAAGATCTTCGTGACCGATGACGTCGACCCCGAGGGTGTCGAGCTGCTGACCGCCGAGTCGGCGTTCGATGTCGACGTGGTGCCGACGCTGCCGCCGGCAGAGCTGTACCAGCGGATCGGCGAATACGACGCATTCATCGGCCGGAGCGCGACCAAGGTGTCGGCCGAGCTGCTCTCGCACGCCGGTCGGCTCAAGGTGATCGGGCGGGCCGGCGTCGGCATCGACAACATCGACATGCGGGCCGCCACAGCAATGGGCATCGCCGTCGTGAACGCACCGGCCGGCAATACCATCGCCGTGGCCGAGCTCTTCTTTGGCTCGGTGCTGTCGCTGTTGCGAAAGCTTCCCGCTGCGTCGGCGTCGATGACCGAGGGCCGGTGGGACCGCAGCGACCTGCTTGGCAGTGAGTTGTGCGGGCGCACCCTCGGCATCGTGGGGTTGGGTCGCATCGGTGGCGAAGTGGCGCGGCGTGCCCGCGCGTTCGGGATGACCGTGATCGGGTATGACCCGTACATCGGCGACGAACGCTTCCAGGCGCTGCAGGTTCGCCGCGTCCCGACGCTCGATGCGCTGCTCCCCGACGCCGACATCCTCACGGTGCACGTGCCGCTCACCGACGAGACACGCGGCATGATCGGCCGGCGCGAGCTGTCCCGGCTGCCAGGTGGAGCGGTAGTGGCCAACCTCGCGCGCGGCGGCATCATCGACGACCAGGCATTACTCGCCGCGCTCGACGCCGGAACGGTGCGGGGCGCCTTGCTCGATGTGTACGTGACCGAGCCGCTCCCGGCCGATGCGCCGCTGCGGGCCGCCGCCAACGTGGTGCTCACGCCGCACATCGGCGCATCAACAGTCGAAGCGCAGCGCAACGTCGCGGTCGATGTCTGTATTGCAGTGCGCGACATGATGCTGCATGGCGAACTGTCTCGGTCGATCAACCTCGCCACGGTGAGTGGCCGCCCATGGGAAGAGCTGCAGCCCGGACTCCTGCTGGCGCAGCGCGCTGCGGCTATCGGCAGGGCGCTCCTCGTCGATCGCGGAGTGCCCGTCGTGCGCCGAATCACCCTCCGCGCCGGTACAGACCTCGCGGGCGAAGGCAGCGCACTCCTCTCGGCCGCCGCACTCGGCGCGCTCGAGCGCGTCGTCGCCGGCGAACGTCTCAACCTGATCAGCGCTCGCGCGATTGCTGAGGGCCGCGGAATCGAGCTCACGGTGGGCGACGCCGCACGTAACGAAGAACCGACGTCGATCGAAGTCACGGTTAGTGGTGGCATGGAGTCGGTAATCGTGAGCGGTGTCGTCGCCCCCGGCGGCGTAGTGCGCCTTACCCAGATCGGCGGCTTTCGGGTCGACGTCGCGCCGCGGCAGGCGCTCATCATCCTCACCAACAACGACGTCCCGGGGGTGATCGGCCACGTGGGGACGTTGCTGGGCGTCGCCGGCGTGAACATCGCCGAGTACCATCAGGCACGGTTATCACAGGGCGGCGAAGCACTCGCGGCGATCGCGGTCGATGGTATCATCGACGACGACCTCCGTCAGCGCCTCCTTGAGCTGCCCGACGTGCGGTCCGCGACCATTCTCGATTTCCGGGGGGCGTGACGATGTCGATCGTGCCGACCACAGACCAGTCCGTGCGCGAGTCGTACAGCCGCGATGCGTCGGGGTTGGAGCTCGTACCCGAAATGGTGGCGCGCCCGGAGTCGGCCGCCGAGGCGGTGGCGCTCATCGCAGAGGCAATTGGTACAGGCACCCCGATCACCACGGCCGGCGGGCAGACCAGCCTCACCGGCGCATCGATCACCGATCGCGGCATGCTGCTGTCGCTCCGGGCTATGTCGAAGATGGTCGACATCGATGTTGCGGCGCGTACGGTACGGGTCGAGCCAGGTGGCTTTGTCGGCGACATGAAGCGCGCGGTGGCAGAACACGGCCTGCTCTTCCCGCCCGACGTCACCAGCGAGAATGAAGCGACGATCGGGGGCGCGATTGCGTGCAATGCATCGGGCGCGCGGTCGTTGCGCTACGGGCCCACGCGCCGTTGGGTCCGCTCCCTCACTGTGGCACTTGCCACGGGTGAGGTGGTCGAGTTCCAGCGCCCGCGGCTGGAGAAGAACACCGCAGGCTACCACCCAATGCACGACCCGGTCGATTGGTTCATCGGCAGCGAAGGCACGCTCGGCGTGGTGCTTGAAGCGGTTTTCGATCTCCTCCCGCTTCCTGAACAGGTGACCGGACTCGGCGTCCCGTTCTCCAACGAGGCGGACGCACTCCGTTTCGTGCGCGAGGCCCGGCGGCATGGGGTCGTCACCCCACGTTGCCTGGAGTACCTGGACGATCGCGCGCTCGAGATCGTGCACCTCCAGGAAGGCGGCGAGGCCTGGAAGGGCGCGGCGTTCGTGTACACCGAGCAGGAACATCGCGGTGACGACGCGCATCTCGATTCATGGCTTGAGCTCGCCGAGGCGTCCAGCGCCGCGATTGACGACATCGTGGTATTTGACAGCGACGCGGCGATCCGCGGCGCACGTGACCTGCGTCACGCCGTGCCGGCCACGACCAACGAACAGGGGTCGCGGTTCGTTGCGCAGGGCGGTCGGCGCGTCGCCACCGACTGGGCCGTGCCGCTCGACCTCCTGCCGCGGGCGCTGATTTCGGCGCGCGAAATCGCGGCGAAGCACGATCTTCCGATGCCGGTCACTTTTGGTCATGCCGGCAACGGACATCCGCATCAGGATTTCGTCGCCACCGACGCGCCGATGCTCGCTCGGGTCGAGGCCGCCGTCGAGGAGATGCTGCATCTGGTGCTCGGCATGGGTGGCACCGTCGCCGCGGAACACGGCATCGGCAAGCTCAAGAAGAAGTGGCTGCCGTTCCAGGTCTCGCCAATGCAGCTCGCGGCGATGTCCGCGCTCAAGCACACGCTCGACCCAGCCGGACTCCTCGCGCCCGGGAACGTGATCTCATGATCCGATACCACGCCGTCGTCCTCGATTTCGACTCAACCGTGAGCTCCATCGAGGGCGTCGAGTGGATCGCCGCGCGCGTCGGTCCCGTAGAGGCCGCAGCGATTGCCGATGAGGTCAACGCGGCAATGGCCGGGAAGATCCCGCTCGAGGCGATCTACGCTGCGCGGATGACCCGGATTCGCCCGTCAGCACAGGATCTCGCTGATCTTGGGGACGCGTATCGCGAGAACGTGGCTCCGGGTGCCCACGAGGCCATCCAGCGCATGCGCGACGCCGGCGTTGTGATGCACATCGTGAGCGGCGGTTTTCGCGAGGCCGTCCTGCCACTTGCGCTCGAGCTCGGCTTCGTCGACCCAGAGGTCCACGCCGTTTCGATCAAGACCAATCCCGACGGCAGCTACCTCGGCTTCGACACCCACTCGCCACTGGGGACGCAACTGGGCAAGCTCGACGTGGTGGCTTCGCTGGGATTGCCCAACCCCTCGCTGATGGTCGGCGACGGTGCGACCGACGCCGCGGCGCGGCCATCGGTCGATGCGTTTGCGGCGTTCACCGGCTTCGTCCACCGCGACGCCGTCGTCGGCGTGGCTGATCATGTCGTGGCGAGTTTCGATGAGCTCGAGTCGTTGGTGATCGGATGACCGAAACCCATTTCGGCCGCTTCTTTCTGCCAGGCCCCACGGAAGTACGTGCCGAGGTGCTGCAGGCGATGCTGCAGCCGATGATGCCGCATCGGGGCGCGGCGTTCGAGGCGCTGTACGCACGCCTGCAGGCCGGGCTTCAGTCGGTGTTCCGGACCACACAGCCGGTGTTCATCAGCACGTCGTCGGCCACCGGCGTGATGGAGGCGGCAGTGCGCTGCACGGCCCCCGGGACGATTGTCGCCATGGTCAACGGCGCATTCTCGGCCCGCTTCGCCCACATCGTTGCGTCCTGTGGCCGCGAAGTCGACGTGCTCAAGGCCCCGCTCGGCGAGAGTGTGCCGCTCGATGCGGTGCGCAATCGGTTGCAGCAGGGCGGGGTGGTCGCTGTACTCGTGGTCCACTCCGAAACTTCCACGGGAGTCCGTACCGACATTCGTGCCGTCTCCGACCTCGCGCATGAACACGGGGCGATGTGCCTCATCGACAGCGTCACGGGTGTCGGTGGGATTCCAGTGGAGTTCGACGACTGGGGCCTCGACTTTGTCCTCACCGGCTCGCAGAAGGCGCTGGCGCTCCCGCCCGGGCTGTCGTTCGCCGCCGCATCACCGGCTTTCATGGAGCAGGCACGCTCCGCACCTGCTCGTGGTGTCTACTTCGACCTGGTCGAGTTCGCCGAGTTCAACGCCAAGCATCAGACGCCGAGCACGCCAGCGATCTCGCTCCTCTATGCGCTGGAGCGCCAGCTCGAGGCCATCGCGGCCGAAGGCATGGAAGCGAGGTGGGCCAGGCACCAGCAGATGGCCGACCGGACCCATGCCTGGGCC
>JBKJMX010000107.1:0-22812 GCA_046596135.1 Gemmatimonadales bacterium
GTGCCCGCGCGGTGGTTCGCGAGACGCGCCAGCGTGAAGAGCAGGTCTGACAGCCGGTTGAGGTAGATCAGGAACTCCGGCGGGACGTCCTCGGAGGTGGCGAGCGTGATCACGCTCCGCTCGGCGCGTCGGCACACCGTTCTCGCGACGTGGAACGCCGCGGCACCGGGGGTTCCTCCGGGAAGGATGAAGGCTTTCAGTGGCTCGAGCTCGGTGTCCGCGGCATCGATCGCGGCTTCGAACTCCGCAACGCGGGTGTCCGACAATTCGGCTTTCTCGAGTGCACGGCGGACCTTGGCAGGATCGGGTGTCGCGAGATGGCCGCCGATCGCGAACAGGTCCCGCTGGATGTTCTCCATGAGCTCGTCGTGCAGGCCGGGTGCGGCGGCGCGTGCCACCCCGATCACCGAGTTGAGTTCGTCGACGTCGCCATATGCCGCGACGCGCACGTGATCCTTGCGCACGCGTCCGCCGCCGAAAAGCGCCGTATCGCCCTCGTCTCCGGTCCGCGTATAGATCTTCATCGCCATGACGGATTCGCCCCCCAGCTTCGGTTCATTACTCGTGCTCTCCCGCCGCAACGATGTCGAGCATGCCTGGCACACTGATGACCTTTTCACGTGGCCGGTCGGCCGGGGCGCCCGCCGCGATCTCCGCCCTGTCGATAGCCTGCCAACCGGACCAATCGACCACCCGCACACCGCGCGCGGCCAGCAGCTCGTCAGCTGAACCATCAGGCTGGCGTGCCGCATCGATCACCCCTGCGGCCAGGTCTTCGATCAACGTGGCGACCGTGTCGGCGGCGCACGATTTGTTGGTGCCGATCACTCCGCTCGGACCGCGCTTGATCCAGCCGCATACGTACAGCCCGGCGACCGCCTTGTCGGCATCGTCCATGACTCGCCCGGTGGTGTTGGGAATGACGCCACGGCGCTCGTCGAACGGTACCCCATCGATCGGGATACCGCGGTATCCCACCGAACGGAAGACAAGTCCGACGTCGAGTGTCTCGAATCGATCGGTCGCAACGGCGCGGACGCTTCCCCGACCGTCAGGGACGAGGTCGTTGCGCACGATGCGCAGCCCCTGCACCTGTGACTCGCCGAGGATCTCGACAGGCGAGGCTGCAAAGTGGAAGACGATACGTCGCCGCGCCCCGGTCGGCCCGTGTTCCGCCCATCTGCGGAAGATCTCCATGTTCTTTGTCGCGGTGCGATCGTCTCCGGTGGCGAGGTGCGCCGCACTCACCGGATCGAGGTCGAGGTCGGCAGGATCGACGATCGCATCGACCCCATCGAGCTCTCCCAGTTCTCGAAGCTCTGGGGTGGTGCACGCCGCCTGCACCGGCCCGCGGCGTCCGATGACATGCACCGCAACGAGCCCCGAATCGTTCAGGGCCCGGAGGGCCGGGCTCACCAGGTCGGTTGGTGCGAGGGTCGCCGGGTCGCGGGCGAGGATTCGCGTGACATCGATCGCGACGTTGCCGAGCCCGATCACAGCCGCCTCGCGCTGGGTGAGGTCGAAGGTACGGTCGGCAAAGTCGGGGTGACCGTTGTACCAACCGACGAAATCGGTGGCGGCGTGACTGCCGGGGAGCTGCTCGCCGGGGATCCCGAGTTGGCGATCGGTCTGCGCACCGGTCGCGATGATCACCGCGTGGTACGCCGACTGCAGTTCCTCGATCGTGATATCCTGACCTATCGTGACATGCCCGAAGAACCGGAATCCCGGATGCGATGCGATCCGGTCATAAATCCGGGTCACCGACTTGATCTTGGGATGGTCAGGTGCCACCCCACCGCGCACCAGTCCGAACGGCGTGGGAAGACGGTCGAAGAGGTCGATCGCCACGTCCGGTAGCGCCTTCTGCAGAGCCTCTGCGGCGTAGAAACCCGACGGACCCGCGCCGATGATCGCGATCCGCGGCGCGGTTGGCGTGGTCGTCATCGCGGCAGGCGCCCGCCGAGTTCGACGAGGACGCTGTCGATCGCCGGGATCATCCGGGAGCTTCCGAGTGTGTGATGGTTCGCCTGGATCGAGAAGACGAGCACGCGACCGTCGGCCCGTTCCACATACCCCGACAGCGTGTTGACCCGGGAGATGCTGCCGGTCTTCGCGCGCACCAGCCCCTCAAGTGGCGTGCCGGTGAATCGCCGCCGCAGCGAGCCAGTTGCGCCGGACAGCGGCAGCGCCGCGGCGAACATCGGATAGTTGGGGTGGCGGCGCATGAAGGTGAGCAGCCGCGTGAACGCGAGGGGCGAGACCAGATTGTTGGCCGCGAGTCCCGACCCGTCGGTGACGGCAAACTGGGTCGAATCGATCTTCATCGAGTCGATCAGGAAGCGCCGTTCCACGCGAATCCCCTCATCCCATGAACCGGTCGCACCAAACTGGCGACCTAGCTGCTTGAGCGTCATCTCCGCGAACCAGTTTTGCGACGTATTGAGGATCGGATAGATCCAGTCGCGCAGCGGGCGGGAGGTCAACTCGGCGAGCGGCATCCCGTGCCGCGCGTGGTGGAACGCCAGCGAGTCGCTGGTGGACGTCACGCCACCCCTGATGGTGATGCCTTCGGTGAGGAGCGCATGCCGAAATGCGAGCGCGGCGAATCGGTTCGGGTCGAGCACGGCAGCGCTCTCGACTTGGGGGGTCGCGCCAGCTGGTACGACGCCCGTTGCCACGTAGCTCATCCCATCGGGTGCGCGCAGCACGTCGAAGGTGCGACGCGTGCCGCGAGGCCCGATCTCGGCGCGGTTGTCGATCGTTGCCAGTCCGATGTCGGGCGACAGCGTCACCGTCGGTGCACCGCCGGCCGTGTCAGGTGACGTGATCCGGATCTCCACCGAGTTGTCGTTGAAGCCGAGCGCCGACACTGGTGCTGCGTACCACCAGTAGAGATCGTAGAACTCCCATCCCGGGTGGACAACGGCATCGGTGAAGTACGATCCGTCGCCCACCAGGTCGCCAGCTATGCGCCGCACGCCGCGCGCGCGAAGCTGCCGGGCCAGATCCTGGTAACGGGCCATCGGGTCGCGGTCGCAGGCCGCCGTCACGGTTGTGTCCGACTGGAAACACCGGTTCGAAAAGGTGGGGTCGCCGCGCCCGTACAGCACGAGATCACCGCGCAAGATGCCGTCGATCACCGGACCGGTGCCATACACTGATGTCCGGACCCGGAAATCTGGCCCGAGCAATGCGCTGGCCACCGCGCTCACGACCAGCTTGGTGTTGCTCGCTGGTACCATCATGCGATCGGCGTTGCGACCGTAGAGCAACTTGCCGTCGAGGTCAGCGATCGCCACACCCCAGATGTGGCGATCGAGCGAAGGGGCGTCGAGGCGGGCATCGAGTCGCTGCGCGAGCGACTGGGCGTGCAGGGGTGCCGCCAGTGCGAGCGTGGCAACGAGCAACTGGCAGGTCCTGAACATCCTAGTCATAGGCAACTCTCGGATCGGCGGCAGCGTAGCAGAGATCGGCAATCAGGTTGGCGACCACGAAAATCAGGGAGAGGAAGAGGATGCTTCCCTGGATTGCTGGCAGGTCGCGCTTGTCGATCGCGGTCAGGACGTAACGCCCGACGCCCGGCCACGAGAATATGGTCTCGGTGAGGATCGACCCGGTGAGATACGATCCGAAGTCGAGTCCCACCACGGTGATGATCGGGATGAGTGCGTTACCGAGCGCGTGGCGCAGCACCACGACCCGGGCGGTGAGGCCCTTGCTCCGGGCGGTGCGGACCAGGTCGCTTTGGAGTGCCTCCTGCATCGCCGCACGTGTCATCCGGGCGAGGAATGCCACCGAACGCAT
The DNA here is from genome assembly GCA_046596135.1 of Gemmatimonadales bacterium. Classification (GTDB taxonomy): domain Bacteria; phylum Gemmatimonadota; class Gemmatimonadetes; order Gemmatimonadales; family GWC2-71-9; genus Palsa-1233. Next base: position 3,808 of record JBKJMX010000107.1, read on the forward strand.
CCCCAGTGTGATCGCCGGGAGGATGAGGAAAAGCAGGCCGCCGTAGCCCGACGGGGGGAACCATCGAAGTTGCACAGCAAAGAGCAGGATCATCAGCAACCCGACCCAGTACACCGGGAACGAGATACCGAGATAGGCCCCGATCGTGGCGACGCGGTCGGACCAGGAGCCGGGGCGCATTGCCCCGCGTATCCCGATGGTGAGACCGAGCACGATGGCGATCGCCATCGCGGCCGCCGCGAGGCGCAGTGTGGCGGGAAAGCGGTGGGCCAGTTCATCGACGATCGGGCGGCGGGTGATGTAGCTGCGGCCGAGGTCGCCCTGCACCACACCGCCGACATACCGGCCGAATCGCACCACGAGAGGATCGTCGAGGTGCAGTTCACGCCGCGCACGCTCGATCGTTGCTGCGTCGGCGCGCTCGCCGACGGTCGCCGCGACGGGATCGCCCGGCGCGAGATATAGCAGCGCAAAGGTGACCGCCAACACCCCGAGCAGCGTCGGGATGAGCAGGGCAAGGCGGAGGACGATGTAGCGGATCATCGGGTAAAGCGTACCCCGGTCCAGCGCTGTCCGGTGAACACTGCCGGAAACTCCCACCCCACCACCTCGGGTCGCATTGCCCAGAGATCGGTCGGGAACCAGAGGAAAATCCAGGGCGCGCGTTCGAAGACTCCAGCATCGATGGAGCGGAGGAGCGCCACCTTGTCGCTGGAGTCGGGCGTGCCGCGGGCGCGTTCGAGGGCGAGGTCCAGCGCGCTGTCGCGAACGAAGGCGTAGTTCCCACCGGTGCCCGCGTTGGCCGAATGAAAGAGGGGGAAGGTGAAGTTTTCGCCGTCCGGATAGTCGGCCCACCAGTCGGAGAGGAAGAGGTCGGCATCGCCCTTTCGCGCCGCCGAGCGCGCCGTCGAGGCATCGCGCTCGACGATCTCGACCGCGATGCCAACCCGTTCGAGGTCGGCCTGGATCGCCTGCGCGATCCGCGCGAACTCCGCCCGCTGGCTTCGCCACAGCTGGAGCTTGAGACCCTCCTTGTGCCCTGCCTCGGCGAGCAGCGCGCGGGCCCGGTCGGGGTCGAACGCGTAGCGATCGCGCGGTGCAAACCCATCGAGGCCCGGCGGGATCGTCCCGGCCGCGAGCACGCCGCGCCCCTGCGCGACGCGGTCAAGGATCGCGGGGACGTTGACCGCGTGGTTGATCGCGCGTCGCACCCGCACGTCGGCCAGCGGACCGCGCGTGGTGTTGATCGCGACGTACACCGCCCTGAACGCGGCGCGGCGCTGCAACTCGGCGCCGTGCTCGCGCTCCCATCGCTTGGTTTCCCCGGCAGGAATCTCGACCACAGAGAGGCGCCCCGACTCATACTCGGCGGCCTGGGTGAACGTCTCGGGGATCATCCGGATTCTCAACGTGTCGGCGAGCGGAGCGCCGCCGTACCAATCGTCGTTGCGCGCCAGCACCAGGAGGTCATCGTGCGACCACGAGACGAACTTCCATGGCCCGCTCCCGATTGGATGCTCGCCGAAATCGTCGGGAGTGGGCGTCGGCACGATAGCGGCGACCGGCATGGCGATCAGTTTCGGGAAGATATTGAGCGGTTCCACCAGGGTGAACGCGATGGTCGTGTCATCGACGATCGTGAGGCCCCGCAATGTCGTCGCGCCGGAGTCCACGACGGCGGCCGCACCGTCAATGGGGAGGAGCGGCCACACCCTTCCACCCTCGCGCGCCATCTCCAGCGCCCGCATGAACGAGGCGGCGATCGCCGTTACGTCGACCGGTCGCCCGTCGTGAAATCGCACTCCCCGGCGAATGGTGAACGTCCAGGTACGCCCGTCGGGCGACGGTGTCCAGGCGGTGGCAAGCCCACCGACCAGCCTCCCCTCGGGATCGAACTGGGTCAGGTTGTCGAAGAGGAGTGTGACCGACTCGCCGGTCGGGACGTCCGTTGAGAGGGCAGGGTCCAGTGACCTCGGGTCGGCCGAGAAGTAGTAGGTCAGGCCCGGCGGGATGCCGCTCCCGCAGCCGAGCAGGACCGCGGCGACCACAATCACAGCCAGTCGTGCCATGCGACTCCAGGGGATGAGCGGGTGACCGAAGGTTGGCGTAACCCCTTCAAGAAACCAGATTTAGAGGATGCGGTCAATTTTGGCGGGTAGCTCCCTCGACAAATGCCGGCTCCCGGCGTTCGGCGTCATCGCTGCGGCGCTGCTCTGCCTCGGCGCGGCGCAGCCCGTCGCGGCGCAGTTGCAGCAGCCGTTGGTGATCCGCGCGCTCAAGTTTCAGGGCAACAAGTCGATCGACGTCGAGTTCCTCGCGTCGTCCATTCGCACCACCAACTCGGCGTCGTTTGCCCGGTGGCCAGTGATACGTTTGCTTGGCCTTGGCGAGAAGCGTTACTTCGATGAACGCGACTTCAAGTCGGACGTGCTCCGGCTCGGCATCCTCTACAAGCGAAGCGGGTTTCCGGATGTCGTGATCGACACCGTGGTCGAGCGATCGCGCGAGAGCGTCAAGCTCGCCTTCCGGATCACCGAGGGTGAGCCGATCCGGATCTCGCGTCTTGACGTCACCGGGATCGACACGCTGGAGGACGCGTCGACGCTGCGGCGCGACCTTCCAGTGGCGGAGGGTGATCCGTTCTCGGAGTTTGCGCTGATCGCCGCCGCCGACACCCTTGGCGCACGTCTCCTCAACTCCGGTTATCCCACGGCGAGCGTCGACCTGGTCTTCGGGATCGCCGACACGGCCAGGAACCTGCGCACCGCCGAGCTTCATGCGGAGCCAGGGCGCCGTGCCGTGTATGGTGACACGCGGGTGGTCGGCTATTCCCGAATCGACTCCAGCTTCATCGCGTCGCTGGTCACCGCCCGCGAGGGCAACACCTATCGCTACCGGGATGTCTTCCGGTCTCAGCGCTCGCTCTACGGATCCGAGTTGTTCAGACTTGCGACCGTGGGAATCGATACTGCCCGGTTCACCCCCGGTGATTCCGTCGTGCCGATGCTGGTCACCGTCACGGAGGGCCGGTTCCACCGCGCACGCGCGTCGGTTGGCTATGGTACCATCGACTGCCTGCGAGCAGGGGCAGGGTGGACAGCGCGCAATTTCCTGGGAAATGGCCGCGTGCTCGACGTCTCGGGACGCCTCTCCAAGATCGGCGTCGGCGATCCGCTCGGGTTCGGTCTTGAGCGCTCGCTCTGCTCCCCGCTCGCCAATGACTCGATCGGCTCGCGTCGGGTGAACTACGGCCTCAACTCGTCGATTCGTCGCAACGGGTTCCTCTCGCCCGACAACACCGGCATCCTGGCCGTCTTTCTCGAGCGCCGCAGCGAGTTCAATGTCTATGAACGGGAGGAACTCGGCGCGTCGATCTCGATCACGCGCGAGACCGCCGCCCGCGTGCCGGTCACGTTGAGCTACCGGGCGGCATACGGCCAGACCCGGGCGAGCGATGCCTCGTTCTGTGCGTTCTTCAATGCCTGTGCTGCCGCCGACATCGTGGAGCTGCGGCAGCGGCGCTGGCTCACGACACTGTCGCTGAATGCCACCCGGCAGCGCGTCAACAACATCCTCGATCCGACCCGCGGGAGCACGATCTCGGCCGGCGTGACCTTGGCCAGCAAGCTCCTGGGATCGTCCAATGTTCAGCAGTTCACTCGCGTGGTGGCGGAGGCGGCGCTGTACCTGCCCCTCACCCGGAGCATCGTGCTCGCCACGCACGTACGGGGCGGATACATCTTCGCTCCCCGATCGACGCTCGGTGGCGGATCGAACTTCATTCCGCCGGACCAGCGGTTCTACGCAGGCGGACCCAACGACGTCAGGGGCTACGACCGCAATGAACTCGGTCCGGTGGTGTATGTCGTGCCGCGCGATTCGATCATACCGCCCACGGACAGCACTCCGCTCGGCTTTCGGGAGCAGGACGCCCGCCCGGCCGCGACCGGCGGGAACAAGGTGGCGGTGGCGAATGTGGAGCTCCGCCTGCCATCGCCCGTCTTCAGCAACCGGATGCGGTTCGCGGTGTTCGTCGATGCCGGTGCAGTGGGGGATTCACGCAGCGCGAGCGAGATCAGGGTGACCCCGGGCGCTGGCGTGCGGTTTGCCTCGCCGCTCGGACCCATCCGTTTCGACATCGGCTACAATCGCTACCGGCTGGCACGCGGTCCGGTGTATACGACGTCGCCAGAGGGCGACCTGATCCTGATCCGGGAGAACTTTTCGCGGGACAACACCGGTGGTCGTTGGACGCTGCACTTCTCGGTGGGACAGGCCTTCTGATGCGCTGGCTGAAGCGCCTCACCGTTGGCCTGATGGCCCCACCCACCGTGATCGTGGCCACGATCGTGGGCACGATCGCGGCGCTGATCTGGTCGCCGCCGGGTCGGGCGCTCAGCGCGCGGCTGGCAACCGACCTGATCACGTCGAGTGTAGACGGCCGCGTCGAGATCGGGGCGATCCGCGGCAACGTGATCAATCACCTGGTGCTCGAGAACGTGCGAATCACCGACTCGTCGGGTGCGCCGGTGGTCGAGGCGCCCCGGATCGAGGTGCGCTACCTCCTCCCGGAGCTCATGGCAGGGCGGCTCGTGTTCAGTGAGCTGCGCGCCGACCGGCCGGTGATCCACCTGGTGAAGCTGCGCAATGGATACTGGAATTACGAGAAGGTGTTCCGGGTGCGGAAGGGCGACACCACGGTGACGCGTCGCCCGCAACTTATCGAACTGCACGATGTCACGCTCCGCGACGCGACCATCCGCATCGACGTGCCCACCACGCCCCGGCCGCCGAAAGCGCCGATCTCCAGAAATGCACGCCAGCCGGCTCAGGCACGGGTCGAGCGCGGAGTCGATGGGCCGGTTCGGGTGTATGAACTCACGAACGCCTCGGGACGTCTCTCGCTCATCCGGGTCTCCACGCCCAATCGTGACCCGCTGCTGATCCGGATCGACGAGTTGCGGACCAACCTGAGCGATCCCGCCCTCACGATCACCTCCGCGGAGGGCGAGATCATCACCGCGGCCGATTCGGTGCGCTTCACCTTCGCGCACCTCGAAATGCCGGGCACTTCGGTGCGGGGTGGCGGCGCGATCCGGTTTCCGCGCGACACCGTTCTCTTCGATTTCACGCTCGATGCCGACACCGTGGACCTTCGCGACCTGCATTGGGTATCGCCGGATTTTCCGGCGTGGCAGGGGAAGGGGCGGGTGGTGGCGCTGTCGCGAAGCGGTTCGCGCACCGACTATGCCCTCACCAACCTCGCGCTCGGTGCGGGCGATGCGCTTGCGGTCGGGCGGTTGGTCGCGGTGGTCGACAACAACCGTGGGCTGGGGATGCGTGACCTCGACCTCACCTTGCGGGAGGTTCCGCTCGATGTGGCCCGGCCCTATCTCGACACGCTGCCGTTCCGCGGTCCGATCTCGGGGCGGATCACTGCCGACGGCTTCCTCGACCGGATGGTTCTGGGCGGCGACCTGGTTCTCGCCGACGCGCTGGTTCCCGGGATGCCGCGTTCGCACTTCATCTTCAACGGCGCGATTCGTTTCGGCGGCGCGAACGGGGCGGTGTTCGAGCGGTTCCGCCTCACCGATTCGGACATCGATCTCGGCACGGTTCAGCGGCTGGTGCCGGCCGTCATAATTCCCGGTGACCTGCGCCTCACCGGCGTTCTCGACGGACCCTGGCTGAACGCCCGGTTCGAGGGACTCGCGGAACACGTGCCACCGAACAATGCCCGCAGCCGAATGAACGGGTCGGTCCGGTTCGACGCGCGCGGCGCGATACTCGGCCTGGCACTCGATGCGACGTTTCCGGTGATCTCGTTCGACGGCCTCCGGACCGGGTATCCGAGCCTCACCCCGGTCGGGTCGTTGTCCGGTCGTGTTACGGCGTTCGGGCCGATCACCGACCTCGACATGCTTGCGGATCTGGAGGGAGAGATCGGCGTCGTGCACGCACGCGGTCGGATCGGCCTCGATGCACCGCGCGTGTCCGCCAACGCGCTGGTGCTCGACGTCGAGCGGCTCGACCTGCGCGCGCTCCTCGGCAGCGGCGAACCGACATCGCTCAACGGCAGGATCACGGCGACTGGCGTGATCGATCCGGTGGATCCTCCGACGGGAACGCTGGAGGTCGCGCTGTCGCCGTCGAGCGTTGGAGGGATCGAGCTCACTTCGGTCCTGGCGTCGGTCGCCGCGTCGGGTGGGCTGATCCGTGTTGATACCGCCGCCGTGGTCTGGCCCGATGGGAGGGCATCGGCCCGCGGATCGATCGGCTGGGCGGCGCCGCGTAGCGGAACGCTCACCGTCGAGCTCGAGGCGACGTCGCTGACACCGTTCGATTCGCTGGTTCGTGCCATGACCGGTGTTGCGCCGGACACCGTCAACCCTCACGCCTTCGATGGCACGGGCACCGCGTCACTCGTGGTGAGCGGGGCACTCGATCATCTCAACATCGCCGGGACGTTCGCCGCACAGCACATCCGGCTCGACGACTGGTATGCGGCGAACGTCAGCGGAGATATCCGCGCCGACTCCCTCGGCGCACGCCGGTTTGCCATTGACGCTACCGTCGACACCCTGCTCGCCGGCGTGCAACTTGTTCGCAATATCAACTTCACCGCTGGCGGGCGGTCCGACTCGCTCGCACTCGCGGGCAAGGCCGATGTCGGCCTCGCCACGTTCAGCGGCGGTGGGCGGTGGCGGACAATGCCCTCCCTGTCGACGATCGAGCTCGACTCGCTCACGATGGGGCTTCCGCGGCAGGACTGGAGGCTGGTTCGTCCGGTCACGTTCTCGATCGGCGACGGAATGACCGTGCTTTCCGACACGCTCATGCTGCGCACTCCCGACGGTAGCGGCGCTGTGACGGCGAGCGGAACAGTGCCCGGTGAATCGCAGGGGGAGCTCCGCGCCAGCGTCGTTGGCCTCGACCTGGCTGATGTGTTCGCCGTGCTCTACAGTGACAGTCTTCTGGGACGCGGGCTCGCGTCGCTGGACTTCCGGCTTGCCGGCACGAAGTTCCTGCCGACCCTGCGCGGTAACGTTTCGGTGACGGGCCCGGTGCTCGGCGACGTTCGTCCGCCGATGTTGCGCGGCGCCTTTGACTACGGGGCGCAGCGGTTGCGGTCGAACCTGGCCTTCTGGAAGACCGGGGAGCCGGTGCTCGAGGTCGATCTTTCCGTGCCGTTCGACCTGGCGCTCACCGGCCGGCCGACGCGACGCCTGCCGGGGCCGATCGAGGTCACCGCGCTTGCCGATTCCGCGGACCTTTCGTTGCTCGAGGCGTTCACTCCGTCCATCCGCAGCGCACGTGGCTTCCTGCAGGTCGACATGCACGGGAGCGGGACCTGGGAGTCGCCGCGGCTCGAGGGAACCGTCGCCATCATCGACGGCCGCATGACGCTCCCCGACCTCGGGGTCCGCTACGGTCCCATCAATGGCGTAGCCCGCTTCGCAGGCGACTCGCTGCTGATCGACACGCTCTCGATGAGCAGCGGCGAGGGCCTGGCGTCAGTGAGCGGCAGCCTTCGTTTCCGCGATCTCGCCTCTCCCGAACTCAACCTGCGAGTGACCTCCGCCGGCTTCCTCGCCGTCGACGTGGTGGGCTTCATGAAGATGCGTCCCTCGGGCGAGGTGACGCTGCGGGGGCCGCTGAATCATCCGGTGATGCGTGGAACTCCCGCGGGGATCTTCATTGAGGACAGCGATATCTACTTCGCGGACCTGTTGACGAAGAACGTGATCAATCTGGACGATCCGGTGAACGCCGCGTTTGTCGACACGGTGGCGCTCCGCAAGCAGGGACTCAGCGCGCGTTTCCAGAGCAGGTTTCTGGACTCGCTGCGGATCGAGCCGATCAATGTGCAGATCGGGACCGATGTGTGGCTCAAGTCGGGAGAGGCGAACATCCAGCTCGAGGGAGATGTGACGGCGCAAAAGATCGGCCAGTCATACGGCCTGATCGGCAACCTCAATACGCCGCGCGGGACATACACGGTCAAGATTCTCGCCTTGAACATTGATTTCGATGTGCAGCGCGGGTCGGTGCGGTACTTCGGGACGCCCGACCTTAACGCCGCGCTCGATATTCTGGCCAGCAACACGGTGCGCACCCAGGATGGCGACGAGATCCAGATCCAGGCCCAGATCGGCGGAACCATCCTGATCCCGACCCTGAAACTCACTGCCCCCGGCCGCAACATCCCCGAGCGCGACCTGATCTCCTACCTCGTGTTCGGGCGACCTGAGTTTGAAGTGGCAGGCAGCGGCGAGTCGCAGGCGTTCCAGCTTGCCCTCGGCGCCCTCGCCACGGAGACCGAACGGGTCCTGGTCAATAACCTCGGCCTGGGGGTGGAAACGATCGAGATCCGTCCTGGGATACCGGGGCAGGGCTCGTCGTTCTCCACCATTGCGATCGGGCGGCAGCTCGGTGAGAAGTGGTACGTGACCGGCAACGTCGGCGTCTGTTTCGGCCAGCGCTCGAACGGGTTCGGGGCTCGGAACTTCGGCGCGTCGGTGGAATACCGCTTTGCCCGCAACTGGCGCGCACAGGCCTCCGCCGAGCCAGTGCAGGCATGCTCCTCGAACCGCGCCTCGGATCTCCTCACCAACTTGCAGGGTCGCTACCAGCTTGGTGCAGACCTGCTCTGGGACCGCGAGTACTAGTGCGCGCACTGCTGATCACCAACCCCGCCGCCGCCCGAACCCGGGCGGTGACGGTGAAGGCGATCACCACCATGCTCAAGGCCGGCGGCTGGAAACTCGACGTGCTCGCCACGGGCGGGCCGGGCGACGCACGCCGACTCGCCGGCCTCGGCGTGGAGCAGGGTGTCGACGTCGTGGCAGTGTTCGGCGGCGATGGCACGACGATGCAGGCGGCTGCCGCGCTGGTCGGGACCGACGTCGCATTGGGCCTGATCCCCGGCGGGACAGGCAACCTGCTCGCCGGCAACCTGCGATTGCCCTCGAACCCGCTCCGCGCGGCTGCGGCGATGCTGCGGGGTGAGCCACGGCCGATCGATCTGGGGCGGATCATCCGTGATGATGGCGCACACTATTTCGCGGTGGCGTGTGGGGCGGGCATCGACGCTCGCGTGATGGTGGAGACGCCCACGCTGCTCAAGCAGAAATGGGGGATGATGGCGTACGTCGCCACGACGCTCCGCCTGATCCCTGAGCTGCGCAGCGTGCCGTTCGACATCACGGTCGACGGTGAGGAGTTCCACGCCGACGCGGCGATGCTCCTCGTGGCAAACTGCGGCGAGGTGATTCCCCGGATGATCCGCCTCGGACCCGGCATCTCGCCCGAGGACGGGATCCTCGATGTGGTCGCGATGCACGCCAATTCATTCGGCACCGGGGTCCGGGCTGTGTGGGACCTGCTGCGCGACGCACCCGGGGTGTACGGACGCGACGCGTTTGTCGGCTACGCCCGGGGTCGTGAGATCACGATCCGCTCTCCGAGCGGTCCGGTGCCGGTCCAGCTCGATGGCGAGCCCGGTGGCCAGACGGACTTCACTGCCATGGTGGTGCCGGGGGCGATCCGGGTGATGATGCCGAAGCGGGGCTAGGTTACACCATTGGTTCGCCTCAGCCCGGATCCTCGATGACAGACTCCATCCTGCTGATCGACGATGACATTGCGGTCCTGCGCGCGGTGGGTGCTTTTTTCGAACAGAAGGGATGGGACGTCTTCCGGGAACTCACCGGCGAGTCGGGCGTGAGCACCTTCGAGCGCACCTTCCCGGACGTCGTGCTGGTCGACCTGGAGCTGCCCGGCATTCACGGTCTCGACGTCCTCGAGCAACTCCGTGCCCGCGACACCGGCGTGATCGTCCTCACCGGTGACGGCGACATTCCCACGGCGGTGCGCGCCATGCAACTCGGCGCCGAGAACTACATCGTGAAGCCGGTGGACATGGTGCACCTCCTCGCAGCGGCCGAGCGCGCCGCCGAGAAGGGACGCTTGCGACGGGTCAACCGGACGCTGATCGGCCAGAGTTCGGCGACTTCCGACGGCCTCGATGGCCTCGGTGTGTCACCGTTCATGCGAGAAGTGGCCCGACAGGTGACCCTGGTAGCCCGAAGCGACCGGACCCCCGCGCTCGTCGAGGGGGAGAGCGGGGCGGGGAAGCGCTTCGTGGCTCGCCTGATACACGACCTCTCGTCGCGCGCGCAGGCGCCCTTCATTGAGGTGGCGTGTGGCACCGGTGATGCCGAGTCGATCGAGGCCGAATTGTTCGGCCGTGAACACGTGGCGGGTGATGGCGAGCGGAAACCTGCGTTGGTGGAGGTGGCCGACGGCGGGTCACTCTTCCTCGACGAGATCGGGGAGCTTCCGCAGAATCTCCAGCTTCGCCTGCTCAATGTGATCGAGTCCCGTGCATTTCGTCGGGCCGGCGGTTCGCGCGAGATTCCGGTGGACATCCGGTTGATCGCAGCCGCGACCGGGCGCCTTCAGGTTGCAGTCGACGAGGGCCGCTTCCGCGATGACCTCCATGCCCGCCTCGGCGTGATGCCGGTCGTCATGCCACCGCTGCGCGAACGGACGCGGGATGACATGCTCGCCCTCATCCGCCGGTTGTTGCGGGAGCTGGCGCAAACTCTGCCGGGCGCGCCGACCCTCCTCAGTGACGAGGCACTGGAGCGCCTGCTCGCCCACTCGTGGCCCGGCAATGTTCGCGAGTTGCGGAACGTCCTGGAGCGGGCGTTGCTGCTCGCCCGTGGCCAGTCGCAGGTTGGCGGCGAACATCTTCCGGGCGAGCTTCGCGCCAAGGCTGGTCCATTTGACCGACGGCACAACCCGCTCACGATGGAGGAGGTGGAGCGCATGCACATCGAGCGAACGCTGAAGCACCATACCGGCAACCGGACACGCACCGCCGGGGAGCTCGGTATTTCCCGCGCAACGCTGATCGCCAAGATCAAGCGCTACGCGATCCCGCATTGATGACGCGAATCGCAGAGACACCCGACGTGCACGAGCGCGATGCCATGCTCTGCCGCGCCTGCGGGCGCGAAGAGCGGGCGTCCGAGGGATACCCGTGCGAGGGCTGCGGCACGTTCGTCTGCCTGGTCTGCACCATTCGCGGGGTGACCCTCTGTCGCGAATGTCGAGAGCGGGATCGCGCGTCGTGAGTGCAACCGTGCTGGTCACTGCGGCCGTTGCCCCACTCCTTGGCGCGCCTTCACTGGCGGCAGAGCAGGTATCCCAGGTCGTGCTCGGCGAGGGGGCGACGGTGATCGATGACCACGGTCCGTTTCTGCGGGTCCGGACGCGGCTCGACGATTACGAGGGTTGGCTGCACCGCGGCTACGTGCGCCTGACGGACGTAGCGACCGCGGATCACTGGCTCGCCAACGCGGCTTGGTCGGAAGGTGCGCTGGTGGAGGCCAGTGCAGGCATGGCGCTCCGCGCGCCGCACCGCGCCCGGCTGATCCTCGAGGGACCTGAGCGGGTTCGCCTGCCCGATGGCAGCGCCGGCTCGATCCTGTCCGGGCGAATCCGCCCCTTCCACGACGTGCTGCTGCATGCCCGCGGGATGACTCCCTCGGACTGGGCGTGGCAGCAGTTTGCGGGCGCATCCTATCTCTGGGGTGGTGTCACCGGATCGGGAATCGATTGCAGCGCGTTGGTGCAGACCACCTTCCTGTTGCGTGGCATCCCGCTGCCCCGCGACGCGCGGCAACAGGTGGCGCACGGCGCCGAGGTCGCACCCCAGGATGCCTGTCCGGATGACCTGCTTTTCTTCCGCGGGGAGGAGACCGACGCAGTCACGCATGTGGCGATGCTGGCGAGTCGCGACACGCTGGTGCATGCGACCATCGAAACTGGGCGCGTGACCCGTGAGTCGTGGGAGCCGGGGAGTCGGGCGGCTCCGCTGCGCGACCGGCTCGTGGCGATCCGCCGCGTCGGATGATGCGGCACCTCGTCCTGTTCGACATCGACGGCACCCTCCTCAGCAGCAGTTCGGCAGGACGTACAGCGCTCCGCGCGGCGTTCGCTGACGAGTTCACCGACCTCGCTTTCTTCGACGCGGTCCGATTTGACGGAAAGACCGATCCGCAGATCGTCGCCGAACTCTTCGATGCAGCGGGCGTTTCGGGCCGATCCACCGCCGACGAGATCAGCCGGGTGCTGGAGCGTTACCTGGCGCACCTCGATGCAGCCGTGGGCGGCGGACGCCACGAGGTCCGTCCAATGATCGGCGTGCCCGAACTGCTCGCCGCGCTCCACGCCCGCGATGACGTGGTGGTGGGCCTGCTCACCGGCAACGTCATTCCGGGCGCCAGGATCAAGCTCGAGGCGGCCGGCATTCCGTTCGCGCAGTTTGCGCTCGGTGCCTTCGGCTCCGACAGTGCGCATCGCCCCGACCTGCCGGCGGTGGCGACCGCGCGCGCCAACCAACTGATGGGCCGGGTGCCGGTCGGCCGGGACGTGGTGATCATCGGGGACACCCCCGCTGACGTCACCTGCGGCGCGGCGATCTGCGCGCACGCGATCGGCGTCGCAACCGGGGCCTACTCAACCAGCGCACTGCGTGATGCCGGTGCCGCGGCGACGTTCGACACGTTCGCCGACACCGACCGGGTGATGGAGGCGATACTCTGCTCGAACTTGAATTGAAGGCCGTGGTTCCCGACCCCGAGGCGCTGCGACAGCGCCTCCACCGCCGTGGACCCGGGGGCATGCCGGTATTCTCTGGTCGCCTCTTCGACCGTCGCTATGACATCGATGGCGAGTTGGCGGAGCGCAAGGAGGTGCTCCGCGTACGACGCTACAAGAGCATTGACGGCAGCGTGCACGACGAACTGGCGTGGAAGGGACCGACCACCGTCTCGCCACAAGGTTACAAGGCGAGGCCCGAGCTCGAGTGCCGGCTCGGCGCGGGCGCGTCGATCTCGGACCTTCTGGCTGCGCTCGGTTATTCCCCCATTCACGCCATCGACCGGTTCGTCGAGGTGTATGCGATCGAGGGCGCAACAGTGCGGCTCGAGTGGTATCCAGAATGCGATACGCTCGTCGAGGTGGAGGGCGATGCCGACGCGATTGAGCGTGCGATTGCCACGCTCGACATCCCTCGGGAGAGCTTCACGGCTGAGGGATTGGCGGCATTCAGCGCGCGCTTTGCGCGACGCACCGGCCGACCCGCCCGCGTGGCGCTGCACTTCCCGGACGAACATCCAGCGCACTGGCCACGATGAGCGCACTTGCCACCACGCTTGGCCGGCTTGCTGCGCCACCCGCCGCCCAGCCTTTCGACGCGATCCGCCTCGACCTGCTCGACCAGCTCGTGACGGGTCACTCGCATGCGCCCGGTCACGACGCTTGGGCCGGTGCCTGGGAACGGGCCGCCACTGCGCTGCGCGACGCGGTGATTGCGGATGCCCGCGCGGGCTTGCACGCCGCAGCACTCCATTCCCGGTACCCCGCGCGAAAGTTGGCGGCGATCGGGCCCGACCCCGAGGCGGCGGAGGCCCTGCGGCACCGCCTGCTGGCAGAGGGGATGCGGCTGGAGACCTTTGAAGGACAACCATCTGATGCACCAACCGACCGGAGGCGTGGTGCGGCGCTGGAGGAGGCTTGGGGCGGTGCGGTCAGGATCGCACTCACCGAGGCACTGCGGTGGCGGAGTGCGGCTGGACGGATTGCGGCATGGCGCCGCCCGATGCGCCCGTTCTGGGCGCTCACGGCTCTCGGCCTCGCTGTCTCGATCGTCGTCGCCGGTTGGTTGGGTGGACAGTTGCCCGCGCCGGCATGGTTCCGGCCCCTCCACGATGCGTGGTGGAGCCTGCCATGGCTGTGATCGGGGTCGGCCTTGACGTGGTGGAGGTGGCTCGGGCTCGGGGCCTGCTGGAACGGCATCACGAACGGATCCTCGATCGGGTGCTCACTCCGGAAGAGCGGGTGTACGTCGATTCGCTGGGCGACCCCGCGCCAGCCTTCGCAGCCAGGCTGGCGGCGAAGGAAGCCGTGTTCAAGGCTCTACAGGTCTTTGACGGCGCCCGAACCATCGGCTGGCGCGACATCGGGGTTCGTCGCCTGGGCGATGGACGCCCTGAGGTTGTGCTTCTGGGCTTGGCCGCCGAGGTGGTGAGCCGCCGCCCGGTTACCCTGCACCTTTCGCTCAGCCACTCCCGAGATGTTGCGGCCGCCGTCGCAATTCTTGAAGACCAGACGCCGCCCACCTCGTGACCGGAGTTCTGGAGAAGTTGTGATTCGCACCATCCTGCCGTACTTTATTCCGTCTATAACCAAAGCGTTTGGGAATGATTCTCATCGGTGCGCTGGTGTTTCTCACATCACTGTCTGCCCCAGTCGCCCCTTCGGGTGGTGATTCGGTCGCTGCCGCCCGCCGCGTCGCCGCGTCGGCACAGCTCGCTGCGCAGGAGTATCGCGTCGGCGTGGTCGGTAACCGGGTGGTGATGCCGGCCGAGGTGGAGGAGGCAGAACTCTTCCTGCGCGAGGCGGTCCGCACCGCACGAACCCTTCCGGTCTCGGTCTCCGCGACGGCGGTCACCGGTCTCGAGCGTGCCCTCTCCGCGGTGCGGCGAACCGTGCATCCCGATTCTGTGGACCTGTATGTGCGCGCCGTCACCGGCGAACTCGCCAGCGTCCTGCGGATCACGCTGGTGGACATTCCCGTGACGACCCCGTCCCTGGCTCGCGGTGCCGAGGTCTTCGCACGGGAGTGCGCCGCGTGCCACGGTTCGCGCGGGCGGGGCGACGGCCCAGCGGGTCGGGCGCTCATGCCGGTTCCGGCCAACCTCGCCGACCACGCAGCGCTCACAGACGTCACCCCCCTCGCGTTCTACCAGCGGATCACCATCGGCGTCGCGGGTACGGCGATGCCGGCGTACGAGTCGCGTCTCAGCGCCGAAGACCGCTGGGCGGTCGCCGCATACGCGTCCACGCTGCGCCAGGATGCGCCCGGTGGAGTGGTGCCAGTATCGTTGCGCTCCTTCCCGGTGGTCGCAGCACTCAGTGACAGCCAGGTGCTGGACGCACTCGGCCCGGGTGCCGACCGCGCCGGGCTCGGTGCAGTGCGCAGTTTCCAGGACGCCGACGAGTCGGGCGACGAAGTGGCCGCCGCATTCGGGGCGGTGCGCGCTCGGCTCCGACAGGCTAGCGACCTCGCGGCGGCGGGGCAGCCCGAAGAGGCGACCGCGGCCGCGTTCGACGCGTATCTCGCGTTCGAGCGGGTGGAGCGAACTGTCCGCGCCAAGAAGCCCGAACTCGCTGCACGGCTCGAGGCAGCGTTCGCGTCGCTCCGCGCCCGCACGTCTGGCGGCACTGCTGGCGAGCTGGCCGCGGTCCAGGCTGACCTCGCCGCCGACCTCGAGCAGGCTGAACGGGTGGTGGCCGACAAGCTGTCGCCGATCAACCTCTTCGTGCAGTCGCTGGTAATTCTGCTCCGCGAGGGACTGGAAGCGATCCTGATCATCGGCGCGCTGATGACCTTCCTGGTGAAGACCGGAGCTCCGGAACGCCGTCGCGACATCCACATCGGAGTGGGCGCGGCCGTCGCCCTTTCGCTGCTTACGGCGGTGCTGCTTGAGACGGTGTTCCAGCTTTCGCCGGCGCATCGCGAGGCAATGGAAGGATTCACTCTCGTGGCCGCCGTTGGTGTTCTCTTCTACGTCTCCTACTGGCTGCTCTCGAAGATGGAAGTCGCCAAGTGGACCGCCTTCGTGCGTGAGCGGGTCCAAGTGGCGGTCACGGGTGGCTCTGCACTCGCACTCGCGTCGGCTGCGTTCCTCGCCGTGTACCGCGAGGGTTTCGAGACGGTGCTCTTCTACAAGGCGCTGTTCGTTTCGGGCGGCTCCGCGGGAGGGACCTTCTGGCCGGTGGTTGGCGGGATGGCAGTCGGCGGACTGCTCCTCGCCGGGGTGTACACCGCGATGAACCGATACGGTGTCCGCCTTCCCCTCAAGCCGTTCTTCGCGATCACCAGCGGTTTCCTCTACTACACCGCGTTCGTCTTTGCCGGCAAGGCTGTGGCGGAACTGCAGGCCGGCGGGGTGATGGGCACCACGGTACTGCAGGGATGGCCGCGGCTTCCCGTGCTGGGGATCTACCCGACCTTCGAGTCGATGCTGGCGCAGGGCGTGTTGCTGGTGCTCGCGGGCGCGGCGCTGGGCTGGGTGCTGGTGGTTCAGCGGCGGCGTGACGAGCGGGCGTTCGCAGAGGCGGTCGTGGCGGCATCAGCGATCCCCGGGGTGGCGCCAGAACGCCTCGGTAATGGGTTGCCAATCGGGGCCGCGGTGCTTCGGTCGCTGGAGCAGATGGAGGCGGACTTGGCGGCGCTCAAGGCCGAGGTGGAACGGCTTCGGCACCGGGTGGCGGGGGCGACGCTGAACGGCTGAGGTCACGCCGGTGGTACCCGGTGCCCGAACGCAACACGGCCCGCCATCGCTGGCGGGCCGTGTTGTTTGGGAGGTCCCAGAACGCCCCCTGAGTTAACGAAGACGAACAGGTGTGTTCGCTTCACCCTTCTTCGTCCTGGGACTTTCTCGGTAGGCGCATCCCTACGTCGCGCCACCTAGGGATAATCCTACATTTGGTCGGCGGACCTGTCAAGCGTCATCCCGATCGGCCGGCCGCGCCACGTTCCAGCCAGGCCCCCGGCGCCACCGTCCCGCCCCGCGACCACCGCACAATGAGGAACGATCCAAGGAGCACCAGGAACACCGAAAAGGCCTGCGCGATCGTCATCGTGCCCAGCAGTCGGTCGTCCTTGGCGCGGAAGAACTCGACGATGAAGCGCTCCACCCCAGCCATCACGAGATAGGCCCCCAGCAGCCAGCCGGTGCCGCGCGGGGAGGTGCGCCAGCGCCAGAGCAGCGCAAACGCGAACAACATCATCGCCACTTCGTACAGCTGGGTTGGATGCACCGCGATCAAGGTCTCGGGCGGGAGCGCTGCGGGGATGTCGAGTCCGGGAAACTCAGCGCGCATCACGCCCGCCGTGGTGCGTGGCAACCCCTCGGGAAACGCAACCGCGAACGCGCTGCTGCTTGGCTTGCCGTAGTCATCGCCGACCAGATAGCACCCGACCCGCCCGATGGCGTACGCCGCAGCGAGCACGGGCGCAATTATCTGTCCGGTCCAGCGCACCGGTACGCCACGCCGCCAGCCATTGAGGATCACTGCGAGGGTGCCGCCCACAAAACCGCCGTACCACACCAGGCCGCCTCGCGTGAAGAGTGCGTCAGGGCCATGCAGCGCCACGTACCAGAGCTTTGCGCCCACCACTCCGCCAATCACGGCAGCCCAGAGCATATCGCCGGCGTAGTCGGAGGCGAAGCCAAGGCGCTTGAGCTCGCGATCGGCGAGCCATGCACCGATCAGGAACGCGACCATCATCATGATGCCGTAACCGGTGACCTCGAAACCGAGCACGGTCAGGTTCAACGGGTGAGCGACGATCATGCTGCTGCTCCTGCCGGGACGAGCCCGGGAAGGGGTAGGGAATCACGGGCATCGAGTTCGGCTCCATGCCGTTCGCCCCGGGCGAGCCGCCAACTGCCTGCCGCACCAATCATGGCGGCGTTGTCGGTATTCAGCCGAGGCGACGCCACGGCGACCTGGGTGCCGGAATCAACTGCACCACGCATCCAGGCCGCGAGTGCGGCACTGCTCGCGACCCCGCCGCCGAGCACGACCAGTGACCTGTTGTGCTTCCGTGCCGCATGCAGCGTCTTGGTGACGAGCACCTCAATCACCGCGTCCTGGAAGCCACGCGCCAGGTCGGCCCGGTCACGGGCCACATCGTCGCTCTGCTGCACAGCGCGCAGCACCGCGGTCTTGAGTCCGCTGAATGAAAACTCATGCGCCTCGCTTTCGCTCACACCCCGAAGCAACGGCCTCGGGAAGGTGAAACGGCGCGGATCGCCTTCCAAGGCGAGGCGTTCGATGGCGGCACCAGCGGGGTAGTCGAGGCCGAGAAGGGAGCCGACCTTGTCAAACGCCTCGCCCGCCGCGTCGTCGCGGGTCTGCCCGAGCAGGTGGTACTCGCCCCATGCGGGGACGTCGAGCAGCATGGTGTGTCCGCCGCTCACCAGCAGCGCCGTGAAGGGGGGGGCGACTCCAGGGTCTTCGAGCGTCGGTGCGAAGAGGTGACCTTCGAGATGATGCACGCCAATCAGCGGGATCCCGTCACGCCATGCCACCGTTTTCGCCCATGTCACCCCGACAAGGAGCGCGCCCAGCAGGCCGGGCCCGCGGGTTACCGCGATACCGTCGAGGTCGTGTGGCTCAACCCCCGCGTCGGCCAGCGCGGCGTCGACAACAGGCCCGACCGTCGTGAGATGTGCTCGCGATGCAAGCTCGGGAACGACGCCGCCGAAGATCCGGTGGATGTCCTGCGAAAGGATCGTGAGCGATTCCAGCGTCACCACGTCGCCGTCGCGTCGCACGACGGACGCGGACGTTTCATCACACGAAGTTTCCAGGGCGAGGACCCGCATCGTTCAGCGGGCCGCACCAAGGAGGGAATCGACCAGCGCCAGGTTGGCGGGGGAGTCCCAACGCTCGGCGCCCAGGGAAATGTGCGCGATCCGACCGTCGCGTCCAACGATGATGCTCTGCGGGACGCCCACGACTCCGTATGCCTGCTGAACCAGGCCGGTCGGGTCGTGGAGCAGGTCGAAGGTAAGGCCCAACTCCCGACCAAAGGCGCGAACCTTCTCGGGGTCGCCCTGGTCGATGCTGACCGCGGCGATCCGGAAGCCGCGGTCGACACGACTGCGATAGAGGCGTTCCATCGACGGCATCTCGACGCGACACGGTCCGCACCACGTGGCCCAGACGTTGATGAGCGTCACGTGGCCCGCGTAGCTGGTTCGCAGCGCTACGCTGTCGTCGTCGGTGAGGCGAAAGGTGCGGTAATCAGTGGCACGGTCGCCGAGGTACGCGCCTTCCGGGGGCGGAGCAAAGCGGGTGAGGGCCCATGCCCCGAGCGCCAATCCCGCCACGATCGAGCCGACCAGAACCCACTGC
>JBKJMX010000049.1:0-5433 GCA_046596135.1 Gemmatimonadales bacterium
GAGCTCGAGCCGGGCCTGCAGCAGGAGTTTCTGACCGCCACAGGTGTTGACCACAAGAATGGCCAGATCCCCGAGGACCTGGCCGTTCCGTTCGCCGAGCAATCTGCTGTTGTTGCCGCCGCGTCGGCGCTTCGTGATGCGCACGGTGATGACGGGGTGCGCTATCTCCGCACCATCGCGCTCTACAACGGCGAGGCGTGGCCTGGCCTGACCGACTGGCTGATCGAGAACAACGGCGAGGTCCGCAGCCTGTAGCCCGGCATGTCGCTGGAGTACAGCCTGAGTACCACGGGCCGAGGGCGCGACATGTAGGAGGCACCGAGCGCCGCGATGCCAAGCCCGATCGAAAACACGGCTTCGATCTGGTTCATCTCAAGCGTTACGTACATCAGGGTGTCGAAGCCCGGCATGCGGGCGATCCCGCCGAGCGCGAGCAGAAGCGCACCAGCCCAGAAACAGAAGCTCCTGGCGCTACTGCAATCACTGGCCATGCGGATTCCAGTGAGTCCTAGCCCGAGGGCCAGCGTGGCATGGAGCGGGTTCGTATCGAAGACCCCGAACGTCGTCGACGCCAGAAATCCCCAGACCCCCTCAACCAGCAGCAATACACCGGCAACGAGGGCGAACGAACGAGCGGCCATGATACGATCCTCCTGAAACGTTCTCGGATCGCCAGTGCGACCCGGTTTCAGGAGGGGACGGACGAAGTGGGTCAAAACCACACGCCCGGCGAGCGGAGGGCCGCTCTAGAGGCGGCGGTCGACGATCTCGAGGATCTCGCGTTCGGCTTCCCGGGCCTGTCGCTCGATGGCGGCGCCTCGGGCCAGAAGGTCATCCGCGAAGGCCCGGTCGGTGAGCTGGGCCGCATTGATCCGGACGTTCAGGTTTGCTCCGATCACGGCGCTGCGCGCGCAAAGTGCGGCCACGCCGGCGTCGCTTGCCGACGTTTCCTGCCCGAACTCGGCCATCGCCCGAATCAGCGCCATGCTCTCCCAGGCCACTTCCATGACCCGGAACGGCACCAGCGTTGCCTCCTTGGTGGCGTCCTGGATCGCCGCCTTGCGGGCGGCCTTGTCGGCGTCGGACTGCTTCGGGAGCCCAACTGCGTCCATCACCCGGGTAAACGCCGCAGTGTCCTCGTCGATCAAGCGGAGGAGCTCAGTGGTGGCGCGCTGACCCGTTTCGGCGTGGTCGGAGAACTCCTGCCAGCGATCATCCCAGCCGCGACGATGGCTCGACAGGTTGGCCACCATCGTGCCCAGTGCCGCACCGAAGGCGCCGAGGGTGGCCGCGATGGAGCCGCCGCCGGGTGCCGCGGACTCGCTCGCAGTCACATGGGTGAAGTCGCCCAGCGTCATCGACACCAGTGGAGCGCTGTCGGAGTCGCGCAACAGGTATTCGATGATCCGCTTGTCGGGATCGAACGGTGCCAGCTCGTCGAGGCCGAGTGAGCGGATCGCTATCCGGACGAGCTCCGCCTCCGGCACACCGGTCGATCGCTGCTGCTTGTGCAGGAAGTATCGGCCGGCGTCGGTCAGGCAGCGGAGCGGGACGAGGCCGATCAGTTCGGACCCGGTGACCCGCACACCGCGTGCATCGGCGGCACGGCACACCTCGTCGAACGCAACATGGACGGGAGTGGTGTCGATGTCGGTGAGGTTCATCGACACCTGTGCGATCCCGTATTCATCGATGAACCAGCCGATCGCCTTGACCGCCTTGAGCGTGCCCAGTTGGGTGACATCCCCGCCCGACTCGTCTTTCCCGGTGCGGCCGGCCTCGCGCACATCGAATGCGATCGCGTACGCGCGGCGGGTCGACGTGGTGTTGAGGTTGATGTTGTAGGCCACGAGGAAATCGCGGGCGCCGATCACCGTGGCACCCCGCTTCACATCGAACGCGTCAGGACCATGATCGGGTTTCCACTCGGCGCGCAGCATCTTTGCTGCGAACCCCTCGTACTCGCCGGCCCGGATCACCGCCAGGTTTCGGCGCACCGGGTCGGGCTGCGCCGCTTCGTAGAGGTAGACGGGCAAGTCGAGTTCGCGGCCGACGCGCTCGGCGAGTTGCTGCGCGTACCCAGCCACCTCGTCCATCGTGACACCGGTGATCGGGATCAGCGGGCAGACATCGGTGGCGCCCATGCGGGGGTGCTCGCCGTGGTGCTGCCGCATGTCGATCACCTCGCCGGCCTTCTCGATGCCGCGGAACGCGGCTTCGATCACCGCCTCGGGCTCACCCACGAATGTGACCACCGTGCGGTTGGTGGCCTTGCCCGGGTCGACATTGAGGAGGCGCACGCCTTCGACGGCGGCGATGGCATCGGTGATCTGGCGAATCACCGCTGGGTCGCGCCCCTCGGAAAAGTTGGGAACGCATTCGATGAGACGAGTCATGGCATCCATCGGTGTGGGAGATCGGTATCCGGAGATAATATCGCATCGACGCCGCGCCGCGACATATTCCAGCGGTCCCGTTCCGGTGGATGCGATGTCACGTCTCTTCCTGTTCCTCCTGCTCTGCCTTCCTGCTGCAGCGGCGTCTGCCCAGGCCCCGGTGCGGGTCCTGACGTTCAATATCAGGTACGGTACGGCCAACGATGGCGCCCACGTGTGGCCCGCACGGCGTGCCCACGTGATCTCGACCATTCGCGATCATGCTCCCCACCTGCTCGGCGTGCAGGAGGCGCTCCGGTTCCAGCTCGACGAACTCCACGCGGCGCTGCCAGGGTTTCAGGAAATCGGCGTGGGCCGGGAAGACGGCCGCACCGCCGGCGAGTATGCAGCGCTGCTGGTCGATACGCTTCGCTTCGGGGTTTTGGGAAGCGGCACCTTTTGGCTCTCGGACACTCCTGACGTTCCCGGGTCGATGCACTGGGGCAATCGCATCACCCGCGTGACGACGTGGGCGCGCCTGGTTGACCGCGCCACCGGCGACACCGTGCGCGTGTACAACCTGCATTGGGATCATGAGTCACAACCATCGCGCGAACGCAGCGCAAGGCTGCTGTTGCAGCGGATCGCGGCCGACGCCAACGCGGGAGACGCAATAGTTGTGATGGGAGACTTCAACTCCGACGAGACGAACCCGGCGTTCACAGTTCTTGTGTCGGATCAGGGTGTCCCGCTCCACGACACATTCCGGGCGCGCCATCCCGATGCAACAATCGTCGGGACGTTCAACAGTTTCCGGGGCGACTCGACCGCGGGAAAGATCGACGCCGTGCTGGTGGGGGAGGGGTGGGAAACGATCGACGCCGGCATTGACCGGCGTCGCTTTGGGGCCCTCTGGGCGTCGGATCACTTTGCCGTGTGGGCGACGATCAAGCGCCGCCCCTGACGTTCACCTTCCGCTTTCGACCGGCTCCAGGGTCGCGGTGGCCAGCACCGACTCCGCCTCTTCCTCGGCGGCGCGCTTCGCGGCCTTCTCTTCCTTCCGCGCCTTCTTGTTCGCCTTCTTGTCTGCCTTGCTGACCTTCTTCGGCGATGGCCCGATCAGCGCAGCGGTTTCCTTCGACTCGGTCCAGTAGGCGCGCTCCAGCGACTCGTTCACCTTGCCGAGTGCTGTCACGACCTCATCGGCCCACTCGAGGTAACGCTGGCGCTTCTTGAGCGACCATTCGCCGTCATCAGCGCCATGAATCTCACGGATGTTGCAGAGCTTGTCGGCCAGCTTGATCAGCTTGGCACCCGGCGAGATGTTCGGCGCTTGCTCGATCTGCGCGGCCTTGCGCTCCTTCCGCTTGAGATCGGGATCGTCGCTGCACTCGGCGACCATCTCGGCCACACTCGCTCCGAATCGTTCCGCGAGCTGGTCAGCCGTGATGTCGGTGTCCTCGATCACGTCGTGCAGGAGGGCGGCAGCGAGCACCGAGGCGTTGTCGACCCCGGCGGTCGTCGCAATCTCCCGCGCAACATTGATCGCGTGGTTCACGGCCGGCACATCGCCGGCATGGGTGCGACGCTGGTCGGTGTAGCAGGTCGCGGCGAAGGCGGCGGCGTCGAGGATGAGCGCGGTTGACTGGGGCATGATCATAGGCCGGGTATAGGGTCGATACGTGGGGCCACCCTCGCCTTCCTGATGGAAGGGGCCGGCGGCACCGTAGTGGCGGTGAATTCTGCTCTTGCTGCGTCCATGGAGCATCACAGCGGGTCGAAAAGCCAACGTCATACTGATTGTTCCTGTGCGATAATGGGTTTGTTACACAGGAGACGTCGTTGACCCCGATGTTGTCACCGCCAGCACGCCATGAAAACCCGCGTAAATTATGGCGATGCCCAAAAAACGTGACTCTTCCCGACTAGGCGGTATCAAAACTGATACGCAAGACCCGCACCACAAGGTCGCTGCTGAGCTGAGTGGGCGCCACCCCCGTCTCGCTCGGCTGGTGGAGCTGACCCATCCTCTGGAGCGAAGGGTCCCCGACGAACGGCCCCTGACGCATCTGGCGGTGCGGACGATCGTCTCCCAGCTCGTGTCCACCGCGGCGGCCAGGAGCATCATGGCCCGGCTTCTGGACGGGCACGGCTCTATCGAAGGGATCGTGGAGTGGGCGATGGCCACGCCCGAGGATGATCCCCCCAGTCATGCCCTTTCCCGGTCGAAACGGAAGGCGATCGCTCATTGGGGACGGTTTGTGGCGGAAGGCGGCGATCCACGCGAGCGTTGGGCCGGACTGCCGGCCGACGAACTCATCGCCGAGATCGTCAGGCTCCGGGGATTTGGCCCGTGGAGCGCACACATGCTGGCCATCTTCGGCTTCGGGCACCCCGGGATCTGGCCCTCAGGCGACGCCGGAGTGATGAGGGCTGCGAACCGGGTGTTCCGGGGGATGAAGCCCGCGACAGTGGCGCGCCTGATCAAGGGTCACGAGACCCATGTGGCGATTTGTTGTTGGGCGGTGCTGGACCGCGGGGTGCTGGAGGAGTTTTGACGGAGAACGGAGAACGGAGAACGGTAATCGGAAGCGCGGTCTCCGTTCTCCGTTCTCCGTTCTCCGTTGGCTTATGGCCCTTCTAGTCGCGATGTCCCTTGGCTCGCGCAACAACGTTGCTCATCAAAAACATGAACGCGAATACACTCAGCATCATGAGAACGCTGGCGAGTTCGGGCATGGCAGTATCGGGCATCGGGAATCCTCTTGCGGCGGTGAGTTACTTGCTCGCAGTGACGGTGAGATCGCGCACGTGCAGGTCGAGAAAGTGATTGACGCGCAGTCCGACCACGCCGTCGACGGGGGTGGTGGCGCGTGGCCGCGTGGCCACTGCGGTGTCGTTGATCTTGAAGCCGACGGTCTTCGCGCCCGCGTCGATCCTCAGCACGTTGAGGGCCGGGGACTCGCCCTGCTTCCACTTCTTGATCGCATCCGTATCGGTCCATCCCATGATTGTACTCGTCGCTGCGCCGTCGCGTCGCTTGATCATGAACTTGCCG
>JBKJMX010000085.1:0-6199 GCA_046596135.1 Gemmatimonadales bacterium
GCGGAGAACGGAGAACGGAGAACGGAGAACGGAGAACGGAGAACGGAGAACGGAGAACGGAGAACGGAGAACGGAGAACGGAGAACGGAGCGCGGGTGCGGTGAGTCGCGTTTGATGGGTTGGCCAAGCGTTCGGGCAGCTGGCAGGGCTCCCCGATCCGATGAACATTCGACTATGGGTTCTTATCGAGAGCTTGTGGCGTGGCAGGTGGCGCGTCGCAGTGCCGTGGACATACACCGGTATGCGGACCGCCACTGGTCGCCGCCGCGTGCCTGTGTCCTGGACCAGCTCCGACGCGCGTCGCTATCGGTGCCGTTGAATATTGCGGAAGGCTACGCGTCAGGACGAGGGGCTCGTTGCAGGTATCTCCTTCGAATCGCCCATGGATCGGCAGTCGAATCCGTCGAAATCCTCGACTTCCTGGTTGAGCTTGGTGAGCCCGTTACCGATTTGAGGGATCCTGCAGACCGGGTCGCCGGCCTCACATACGGGTTATGGCGATCTAGCCGGTGACCCCATTGTGCCCCTCCGTCGTCCGTTCTCCGTTCTCCGTTCTCCGTTCTCCGCTTTCCGCTTTCCGCTCTCCGCTCTCCGCTAACCGTCAACTGTCCTTTCCCATCGCCTCAAACGTCAGCACCTTCCCCAGTTCCACGCCCGGCTGGTCGAACGGGTTGACGCCGTACCACGCTCCCGCGTAACCCGTGGCGAGCTGGAAGAACATGAAGAGGTGTCCCAGGGTCCTGGCATCGAGCGTATCGATCTCGATCGTACTGCTCATGCGACCCTGGCTCCGGAGTGCCTCGCGAGTGGCGATGAACTCCACGTCGAGCAGCCCGCCGAGCGTCTTGCCGACGAGGTAGGACATGTCCGACCCCAGCCCGTCGCGCCCCGGGATCGGCAGCATGTCGACAGTATCGCGGATCCTGATGAACGTGATCGTCTTGTCGAACGGTCCCTCGATGAACAATTGAACCTGGGAATGCTGATCGGTGGCACCCACCGCGCCGACCGGCGTGGGGCCGCGGAACACCTCGGTGCCATCGCGATCGACCCGCTTACCGAGACTCTCCGCCCAGAGCTGCCGATACCACTCCGCAAAATCGCGCAGGCGATCGGAGTAGGGCATCAGCACATGTACGTTGGCCGCGCGCGTCGCGTGTGCCTGCCATTGGAGCATCGCCCACCGCGCTGCCGCATTGTCGGCGAGTCGGTCCGCGCCCGCATCCTTCACCGCCTCGGCCGCACCAGCCAGCAACTCGGCGATATCGATCCCCAAGATGGCGGCCGGCACGAGCCCGACCGCCGTGAGCACCGAGAACCGGCCACCCACCTCGGGCGGCACTGCGAACGCAGTGAGATCTTCAGCCTGCGCAAGCGCCCGCAGCGCTCCCCGCTCAGGGTCGGTGGTGACAACGAGATGATCCTTGGCGTCTGCCCCCACTGCCCGGTCGAGCCATTCCCGGACGATGAGATACTGTGCCAGGGTCTCGGCGGTGCCACCCGACTTGGAGATGACATTGACGAGAGTGCGCCGTGGGTCGAGCCGATCGAGCGTGCCCAGTACGGTGACCGGATCGACGTTTTCAAGCACCGTGAGCGTCGGCCAGTTGTCCCGACGTCCCGCGTCCCACTCATTCCAGCCCGGTCCCTTGAGCGCGGTGAGCATCGCCTTTGCACCGAGCGCCGAGCCACCGATGCCGAGAATGAGGAGGTGTTCGAAGCGTCCGCGCTGCAGGGCCGCCCACGTCTCGATCGACGTCACCACGGCCTCCTGGTGCCCGAGCGACTCGAAGCCGTACTCGCCGCTTTTCCGGCGCCCGGCGATGTCGGCGCGAATGGCCGGGAATCGCTCCTCCATCGTGTCACGCAACGAAGGGTCGAGACCGTGCAGCCCGTCGAGTCTATCGCGGTACATCAGGGCGTCGTCGATATGGATCGTCATGCGGAAACCTCCACGGTCATGCCGTCATGACCCGGTTCGACTCCGGGGGGGAGCCGTCGCGCGAGCTCCCGGTGTCCGGTTTCGTGGGTCAGGTGAGTGAGGATCGTGCGTGCCGCCCCTATGTCGCGGGCCGTTTCGATCGCCTCGTCGATTGACAGGTGCGTCGGGTGCGGACGCCACCAGAGCGCGCTCAGCACCAGCACCTCGACACCCCGCAGCATGGCGCGCTCAGCCGCGTCCACCCGCTTGACGTCGGTTACGTATCCGATCTGGCCGATCCGGTAGCCGAACACGGTCGCGGTGCCGTGCGCGAACTCCATCGCGGTGACGGACGCTCCCGCAATATCGTTGGTCGTGCCAGCCTGGAGCGGATGGAGTTCCAGGCGCGGCTTCGATGTGCCCTCAATCGGTACCACGCCGCTATCGAAGATGTAACGGAACGCGGAGCCGATATGGCGCAGGGTTTCGTCCGGGCCATGCAACGGGATAGTGGTGCGCTGCAACTGGCTGAAGCTGCGAAGGTCGTCGATGCCGTGCACATGATCGGCGTGCAGGTGGGTGTAAAGCACCGCGTTGATTCGGTCGATACCGGCGGCAAGGAGCTGGAGTCGCAGTTCGGGCGGCGTGTCGATAAGGATCCTGCCGCCTCCGGTGTCGACCACGGCGCCCGAGCGGGTCCGGCGGTCGTGAGGATCATCGGACCGGCAGACCGCACAACGGCACCCGATCTGGGGGATCCCCATTGACGTCCCCGTCCCGAGCAGGGTGAGCCGCATCGGTTAGACGGTCTCGACCTTGAGCAGGTTGGTGGTGCCCGGTTCGTCGAATGGCACGCCGCAGGTGACGACGATGCGCGCCCCCTCTTGCGTCATGTCCCTCGCCAGCAACTCCGCGCGCGCCAGCGCCCACATCGGGTCGTAGTTCTTGAGGTGCTCCATCTGCACCGGTACGACGCCCCACACCATGCCGAGCTGGTGGTAGGTCTCGGGTTCCGCGGTGAGCGCCAGGATCGGCACGCGCGGGCGGTACGATGCCACGGTTCGTGCGGTGAACCCGCTCGACGTGAAGCAGACGATCGCGCTGGCTCCAAGCATGTCGGCAGCGGCCGAAACCGCGACGGCAAGCGCATCCTCGATAGGGGTGTCACCCTCACTCGTGCGCGAGAAGTGCGGCAACGGCATCTGCCAGCGGCGGCGATCGTTTTCGCTGGGACGCTGACGGTGCGATTCCACCTCCATCGCGATCCGGTTCATCGCGAGCACCGCTTCCAGCGCATACGCGCCCACTGCGGTCTCGGCGGAAAGCATCACTGCGTCGGTCCCGTCGACAATGGCGTTCGCCACATCCGAAGCCTCTGCGCGGGTGGGCCTCGGATTGGTGATCATCGACTCCAGCATCTGGGTCGCGGTGATGACCGGCTTGCCGTGGCGACCAGAGCGCTGGATCAACCGCTTTTGCACCATCGGCACCTGCTCGAATGGCAGCTCGACGCCCAGGTCTCCGCGCGCGACCATCAACGCATCGGACGCCACGATGATCTCGTCGAGGTTCTTGAGTGCTGTGTCCTTCTCGATCTTGGCAACGAGGCGCACCGCTGGCGGGATGATCCGTCGCACCCCCAGCATGTCCTCGGCGCGGCGCACGAACGAGATGCCCAGGTATTCGACGCCGAGTGCCACGACGCGGGCGATCTCCTCGCGATCGTTGTCGGTGACCGCCGGTGCACTCACGTCGATCCCCGGTAGGTTCATCCCCTTGTTGGCCTTGAGAAGCCCGCCGTAGCGCACCACACCGTCGACACGGTCGCCGCGCACCCCGGTGACATCGACACTCAGCAGGCCGTCGTCGAGGAGGATGCGCGACCCGATCGACACGTCACCCGCCAGCTCTGAATAGGTCGTCGGAATGTCGCCGTCGCTGGCGGTTTCCTCCGGTGCAAACGTCACCACCTCGCCCGGCGACAGCGTGATCGGCTCGGGCAACTTGCCGACACGGATGCGGGGGCCATGCAGGTCGACCATGATGCCGATCGGTGCACGGCGTTCGGCACGAACCTTCTGCAGTCGGCGAATCCACGTTTCACGAATCTCAGGCGATCCGTGCGACGCGTTGATCCTGACGATATTGACCCCTGCATCGAAGAGCGCGTGCATTCGCTCTTCCGACTCCCACGCAGGTCCAAGGGTGGCGACGATCTTCGTGCGGCGAATTGGCAGGGCGGACATCGGCGGGGAATGCTCCGGCAGGGCGGGGAAGTGGTTTACAGGCCGAAAGATAGCGTCACTCGGCGGGGACCGCAGCGGAGCTCTCGACCGCCTAGCCGGCCCGATTCCTCCACAAAACGGTGGAACGTGTGGAGAGCCGGTTCTCCACCGCAGTGGAAAGCGAAGTCATTGCGGCTGCTTAACCTGGGAGCCATCGCGCCGCCGGGCTCCCACAAACTGCCCACATCGACCGACAGCACCCCGAGGTGCCTGAAATTCTTCACGAACATCTGTGGATTGGAAAACTTCTCCACAACGAAACTGGGGAAAAACGCTGTGCCGGATTGGTCAACCGCAGGCGGGACAACGCACTCGACGTTCGAATCCTTGTCAACATTGCCCCAATTCCACAGGCGCGCCTTCCACACGCAGTGCACAGCGCGGAAAAGTGTGGATAATGACCGTGAAACATCGGTCAAGTTGAGAATGGGAAGGCATAAGTCGGTTGGCAGCCTTGATTTGTCGGGACGTTTGCCGCCAATCCGAAGCGGGAATAGATTCACCGTTCGGCAACTTCCTGCTGATTCCTGGAGTGCAGATGAGTGCGTCGATGGACAGGTTTGTGGCCGGCTTCGAAGGCGGCATCGCGATTTCTGGCGACGCTGTTGAGGTGGTCCGTACCGAGGTGCTTCGCGGTCCGGCAATGGACACCTTGGTTCACGCCGCCGTGTTTGCCGACGATGCCGCGCGCGCAAGCTCGATATCGATGCTCTCGAGGCGCTGAGCCGGGCTTCCCAGGAAGACTACGGATTGGGTGGGGCAGTCCAGCATGGCGCCTCGACCCTGCCGGGCAACGCCTTCGGCAACTTTCCCCGGGTCGAGACTGCAGAGATCCATCTGGCGACTAACTTCCAGAACATCGTTTTCGACCACCCCGCGCTGCCCGCCGATTTCCGGGCGCGGATGCACCAGTGGCTCGACGAGAACGCCCGGGGAGAGCGCGGGGCGAAGGACTCCGACGAGCAGTTCTACTACAAAACGCGGAAGAAGGCGATTGGGCCGTTCAAGGAGGAGTTGTGGGCGCTCCCCGAGGAGATTCGTCAGCAGATCAGTGACGATCTTCAGAAGACGTTCGCATTCCTGTTCGAGCAACTGGGCGTGGGCGGGACAGCAGACGTGGTGCGACGTTTCATCGATGCGCCCGCTGTGCGGCACGGGGCGCTGGCGGGAATCGGCGTTATCGCCGTGGACGATCCGGACGCTGGCGAGTAATACTTCAGGGAACACGAGGGAGACAACATGTCGACGCGCGACGAAAGCCGGGAAGTCACGGTCATCGAGACTGACTCCGGAGCAGGTCTCAAGTGGTTTGTCTACGGTGCCTTGCTGGGCGCAGGGCTCGGCATTCTCTTCGCGCCGAAATCGGGCGAGGAGACGCGGGATGAACTGTCCCGCCGCGCCCGACGGATGAAGGAGGACGCCAGCGAGAAACTGGAGGCGCTGGTCGAAGAAGTCGAGACTCGGGGTCGGGCGATCAAGGGCACTGTGGAGGATTGGGCTGGAGACGTCGCCGGAGAAGTGCGCGACGGCAAGCGTGAGCTTCGTCGGACCGCCACATCGGCGCGCGATGACCTCGAGCGCCGGTTGGCCGAGGCCCGCCGCCGTCGCCGCGCCGCCGTGGGTGCCGATGAGGAACTCGAGATCGACATCATCGACGACGATGAGGACGACGACCTCGATCTCGACATCGATGGTGATGGCGGTTTCTCTGCGGTAGACGACGATAACAACCCGGTCGGGTGAGAACCTGACGCCGATGGTGCCAGCCGTGCTGAAAGCCCGCTTCCCAGCGGGCTTTCTGCCATGAGCGGCACGCTGCCGCCGCCGCCTCCCCCGGGGCCGACCTCGATGCTTGCCAGGATCTTGGAGACCCTGAATCGTGCCAACCTGCCGCTGCTGGCGTCGGCGCTATCGTTCGATGCGATGCTCGCCCTGATCCCCATCGCGATCCTTGCGATCGCGGGGCTCGGTCTCGCCCTCGATGCCACGTCGT
>JBKJMX010000154.1:0-8050 GCA_046596135.1 Gemmatimonadales bacterium
GAGCAACGTGCGCAGCATCCGGAACGTCCGGCGGCCGGCAGCATCGATGTCGATGGCCTCGTGGCACGCCAGCAACTGTTCGATCGCGGTGTTGCGTGGCTCGGTGAGTGCCTGAGCGAGCCTCCGCACCACCGGATCGAACGGGAGGCCGGGTGAGACGATGCCGACCACGACTGGGAGGCTGCTCGCTGCGATGGCGATCCGCCCGGTGCGTGGATCGAGACCGGCGACGATGGCGCAACGTGCGGCGCGCGCGAGACGCCGGGCAGCCGGTGCCACCCCATCGAGCGCAGGCACGACCCAACAGGAGATGACGCCAGCCCGACCCACCTCCGCGAGGAGGTCGGGACGCACCGATGGTGTGGCAAGTAGCTCGACACCCAGGGCACGGTAGAGTTGCATGACGGCGTCGCACGGGGCGGCAGGAATTGATTCCATGCCGTACGGTGGCGTCGCGCTGTCATCGAGTCGGTGCCAGGGATGATGTCAGCGGAACGTGTTCACGCGAACTTCTGGGGCCGTCAGCGCTTCGGGATGATCGTGCCGAGTTCCGCTTCGAGGGTGTCGAGTTGGCGGATGAGGTCGTCGCCATTGGCTTCGGTGAGCGCGAGCGTGGCCCGATCGGTCATGAGGAGGCTGGCCACCAGCGCATCGGTGTAGCCGACCACCGATTGGGCAATGCCCCGGTCGACGATACCGTTGAGACGCAAGAACACCGCGACGGCGCGTCGCGGTCGCATGGCGGCGACGAATGCCCCGATGTGCTTGATGAGGAGGAAGCGGAGCTGCTGGAGTTCCTCGACGACCTCGCCGGCGGCGAGCCCACGGGTGGCGGCGGTCCGGCCGTAGTGTTCCATGATGTGCTGCCAGACTACCTTGGCTTCCCGACGGAGTGGGCCGAGCATCTCGATCAGGACGTCGAGAACCAGCTCGAACTGGCGTTCGAGGAGGTCACGGGAAATGTTGCCCGTGCCGGATCGATCGGCGAGCCAGTCGGCCCACTCCGTTACCATGACCTCACGGTTCTCGGCGACAAACCGTGCGGCTGCGAGCTGAGTAGAATGGGAGGAGCCCAGCGTCGTCTCCTGAGTGTGTGGGGTCAATCGTAACCGGAGCCAGAATGCCTTCCAAGCCGATCCTGCCGCCCCGCCTCAGGGAGGGCTCCCGCGTCGCCCTCGTCGCCCCCGCCGGCCCGCTTCTGGAGCGCGACGATCGCACCCGCGGCGCTGAACTCTGCCGGGCGCTGGGGTACGAGCCTGTGATCGGGCCGCACGCCGGGAGCGCTTACGGCTATCTCGCGGGCACCGACGATGAACGTCTGGCCGACCTGAATGGTGCCCTCACCGACCCGGCGATCGATGCCGTCTGGTGCCTTCGCGGCGGGAACGGGATGAACCGGATCCTCGACCGCGTGGACTTCGCCGGTTTCGCGCGCAACCCGAAACCGGTGATCGGGTACTCCGACATCACGGTCCTCCTCCTCGGCCTGCTCAGTCAGACCGGCGTTGCGACATTCCATGGACCGATGGCGCGTTCGCCGATGCCGAACTTCTCGCGGTGGCACTTCGACCGCATCCTCACGAATGTCTCTGCCGCGGGCACTCTCGGCCGGCTCGCGCCGAAGCCCGAGGTGCTGGTGCCCACCGACGGTCGCATCATCACGATCCGCGGGGGCGTGGCGCGCGGCCCGCTCATCGGCGGAAACCTCACGCTCCTGGAGGTGCTCGCGGGAACGCGTTACTTCCCCGACCTGCGCGGTGCCATCCTCTTTCTCGAGGACGTGAGCGAGGATCTCTACAGCATCGACCGCATGTTGGCGCACCTGCGTATGCTCGGCGCACTGCAGGGCCTGGCGGGCGTAGCGGTGGGGAATTTCACCGAGATGCGCCGTTCCACCGACGACGGCGGCCTCGGGCTCGATGTCGTGCTCGACACCTATTTCGGCCCGCTCAAGATCCCCGTCGCAGCAGGCTTCCCGATTGGCCACATCAGCGAACAGTGGACGGTGCCGGTGGGCGTGATGGCTGAGCTCGACGCGACCGAGCACGAGCTCACCATCCTCGAGCCGGCAGTGCGTTGATGGCGACGCCCACCACGACCACCCACCAGCTCGACGGCGCACTCGGTCCGATTCTCGTCGACACGCGAGCCGCGACGCGGAACGAGGCTGCACCGGCCGTGATCGTGCACCACGGCTTCAAGGGATTCAAGGACTATGCGTTCCTGCCAGTGTACGCGGAATGTCTCGCACGGGCAGGGTTTGTGGTCGTCACCGCCTCGGTGAGTGGGTCTGGTGTCGACGCCGCGGGTGATTTCACGCATCTCGACCGCTTCGCCGCCAGCACCTACTCACGGGAACTCGACGACCTCGGTGTGCTGCTGCGTGCGCTGCAGCACGGAGACCTTGGCACGGTGCCGCCGTCGAGCATCGGCATCGTCGGTCATTCCCGCGGTGGCGGCATGGCGCTGTGTCTGGCGCGCGAGACACCGTCGATCGTGGCTGTGGCGACATGGGCGGCGATCGGGCGCGTGCGTCGGCACACCGACGATGAACTTGCGGCGTGGAAGCGCGCGGGAACGATCTCGATCCTCAACACACGCACCAGGCAGCAGTTGCCGCTCAACTACGAAGTGGTGGAGGATTGTCTCGCTCACGAACACGGCCGCCTTGACATCGTCGGCGCGGCAGCGGCGCTCGATCGGCCGTGGCTGCAGGTACACGGCACCGCCGACGAGACGATCCCGATCGGAGAAGCCCGCGCGCTGCACGCTGCGGCGCAGGGGAAGCTCGCCGAGACGTTCTGGGTCGAGGGTGCCGATCATGTGTTCGGGTCGAAGCATCCTTGGTCCGGCGCGTCGGAGGCAATGGAGCAGGTGTTCAACCGAACCACGCAGTTCCTGTCGCGTCACCTCGATTGATCGGCGTGCACGAATGAGCCGCCTCGATCGCCTCGTGGCTGAGCTCGCATCGACGCCGCCATCGTGGTCTGATGATCCCGCGCTCCGCCAGGCCGCGGTGGCGTTGCTGCTTGCGCCCGATCCCGACCAGTTGCTCGTGATCCGCCGCACCGAACGCATCGGGGATCCGTGGTCGGGCCATCTTGCCCTCCCCGGTGGCCGACGGGAGCCCGGCGACGCCGGCCTGCTCGACACCGCCATCAGGGAGACCGCCGAGGAAACCGGTGTCGCGCTTGATCGCGATTGGTGGCGCGCGACCCTCGACGACCTGGCTCCCCACACTGCGGTGCTCCTGCCCATCGTCGTTCGTCCGTTCGTGTTCCAGCTTCCGCATCAAGTCGATGCAGCGTTGAGCAGCGAGGTCGCAGAGGCCCAGTGGGTACCGCTGGAATGGTTCGCTCAGCCCGGGGTCTTCCGGTCGCTGGCCGTCGAATCACGGGGTCAGCGCTTTACGGCACAGGGCTACCAGCTCGATCACGGCTTCCTGTGGGGAATGACCGAACGGATGGTCACGCCGATCGTGCGGAGGTGGATCGCGCTAGGCATTAATTAGCCTCGCCTCCTGTTGACTTTCTGCAAGGCAATCTTAATTATTAGTGATGCCTAAAATAGTAGCGACGGAACTTACGTCATCGGTTGAGGACTATCTCAAGGCGATCTACCAGCTCTCGGGATCGGACAAGTCGGCCTCCACCACTGACATAGCCCACGAACTGGGCCTCGCCGCACCCTCCGTGAGCGGCATGATGAAGCGGCTCGCCGAGCAGGGGCTGATCAAGCACCTGCCATACAAGGGGGCCACATTAACCCGGGCAGGGCGCACCGCCGCGTTGCGGATGGTTCGCCGGCACCGGCTCATCGAAGCGTACCTCGTCCAGTTTCTCGGCTACACGTGGGATACCGTGCACGAGGAGGCAGAGCGTCTTGAGCACGCCGTCTCCGACGAGTTGGTCGAGCGGATGGCCGACGCCCTCGGCGACCCCCGCTTTGATCCGCACGGAGACCCGATCCCCACCGCTGATGGTCGCATCGAAGCTGTCGCGACGGTCCCGCTTCCCGAGCTCGCCGTCGGTGAGCATGCCCAGATCAACCGTGTCGATTCGGCGTCGCCCGAAAAGCTGCGCTGGCTGGCCGAAGCCGGCCTCGTTCCGGGTGCCGGCGTCATCATGCTCGCTCAGCAACCGTTCGACGGCCCGGTCACCATCGACGTTGGTGGCAATGAGCAGATCGTCGGTCACGATCTCGCTCGGCAGCTCCTCTGCGTGCGTGGCGGTGCGTCATGAGCGCCGCGCCCACAACCCCGCACGACGGGCTCGACGGCTGGCGCTTCCGTCGCACCAATCCATCGCTGCCCGAGTCGTTCCAGACGATCGAGATCCCGAAGAACGGGCCAGTTTGGCGTAAGGCACTGGCGTTCGCCGGGCCGGGATACATGGTGGCCGTCGGATACATGGACCCGGGCAACTGGGCAACCGATCTCGCCGGTGGCGCGCAGTTCGGCTACACCCTTCTCAGCGTCATCCTGCTGTCGAACCTGATGGCGATGCTCCTCCAGGCACTGTCGATCAAGCTGGGCATCGTGACCGGGCGCGACCTGGCACAAGCTTGCCGCGATCACTTCTCGCGACCGACATCGTTCATGCTGTGGGTGCTATGCGAGATCGCCATCGCCGCGATGGATCTTGCCGAGGTCATCGGCTCGGCGATCGCGCTCAACCTTCTCTTTGGCATCCCGCTGATCTGGGGCGTGGTGCTGACCGCCGCCGACGTGTTGTTGATCCTGATGCTGCAGCGCAAGGGATTCCGGTGGCTCGAGGCGTTCATTCTCGTGCTGGTCGCGACGATCGGGATCTGCTTCGCGATCGAGATGATCCTCTCGAGACCTGACATGGCGGGCATCGCCAAGGGCCTGATACCCACCGGACAGATCATCACCAACCCGGTGATGCTCTACATCGCCATTGGGATTCTCGGTGCCACGGTGATGCCCCACAACCTCTATCTGCATTCCGCAATCGTGCAGACGCGGAAGATCGAGCCGACGCCTGAGGCGAAGCGAGACGCGATCAAGTGGAGCACCATCGACTCGACGGTGGCGCTCTTCTTTGCGTTCCTGATCAATGCCGCGATCCTGATCCTGTCCGCGGCAACATTCCACGGGACGGCATACGAATCCGTCGCCGATATCGGCGATGCATACAAGCTGCTCGACCCGCTGCTCGGCACCAGCATTGCCAGCACGCTCTTTGCCGTGGCGCTCCTCGCCTCGGGGCAGAATGCCACGATCACCGGCACCCTGGCCGGCCAGATCGTGATGGAGGGGTTCCTTGACATCCGCCTCCCGCCCTGGCTGCGGCGCATGATCACGCGGCTGATCGCGATCATCCCGGCGGTGATCGTGACCTACATCTACGGCGAGAAGGGAACCGTCTCGCTCCTGATCCTCAGCCAGGTCATCCTGTCGCTGCAGCTCTCGTTCGCCGTGATCCCGCTGGTCTGGTTTACCTCATCGAAGGCGAAGATGGGCGAGTTCGTGAATGGTCGATTGATGATCGCGACTTCCTTTGCCGTGGTGGTGATCATCGCCGGCCTCAACATCTGGCTCCTCATCGGGACGGTGCGTGAATGGCTCGCGTGATCGTGTTGGCGACAGTGTTCGCCGTGGCTGCCGCTCAGGCGCTATTGGGGCAGGACGTAGCGACTCCGATCGAGACTGATCGCCCCGATTTCACTGAGGCGAGCTCGGTGGTCGGTTACGGCCGGATCCAGTTCGAGTCGGGCTGGACGTACACACGAAGCCGGGAGGACGGTGCTCCGGGCGAACATTCCTGGCCCGAGATGCTCGCGCGCTTTGGCCTCACGCAGGCCGTTGAGCTTCGCCTCGGCGTCGGCGCGGTGTCGTCCAAACAGGTCGCAGGAAAGCAGGTCACGGTCTTCGAAGACCTGTATCTGGGCACCAAGATCGCGGTCGGTGAGCAGCGCGGCACCGTGCCACAGCTCGCAGTGATGCTCCAGGCCACATTCCCCACCGGCGATGACAGGGTAACGAATGATCGCGTGTTGCCGGGGGTCGCGCTGCTCGTCGGGTGGTCCACCGCTGGACGCTGGTCGTACGCCGCTGGCGTGCAGGTGAACCGGGTCGGCACGCGTGGGGTCGAGGTCGCGCCCTCGCTGGCCGCAGGCGTCCAGCTCACCACCGCACTCAAGGCGTACGGCGAGTGGTTCGCGAATCTGCCCTCGGGCACGGACGGCGCTGCTGAAACCGAGCACTACCTCAATGGCGGGTTGGCCCTGGGTCTCGGCCCGGACCTGCAACTCGACGCCCGAGTTGGTGCCGGAATCGGCGAATCAGCGGACCGGGTATTCTTCGGACTCGGATTCTCGATTCGCCGCTAGTTCCCACGCTGAGGAGTACGATGCGCAGGCCGGTTGTCATGGCACTCCTCGCTCTCGTCGCCACAGCACCGCTCGCTCACTCCCAGGACATCGGCATCGCGGTCGAGCGCAGGCTCGCTGAGTCGGCACGGCTCGTGGTCGGTGACACCGTGCGGGTGATCACGGATACCGGCGTGGGCACGAGCGCCACGGTTCGCGCCATCTACGAGCCGGCGCCCGATCCCGCCACAATCATGCGCCGTGACTTCCATGTGCGTTTCGAGCTGGCTGATCTTGCGACGCTGCTGGGGCAGCCCGACAGGGTGGATCGGTTCGGTGTTGTCCTGCAGCCCGGCATCGACCCCGACACTGCCGCGGCGCGACTTGACCGCACCGCGTTCGGCTTCTCGGTCTTTTCGTCCGAGCGCATCGCGGCCGGATCGTCGACCACCTTCCTGGTGGTGTCGCGGTTCCATCGTGCCATCGCGGTCATCTCGATCATCGCGAGCGCAATCTTCCTGCTGTGCCTGATGTTGCTCAAGGTCGAGGAACGCCGGGCAGATGTTGCAGTGCTGCGGCTTACCGGGATCTCCAAGCGAACGGTGTTCATCTCCCTGGTGATCGAGGCAGCGGTGATCGCGCTCGTGGGCTCCGCGCTTGGCGTGCTGATGGCGGCAGGGGCCAGCGCGCTCACCAACTGGCACTATCAGCGTGCGTTCGAAACATCGTTGCAGTTTTCGATGATGACGCTCTCGACCGTTGCATTTGCGGTCGTGCTGTCGGTGACGCTGGGCATCGTTGCCGGTGCCGCGGCAGCATGGCGCCTGGTCGGCACACCGCCGATGATCCTCTGGCGGCGCGGATGAATTGGCGTTGGGCACTCCGCGACCTCGCGCGCCACCGGCTCCGCACCGCGCTTTCCCTCGCAGGGATCGCAGTCGCAGCCGCGCTGCTGCTCGACATGATGATGCTGAGTGGCGGGTTGGAGCGATCGTTCGAACGGCTGCTGCTGAGCCGCGGATACCAGTTGCGGGTGACGCCAAAAGGGACGCTGCCGTTCGACACGGAGGCCACCATGGGGGGAGCCAGCGACCTGGTGGCCCGGATTCGTGCCGAGCCCGGGGTCGCGGAGGCTGGAGCGATGTTCGCGACCGCTGTGCACGCGTTGGGGGGTTCGGGGCGCCAATCGCTCGTTGCGTACGGCGTCGATCCGTCGGCGCAGGGTTTCTATGTGCTGGAGACCGGGGCCGATCTCGATTCTTCGGACTCCGATGGCCTCCTCCTCGGTCTTCCCGCCGCGGCACTCGTCGGGGCGCGAATCGGTGACACAGTCGAGATTGCTGGCCGGCTCGACCCGCAGGTGGCGGTGGCTTCCGGCACACGTCGGATGGTGGTTCGAGGCACCGCGCGGTTCCTGTACGATGCACGGGACCAGCCGTCGGTGGCGATGAATCTTTCCACGTCCCAGGCGCTTGCCGGTCGCGGTGCGCGCAACCGTGCCTCGGTCATCATGGTGCGCATTGGCGACGACAGCACGGCGGCGGCAGTGGCCGCTCAACTTCGCGAGCGCATTCCGGAAGTCGGAGTCAGCAGTATCGGGGAGATGGTGGTGCAGTTCCGGGCACGACTGTCGTACTTCCGCCAGCTGTCCCTCATCCTCGGGTTGATCGCACTGGTCGTGACGGTGCTCCTGGTGGGAACGCTGCTCGCGATCACC
>JBKJMX010000181.1:0-9274 GCA_046596135.1 Gemmatimonadales bacterium
CTCCGCCCAGCGGATCGGTAGCCGCGCTGCCTTGTTCACGGCCGATCGTTTCGGCTCGTCAACGCCGAGGATCAGCAGCAGGACGGCGATCACCGCCGGGACCACGGCCCATGCGAAGACCGCGCGGATGTCGCCGGCCAGGAGCAGCATCAGGCCGATCGCGATCAGCGGACCGATGAAGGCGCCGATCGTGTCCAGCGTTTGGCGCAACCCGTAGGCCGCGCCCCGCGAGCCGGGCTCAGTGAGGTCGGCCACGAGGGCGTCCCGCGGCGCGCCCCGAATACCCTTGCCGACCCGGTCGACCAATCGGGCGCCCAGCACTTCGGCGGGCGTCACGGTAAGCGCGAAGATCGGCTTGGAGAGCGCGCCCATCCCGTAGCCGATCACAGCTAGCAGTTTCCGTTTGCCGAGCCGATCGCTGAGCCAGCCGGAGAACACCTTGGTGATCGACGCACTCGCTTCGGCGACCCCTTCGATCAAGCCGACCAATGCGACGCTGGCGCCCAACGTGCCGACCAGAAAAATCGGCAGCAGGCTGTGGATCATCTCGGAGGAAATATCCATGAACATCGAGACGAAGCCGATCGCCCACACGCCGCGAGGAACAGCTCTGAGTCCGCGTGGGGGCGTGGCGCCGGGCATCAGCGATGCCGACGATGGTGGAAGCTCGTTGCTCGGCAGTGGACAACCTCCTCATCAACTACAACGAATTCAGAGTTCGACCCGGCGCAGCAACTGGGCATTGGCTGCGACAACCACGGTGCTGAGCGACATCAGCACCGCACCGACAGCGGGTGAGAGCACGAATCCCAATGGTGCGAGCACGCCTGCGGCCAGCGGGATCGCCACGATGTTGTACCCGGCGGCCCACCAGAGGTTCTGCACCATCTTCCGGTAACTCGCCCGGGACAGCGTGATGACGCGCGCGATGTCGCGCGGGTCGCTGCGCATCAGCACGATGTCACCCGACTCCACCGCGACGTCGGTCCCTGCCCCGACCGCGATTCCAACATCAGCCATCGTGAGCGCCGGCGCATCGTTGACACCGTCACCCACCATGGCCACGACCTTCCCGCTGCGCTGCAGCGCCTCGATCTCGCTCGCCTTGGCGTCAGGCAGCACCTCCGCGATCACGGTGTCGATGCCCAGTTGCGCGGCCACGGCGCTGGCCACTGCCTGCGCGTCGCCGGTGAGCATGATCACTTCCACGCCGAGTTCCTGAAGGCGCTCGACGGCGGCGCGTGATTCGGGGCGCACCGCATCGGCCACCGCGAACGCGGCGATGATGTCAGACCCCGCGAGGAGATGCACCACGCCCTCGCCGCGCCCCGCAGCAGCGTCGGCAAAGGTGCTGAACTCGGCGGGGACCGAAACAGCCATATCGCGAAGCAGGTTCGGTCCACCGACAGCGAGTTGGCGGCCGTCGACCTCCGCACGAACGCCCAGACCAGCCATTGCCTCGAATGCGGTGGCTGCTGGAATGTCGAGGGTGCGGTCGACGGCGCTGGCAACGATGGCGCGGGCGACCGGATGTTCAGAGTCACCCTCAACGGCGGCTGCCAGCCGCAGCGCGTCGTCCTCGGACCCACCACCAGAGGCCAGCATCGCGACCACACGGTGTTCCCCAAGCGTCAGCGTTCCGGTCTTGTCGAAGACCACCGCGTTGAGGCGGCGTGCGTCCTCGAGTCCGCGCCGATCACGGATGAGGAGCCCGCTACCGGCCCCGATGGTGGTGGAGATGGCGATCACGAGCGGCACGGCGAGGCCGAGGGCGTGGGGACAGGCGATCACCAGCACCGTCACCATCCGCTCGACGGCATAGGCGGGCTCGGCCCCGATCGCGATCCAGGTCACGAGGGTGATGATCCCAGCGGCCAGGGCGATGTAGGTGAGCCATTTCGCGGCGCGATCGGCGAGTGCCTGGGCGCGGCCTCGAGAACCCTGTGCCTGATCGACGAGCCGCATGATGCCCGCGAGGGTCGTCTCGTCGCCGGTGCCCGTTACCTGGACGCGCAATGAACCAGACCCACTGATGGTGCCGGCGATCACGCGGTCGCCCTCACCCTTCTGCACGGGGCG
This sequence comes from Gemmatimonadales bacterium, assembly GCA_046596135.1. Classification (GTDB taxonomy): domain Bacteria; phylum Gemmatimonadota; class Gemmatimonadetes; order Gemmatimonadales; family GWC2-71-9; genus Palsa-1233. The sequence goes on from JBKJMX010000181.1 coordinate 2,080, forward strand.
GGATTCGCCGGTGAGCATCGCCTCATCCACCGCGCTCTGCCCCGACTGCACGATGCCATCGGCGGCGACTGACGAACCTGGGCGCACCAGGATGATGTCACCGGTCCGCAACTCGGCGACGGGAATGTCGGTGAGCTGCTCGCGGCCGTCGCCGGTATCAACCCGGGTTGCCAGGTCGGGCAGCAGCTTCGCGAGCTCGGCCAGAGCTCCCTCGGCCTGGGAGATCGATCGCATCTCGATCCAGTGACCCAGCAGCATGATGGTCACCAGCGTGGCGAGCTCCTCCCATAGCGGCATGCCCGGGAAGCCCAGCACCACCGCGACGCTGAAGGCGAACGCCACGCTGATTGCGAGCGCGATCAGCGTCATCATTCCGGGCGCCCGGTCGCGCAGCTCCGACACGGCTCCACGAATGAACGGCGTCCCGCCGTAGACAAACACCACCGTGCCAAGCACGGCCGTTAGCCATTGCGATCCCGGGAACACCGGCGCGGTGTACCCGAGCACCGATTGGAGCATGTGGCCCCAGATCAGGATGGGAATCGTGAGAGCGAGACTCAGCCAGAAGCGGTCGCGGAACATCGCGACGCTGTGCCCAGCGTGTTTATCGTGATCGGCGCCGGGTTCATGGCTGGCGTGGTTACCGGGACCGGCGTTCCCTCCCGGCGCCGACATCGTCGGCGGAGCACCGGTGTTGGCAGGCTCCGGGTGATGGTGCTGATGCTCAGACATCGTGTCTCCCTTGAGGCTGGATGGCGGGGAGCGAGCGCTCCTTCCAAAGTGAATAGATAGCCGGGATCACGAGCAGGGTGAGAACGGTGCTCGACACCATTCCCCCGACCATTGGCGCGGCAATTCGCTGCATCATGTCGGCACCGGCGCCGTGGCTCCAGAGAATCGGCAGCAATCCGGCAACGATGGCGAACACCGTCATCATCTTCGGCCTGACCCGATCGACTGCCCCGCGCTCGATGGCGGCGTCGATGTCGGCGCGCGATCGCATCGCGCCAGGCCCGCTGCCCTCGGCGAATGCCTGGTCGAGGTAGATGAGCATGACCACACCCGTCTCGGCGGCGACCCCAGCGAGCGCGATCATGCCGACCGCGGTGGCGACGCTCGTGTTGAAGTCCATCAGCCACAGCAGCCAGACGCCGCCGACGAGCGCGAATGGCAGTGACAGCATCACCAGCGCACTTTCGGCGACCGATCCGAACTGCAGGAACAGCAACCCGAAGATGATGACCAGCGTGATTGGCACGACAATTCGCAGGGTGTGCGTTGCCCGTTCCATCGCCTGGAACTGCCCCGACCATTCGACTCGATAACCGCTCGGCATCGGCAGTTCCTGCTGGAGCCGGGTCCGCGCTTCGTTCACGAACCCTCCGATGTCCCGATTCCGCACATCGATGTAGACGATGCCTGTCGCTTCGGCATTTTCGCTCTTGATCAGCGTCGCACCGGGGAGCACACGCAGCGCACCCAGTTGCCGAAGCGGAACGATCGACCCGTCAGGCGCCTGCACCGTGGCATCGAGCAGCAACTCGGGGGAATCCCGCAACTCGCGCGGGTATCGTACCAGGATACTGTACCGAGCACGCCCGCTGATCACCTCGCCGCCGTCGGCACCGCCGATGGCGGTCTGCAGCACCGACAGCACGTCGTCCACCGCGAGTCCGTGTCGCGCCGCGGCATCACGATCGACGTCGAAGTTGAGGTAGCGCCCGCCCAGCGCGCGCTCGGCGAAGGCAGAGCTGGCTCCGGGAACGGTGGCGACGATCACCTCGGCGAGCTGGGCCAGGCTGTCGAGGGTGGCAAGGTCGGGCCCGAAGAACTTGATGCCCACTGGCGTCTTGATCCCGGTGGAAAGCATGTCGAGCCGGTTACGGATCGGCATCGACCACATGTTGGCGACACCCGGGGTCCGGACGGTGGCATTCATCTCGGCGATAAGCGAGTCGTGGTCTACGCCCGAACGCCACTCGGAACGGGGCTTGAGGAGCACGATTGATTCGATCATCGAAAGCGGTGCCATATCGGTGGCGGTCTCGGCCCGACCGATCTTGCCAAGCACCGTGGTGACTTCCGGGATCCGGGCCAGCGCTGCATCCCGCTGCCGGAGGATCACGCCGGCTTCTCCTGGACCGATGCCCGGGGCGAGCGACGGCATGTCCATGATGCTCCCCTCGTCGAGAGGCGGCATGAACTCGCTTCCCAGCCAGCTCCACGGCAGGAGGGTAATGCCCAGGATCGCGGTCGCGATGCCGACGGTCGGCCAGCGATGCCGGAGCACGGCCCGGATCATCGGGCGATACCCCGCGATGAGAACGCGGTTGACCGGGTTCGACGATTCGGGGGGAAGCGGCCCGCGGATGAACAGGCCCATGAGCACCGGCACCAGCGTGACCGACAGCAACGCCGCCGCGGCCATCGCAAGGGACTTGGTCCAGGCCAGCGGGTGGAAGAGGCGCCCTTCCTGGTCGCCCAGGGCGAACACCGGAATGAACGAGAGCGTGATGATGAGCAACGACGTGAAGAGCGCCGGCCCCACTTCGCCCGCAGCGCGCGCCACCATCGTCCAGTGCGGTATTCGCCGCTCGGGTAACGATTCTGCCGCCGCACGCTCGATGTGACGGTGCAGGTTCTCGACCATGACGATTGCCGCATCGATCATCGCGCCGATCGCGATCGCGATCCCGCCGAGGCTCATGATGTTGGCATCCAGCCCGAGGATCCGCATCGCCAGAAAGGCCATGAGAACACCGATCGGCAACGTGACCATCGCGACGAGCGCACTCCGTGCGTGCAGCAGGAATGCGATGGTCACCAGGGCGACGATCAGGCCCTCCTCGATCAGCTTCTCGCGCAGCGTCCCGATCGCCCGGAGAATCAATCCGGACCGATCGTAGCCCTGCACGAACGTCACCCCGGCCGGCAAGCCCGCTGAAAGGGACTGCATCCTGGCCTTCACGCTGTCGATCACGACGAGCGGGTTCTCGCCGTAGCGCATCACGACAAATCCGCTCACCACATCGCCGCGGCCATCGAGGTCGGCGATCCCCCGGCGCTGCTCGGGACCTTCATGCACCGTGCCGACGTCGCCGACCGTGATCGGTGCTCCACCAGCACCCATTCCCACCACGACACCAGCGAGGTCCGACAGCCCCGTAACACGTCCGCGACCCCGCACCACGTACTCGGTGCCACCAAGTTCGATCGCACGACCGCCGACATCGCGATTCGACGCGCGAATCGCGGTCACGACGCGCTCCAGCGGAACGCCGTGGGCCCGAAGACGCACCGGATCAACGATGACCTGATACTGTTGCTCGTAGCCGCCGAAGCTTGCGATCTCGGCCACTCCCGGCACCGCAGTGAGGGCCGGCCGGATGACGAAATCCTGCAGGCTGCGCAACTCTGCAAGGTTGAGCGTGCCAGACGTGTCGGCCACGAGGTACTGCATCACCCAGCCCACGCCGGTGGCGTCGGGTCCGAGCATCGGCCTGGCCTCCCCCGGGAGCTTGGCCTGGGCCGCCGCGAGTTGCTCCAGCACGCGACTCCGCGCCCAGTACAGGTCGGTGCCATCCTCGAACACGACGTACACCGCGGACAAGCCGAACTGGCTCATCCCCCGCACCACCTTGGTTCGCGGGACGCGCAGCAGTTCGGTGGACAGCGGGTAGGTGATCTGGTCCTCGACCAGCTCGGGCGCCTGGCCGGGCCACTCGGTCATGACAATCACCTGCACATCGGACAGGTCGGGGATCGCGTCGACCGGCGTGCGCCACAACGCCCATGCGCCTCCCAACGTCAGGACCGCAGCTGCCGCGAGCACCAGCCCGCGACGGCGAATCGACCATTCGATGATGAAACGCAGAAGGGGGGTCATGGCCGGTCCTGCCGTGGTGCTTCCATTCCCGGCATTCCCTTCACGTCGGCCCCTTTTTCGTCTGCGGGCGCGCCGCCACTCCCCTCCATCTTCATGTCGTTCATCGGCGGCATCGCATCGGGGCGCCCCTGACCAATCATGCTGCGCATGATGTCGGAAAGGTTCGACTCGGATTCGAGCAGGTACTGGGCGCTGGTGACGATCCGCTGTCCGGCCGAGAGGCCGGTGATGATCTCGGTATAACCGCCAGCGATGCGGCCCGTAACCACGGCGCGCGGGATGATGCGATCACTGTCCGAGGCCACGAACACGAGATCGCGCGTGCCGGTTCGCACCACGGCCGCAGTCGGCACCGCGAGGACGGTGGCCGTTGCGGTCGCGAGATTCACCGTCGCGTACATGCCGGGACGGAGCCGGCCATCGCGGTTGGGCACGACGATCCGTGCGCGCACCGTTCGCGCGTCGCCCATCACCGTTGGGGCAAGGAAGGTGACGACCCCATCAACCGGCTTACCTGGTTGCCCGGCGAACTCGATCGTCGCGCGTGTTCCGAGTCGCACGTGCTGCATGTCGGCCTCACGTAGGTCGGCCTCGACCCACAGCGTGCCGAGATCGGCAATCGTGAGAAGTGGTTCACCCGCGCTGATTGCCTGCCCCACCACGACGTGCCGTTCCAGCACGACGCCGCCAACCGGGCTGACGAACGTGATGCGCCGACTCGCAGTGCCTGCGCGCAGGATGCTGCCAATCTGTTGCTCACTCACGTCCCAGAGTCGGAGGCGCCGCTTGGCCGCCGCGAGAAGTGTCTCGCCCCCGGCCGGCAAGCCGGGCATCGGCGCCTGCACAGCCTGGCGGTCAAGCGTGGCTGCCGCGAGCAGTTCCTCCTGCGCCGCGACGAGTTGCGGAGAATAGAGCTCATACAGGGGCTGCCCCCGACGCACCGATGCGCCGGTGGTGTTGACGTGCAGTTGCTCGACGAACCCTGCCACCTTGGACGTCACCTGCGCCACACGTGCTTCGTCAATCGTGACGACGCCGGTGGACCGCACCGTCGCATCCAGTTCGCGAGATTCCACCACCCCGAATGTCACGCCGAAGGTGGTAATGTCGTCGGCACCCAATGCGATGCCCGCGTCGGCGTCCTGCATGCCGGTCATTCCCTCGATCCCGGACGTTCCCTGCACTCCGGGCGTCGTCGCTGCCGGCGACGTTGCCTGCTCGACTCCACGTGAACGTCCGAGGGTCAGCCACGCCAACACCGCAATTGCGATGACGACCGAGACGACAATGATGCGGCGTGTCATGAGATCACCTCCAGTCCCACGAGGGCTTCCAGTGCCGTCACGGCCCGGGAATAATTTGCGAGAAACCGGACGGTTTCGGCTTCGTCGCGAAACAGCGCGAGGTACGTCCCGAGAACCGTCTCGAAGCTGGCCGACCCGGCGCGGTAGCCGGCGAGCGCCGCAGCCGCAGCAGCACGGGCACGCGGCAGGATGCCATGGCGGAAAAGCGCCAGGCGGGTCCGGTGCAGTTCGGCGTCCTGCACCGCGTCATGCACTTCGACTCGCAACGCGGCGGCGAGTGCGACCTCGTCGGCGCTCAGGGCATCGAGGGCCTCGCGCTCGGCCAGCACCACGGCGCCCTGACGCGTATCCTGTCGAATCGCGAGCGGGATCCTGATGAGCGCCGAGATCATGTCGGAACGCCCGTCGCGCTGTCCGTACTGCAGGGAAACCGTTGCATCGGGTCGTGCGTCGCGCTCGGCGAGCAGAACCCGGGCTGCCTGTGCGTCGCGATCAGCCCTGATCGCAATGAGACGCGGGTTCAGTGTCGTCACCAGGTGGTGCAGCGTGTCGTCGGGCGGGAATGGCGAATTGCCCACCAGCGCACCGAACGTGGTGTCGGCGAACGGCACAACAATGCCGAGCGCGGGAGCCGCAGATCGCAGCAGCCTCGTGGGAAAGCGAGCGACGGCAAGCGGCGTCATCGGATCCCGATCCAGCAACGCATTCAGGCGTGCCACGGCATGTGAGCGCATCACCGCCAGCTCCGCCGCCGCGCTGCTCAACCGGAGCATCTCGACTTGGGCCCGCAGCGGATCCTGCTGGCCGGAGAGGCCTGCTGCATAGCCGCCCTCGGTTGCCTGCGCGAGAGCTCCCATGATCTGGTGCTCGGTACGGAGCAACAACAGCATGCTGTCCGCCTCGGCGACGTCGAGGTATGCCAGGGTCACATCTCGCATGGTGGCGCGCTCGAGCCAATCGCGGTTCGCCATCGCGTCGGCCGCGGCTTGCGTTGCGACTTCGCGCCGAAGCGAACGTTTGCCCGGATACAAAATGGTTTGCTCGATGCCGATCATCTTCATGGTCATCATTTCGGGACCACCACTGCCGCTAACTGGGAGATTCACGATGCCGGCCATCAACATCGGGTCGGCAAGGGCTCCCGCTGGTGCCACCAGTGCGCGCGCAGCATCGACGCGGGCCTGCGCGGCGCGCAATACTGGGCTGCTGCGCCTCGCGAGCGCGTGGAGGGAGTCGAGCTGCTGCGCGGCGATGGCCCGCGGAAACACCGCGAGCAGGACGAAGAGCATCACGGGAACGATCGCCGCGCGCGAACGCGCAACGGGAAACGATTGGTACATGGTTGACCTCGCCGGCACGGGGCCGGACACGTGCAAATCCAGGTCATCCCGCCGGAATGGCGGGACGAATCAAGACAGGACTGGCGAGATCAGTTGATCGGAGGGTGTATTGGCGGGGCCGGCCGCGGAGCCGTGATAAGTGAGGTCGGATCTGTGGGTGCTTCAGTCAGGAATCCGTCGGTGCGAAGCGCCGTCAAGGGGGGCAAGGTGATTGCCGGCACTGGCGCCCGGCAGGCGCCGCTGACTTCGCAACCGTTGACAGGCGTGTCCGGGGCCGCCGCAGAGACAACAGTCGCGGTAACGAGCTCCCCCGTGGCCGCCGAACCATCGTCAGGCAACATCGTTGCGCCACACGCGTCTTCCATTGCCTGTGCCTCGAGCACACAGAGCGCCGCCGCAGCAACAGGCTGCAGCGGAGTCAGGAGGAAGATGAGTGCTGCGATCAGGCGCATCGGGACAAGACCGGACGGAATGGGTGGCGAAATGGACCTGGGAGGGGTTGAGCCTCCGACCTCGCGCTTATTCGGGCCTCGGGGGCCAAATCAAAGATACCATATCAGGGACAATGCTGCCCCCGGCTTGAACAAGAACACCTGGACGAGGCGTCCTCCAAACCGGGTACAGCTCACACCGACCTTCCTCACATACGCATCATTCCGTCATGC
>JBKJMX010000009.1:0-5490 GCA_046596135.1 Gemmatimonadales bacterium
AGCTGGCGCGCGCGGATCTGTTCGCGAGCGTCGTCCTCCTGAGCTCGCGCGACCGACAGGTTGCGCGACCGCGAGAAGCCGTCCCAGATCGGCAGCGAGATGCTGAGCCGCACCGACCACGGCTGGCGCGTGAAGTTGAACGGGAAGACGCTGTTGTTCGCCCGAATGGCATCGGCGATGTCGGGCTGCAGCTCTGAGCCGGTCGCGTCGAGGCCCGCAAACGCATTGCAGTCGGCGATGATCCCGCCGCCGGGTGCCGGGTGCGGCTCGGACAGGCGGCGCAGGATGTCATTCTGGAACTCGCAGTTGCCGCGATTGGAGATCGCGCTGCTGAGGCGGTTGTTCAGGAGCGCCGACTCATTGGTGAACTGCTGCGTGAAGCCGCTCAGCCCGGTCGACAGGGCGAGCGTAGGCAGGTAATCTGACTTTGCAGCCCTGACCCCTATCAACGCGGCGTCGCGCGTTGCTGCTGCCGCGATGACCGTCGGGTTCTGCACCTGCGCCATCGCGCGCAACTGGGCAAGATCGAACGTTGGTTCGACCGGGGTGAACGTCTCCGTCAGTTCGATGAGCGCCACATTTTCACCGCTCCTGACGCCCATCCGCCGGAGCAGCTCGATCTTCGACTCGGCGAGGCTCTGGCGCGCCTGCAGGAGCTGGACGTCGGCACGGGTCTTGGTGACCTCGACCTGCCGGACATCGAGGAGGTTGGTCTGGCCAACGTCGTACCGCGCCTTGGCGAGGATGAAGAAGTCCTCGTTCCGCTTGACCTGCTGCTCTGCCACCTCGACGATCGCCGCTGCGCGCAGTGCCGCGAGGTACTGCGACGTGACGTCGAACCGGAGGTTCACGCCCGCGGCATCGATCGTGGCGTCGGTGGCGCGCTCCTGCGCCCGGGCTTGCGACGGGCCCATGAAGGTGCGGGCGCTCAGGCGCCAGCTCGCATCGATCGAGTAGTTCGACGACACCGTCGGCGAAGCCTGATTGAAGAACGACCCGCCAAATGTGGACCGGCCCGAACCGGTGTAGCCAAGGCCAGCGTTGGTGTTGAGCGATGGGGTCAGTGCACCCTTCGCCGCACGAACATTGGCGGCGGCGACGTCGGCATCATTGAGATTCTGGCGGTACGTTGGGCTGTTCTGCTTTGCCAGTTCCAGCGCCTGGGATAGCGAAAGCTGACGCGGTGCCGCAACATCCTGTGCCGGCAGCATCGCGGGCACCATCATGAGGGCAAGCAGCAGGCAGCGTCCAGTACTCCGACTCGGCATGTTCCATCCTTGCAGGAAAGGGAAGGCGACTTGGTCCATTACGCCCCCAATTTGGGGAAGTTTCAAGCTGCTACATCACGTCCCGAATCTCCGGTCCCGCTCTGGATCGGGGCCGGGATTGTGGTGCTGCTTGCCGCCGAGTCGGCCACCCAGGCGAGTTGGCTGTGGGTGCTGGTGGCGGCGTGTGCCAGCGCCGGCCTTGCTGTATACGCCTGGCGGGAGGGAGGCCGACCGGGGCGGGTGATGGCCGTGGCCCTCTCGCTGTTGGCGCTGGCCCAGGGGGCGGGCGGGGCACGCATGGCCAACGTCGCGCTTCGCCCGGCGGACGCCGCTCTCCACGCCGTACACGATGCGTCTGCCTCGCGAGACCGGGCGTTGGCCGCAGCGATCGCGTCGGCCCGCCGTGCCGCGACCTTCGCGATGCAGAGGGTCGCGACCGCCGCCGGGGTGCCGAACTTCGAGGATCTCGTCAGCCGCCGAGGCATCGAGCGCGGCATCGTGGTACTGCGCCACGACAGCGTGCTCGCGGTCGCAGGACCCGCGCGAATCCGTCCGGTGGTCACAACCGATCCAGTGGTGCTCACCGTCACTCCCTTCGGCCACTTCCTGACCATCCGCGACGCCGCTGGCGACATGGAAGCGCAGGTCACGGTGCTTCTCGATGCGAGTGTTGCGCTGCCTGTCGCCGGTAGGGCGCTCCTGGATGGGGCCGGTCGCTGGCAGCGGGTCGACTGGGTGTGGGACGCACCAGATGGTGCAACCGTTTATCCAAGCTTCGAGGCGGCAACCGAAGGCATCGCGCGCGCAGCTCGCGCGGTCGCACCAGCGCCCGACGTGCTCATCGCGCGCGAGCACCGGTTGGCACGGTTGATAACCGGATTGGGTTTGGTGGCGGTCGCGGTGCTCCTCCTCCTCATCGCCCCGGGCCCGGTGGTGAGGGCCGGGGCGCTGCTGGTGCCGCTCTGGGCGATTTCGAGGGTTGACCCATCGGTCGTCACTCAGGGCCCGACGGCGCTGCAGGCCGTCGCGGCCACCGCCGCACTTCTATTTGTTGCGATCCTCGTCTGGCGACGTCCCGAACGGCGTGCACCGATTGGCGTGATCGCCGCCGTGCTGCTCATGGCGAGTGCGATTCCGATGGTGGTGATTGCCGCGCGAGAGTTGCTGCCGCACGACAGCTCGACATCGCTGACGGCGTGGTTCTGGTGGCAAGTTGTGCTCGCTGTGGGTACAACAGCATTCCTGGCGCTCGCCAACGCGCCGCTCAGGTCGAGCAATGATGCCGACGCGCCCGCCGGTTGGGGCATCGCCGCCGGCATCGTCGCGGTGGCGGTGGGGGCGGTCGGTATCGAGGCGTGGACTCCGTCGGGGTGGCTGGCATGGTATCCCGTGCTGTGGATGATCCCGCTCGCGATGATGCTGCCCCGGATGCCCTCGCCAGTGCGGATGGGGGCGCTGGCGACCACGGCGGGAGTACTTGCGACTCTCGCGACATGGGGCCAGACGCTCGACCTCCGGATGGACCTCGCGCGAGCAGATATCGCGCGGCTCCAGGCACCGCAGCCCGACTCGGCGACGGCCGCGCTCGATGCATTTGTCGTCGCCGCCGAGGCGGCGCACGCCACCCGGATCGACCGTCTGTACGCAGCGTGGCGGGGCTCGGCGGTGGCGCAGCTCGAGTTGCCCACCCACCTCGCGCTCTGGAGCGCCGATGGCGTTGTGCGGGAATCGGTGGCACTCGATTCGTTGAGCATGACATGGGGCGATCTGGAACAGATTGTTCGCGCCCAGGGGGCCGAGCCCGGACGAGTATCGTTGCGGCGTGGTGCGGTGCACCATGAAGTGTTGGTGTTGCCGCTCGCGCCCGACACGATCGCCACCGTCACGACGGGGCCGCGCTCACGCGTCGTCGCACCAACACGGTTTGGGCGCTACCTCGGTTGGCGGTCCGCTGCCGACCCGGCATTCCGACTCGCTGTGGTGAACGAGCGGGCGACCACCGCCGACAGCACCTTCCGCCGAATGGGTCGGTGGATCCGGGCCGACTGGAATGTTGCAGCGGGAGAGTCGCCACGAGTGGTGCGCGCCACGATCGAGATGGCGAAGCCACGACCATTCGTCGTACGCGCTGCGCTGAGCGTGCTGCTCGATGTCCTGATCGCGCTCGCCGCGTGGCTCGCCCTCGAGCGCCTGCTCGGCCGCGATCGCACGATGACTGTCAGGGTATTGCGGCGGTCATATCGACGCACCGTGGCGACGGCGCTTGCCGCGTTCTTTGTCGGGCCGGCGCTCTTCTTCACGTTCTGGTCGGTACTGCGGTTGCGCGGTGACGCGACCGTGGCACGCACCGCAGAGGTCACCCGCGCGCTTCGGGACGTGGCGCTCGAGGGAGGGTTCAGTCTTGGCTCGGCCGGCGGGTCACCGTCAGACTCGCTGCGCCGCATCGCCGACATCGTCGACGCCGACGTGGCCATCTATCGTGATGCACGGCTGGTGGTGGCCAGCAATCCGCTCCTGGTCGACCTCGGATTCCTTGCACCGGTGGTCAACCCGATGCGTGCTCCTCCAGGGTCCGATGCGGTGGCGGTGCGTGACATCCTGCCGGGGACGACAGCCCTGATGGGCATCGAGCCCACCGACGAACCGGCAACGCTGGTGGCGACGGTGCTGCCGGGCACCGATTCCGGACTGGCGCGTGAACAGTTCGATCTCGCGTTGCTCCTGCTCCTGGTCACGCTCTCGGGCGCCGCGGCGGCAGTGGCGGTGGCTGGCCTGGTGGCGCGGGCGCTCGGCCAGCCGATCGACACGTTGCGCCGCACGGCGCTCGCCATCGGGCGCGGCGACCCGCTCCCGGATCCGGAGGGCGTTCCGGCCGAGTTCGCGCCGGTCTTCGGTGCGATCGACCAGATGGAGCAGCAGTTGCGGAAGAGCGCGGCCGCGATCGAATCAGGGCGGGCGCGTACCGCGGCGATCCTGTCGACCGTGGCGACCGGGGTGATCGGTGTGGATGAATCGGGCGCCGTGATCCACGCCAATCCGCGCGCTGAAGAACTGCTCGAGCGTCGCATTGTCCTGGGCAATGACCTGCGTGCGCAGCTTCCACCTGGTTGGGACGCGGTTGTCGACGGTGTTGGCCGACTTCTCGGTCCGACCACGCGGGAACCGGAGAGTCGCGAGATCGCGATCGAGGATCGGTTGCTCGCGATCACGCTGGCACCGCTGGGCGATGGCGGACTCGTGCTCGCGATCACCGACGTCACCGCCGCGTCACGGGCCGCCCGCATCGTCGCGTGGGGCGAGATGGCGCGTCAGGTGGCCCACGAGATCAAGAATCCCCTGACACCGATGCGGCTTGGCCTCCAGCACCTGCGCCGGGTACACACCGACCAGCATCCGGAGTTTGCCACGGTGTTCGACGAGACCGTGACGCGGTTGCTTACCGAGATCGATCGGCTCGACCGGATCGCGCGGTCCTTTGCGCGCTACGGTTCGCCACCTGAACCGACCGATTCCCCGCTGGAGGAGATTCCGCTCCGGTCCGCGGTCGAGGAGCTGGCTGGTCTGTTCGCGCTCAGCAGCGCGGAGCCGGGGTTGGACGTGGTCGGGCCGGAGACGGTGGTGCTGGCGCGGCGCGAGGAGCTGGTGCAGGTCCTCCTGAACCTGCTGGACAACGCGCGGCACGCTGGCGCGTCGCGGGTCGTGCTCACGACCTCGGAGGCAGGGCTCGACGTGGCGGACAACGGCCGAGGGATCCCGGCCGAGCAGCTTGCCCGAATATTCGAACCGACTTTTTCCACCACCACCAGCGGGACCGGCTTGGGGTTGGCGATAGTGCGGCGGCTGGTCGAGGGTTGGGGGGCAACGATCGAGCCCGCGATCGGGCAGATGGGGGGTGCCCGGTTCGTGCTCCGATTTCGCCCGGCCGGGACCCCGGGCTCAACGCCCGGCGTTCCTTCGGCGTAACAGGTCTGACGTGGTGCGATACGATTTCCCCGGGGGGTAGCCCCCGAACGCAGGCCGACCCGCAGCACTGGAGCATCTGATGAAGGCACGTTTCGCGTTGGCCGCACTGGCGACCTTGATCGCCGCCCCTCTTGCCGCGCAGGGTGGTGGGATGCGGATGGGTGGAGCCGGAGGCGGCATGAACATCGAGTCGCTCAGCACGCTCTACTCGCTGTCGGCCGAGCAGAAGACCAAGACCGAAAGCTTTCTGGTTACGTAC
>JBKJMX010000169.1:0-3766 GCA_046596135.1 Gemmatimonadales bacterium
GTTGGGCCGTTGAACGACAGCACTCCTCAGCTCGCCGCACGCGTTCCCGGAATCCATCGACGCCCGAGATAACGAATCATCTCTGCCATCACCGTGGGCACCAGGTTCCTCTGCCAGATCGCATACCCCGTCGTGAGAGTCACCAGCGTCGACCAGGTGAGGGTGAGTACCACCGAGTGCCAGAGCAGTGGTGTGAGCGCGTACGCCACCGACGCTGCCAAGAGGGTGCGCCACATGCCGCGCCAACGCGGATCATGAAACACTTCAGGGAACTCTTCGCGCACGGCCTTGTAGTAGTAGGCGAGTACACCGACGCCGCCGAGAATCTTCGCCGTGCGGGTTCCGATCGGTCCGGCCACAAGTGTCAGCGGATAGATGACGATCAGTGCCCCCAATTGGCTGCGGAACGCCCCGCGGGTGATCACTCGCTCCCGATCGGCAGCGAGCAGCGCCTCGCTGGCGAGCGAACCGGCCGCAGTGAGCGGGAAGGCGAGGATTGCCATGACGAGCACGGGCCATGCAGAAGCGTATGGTGCGCTGAACACCAACGTGAGGATGGCGGGTGCGGCCGCGATGGTGGCGAGCGTCAGCGGCCACGCGATGAGCTGCAGGCCGAGCACCAGGTCGCCGAACTGCCTGCCGAGTGATTGCCCGGCCCGCCGCATCTTGGCGAGCGCCGGCAGCATTGCCGTGCTCACGCTGTCGGGAATGATCAGGATTCTGTCCACCAGCGACACCGCCGCGGAGTAGATGCCCGCCTGCGAATCGCCGAAGAGCCGGCCGACGATCACGATATCGATTCGGTTGAGCGCGGAGCCGAGCACCCCGACCCTGAAGAACGGGAATGCCTCCGCGGTCAGCGCTCGCCACTCGGTTGGCGTCCACCGGAGGACGATTCGTCCGTAGGTGCGGACCGCCTCCCGGGCAAGGACGCTCGCAGTGACCACCGGTCCGAGCGCGTAGCTCGCCGCGAGCGCGACCTCCTTCCCGCCCAGCGCAACCGCGATCACCGACGCGATCGTCAGGGTCAGGCCACCGATCATGTTGGCCACACTAACCGCCTTCGCCCGCTCGGCGGCAACCAACCCGTCGATCAAGGTCGTCATGATGGCGGCCGGGATCAGCGACGCACCTGCGATCCGGATCACCCACGCTGTCCCGGAGTTGTCGGTAAGCACCGCAGCCAGCGAAACCATTGCGATTCCGGCGATTACCGCGAGGATCGTCCGGAGAGTCAACAGGATGCCGACGTTCGCGGCGGCATGCTCTGGGTCGCGCGCCAGCCGACGAACGGCGAGCGCCCGCAGCCCAAGGTCAGTGATCGGCCCAAGGGTCATCACGATCGCGACGCCGTAGTTGAACCGGCCGTACGCGGCGGGACCGAGCCGCCGGGCAATGAACGCCGTGCTCAGGATCCCGAAGACGTTGAGGACCAGGGGCTGAACGCCGAGCCAACCGGCATTGACCATGATGCGCCGTGAGGCGCCGTCATCGGCCGGCGGCGGGGGAAGATTGTCGGGCGTGGGGCCGACGCTCATGCCGTACGCGGCAGAAACAGGGCGTGGTGGTGTGGTATCCCCGCCGCACCCGATGAGCGCACACCGTTCCGGCAAATTGGAGCATTGGCAGGCGCGGCTACCGTAAATATAGTTGACATGCTTGAGTCATGTTGACGCTGTAAACGATTGTTCTGAAACAACATAGGCCTCGATCGTCAGCGTATATCTTCATGGCACATCAATTGATATAATGGGCACCGGTGCCGCGTTGTCAGGCGCCTCTCGCATCGCTGCTCAGAGCACAGCCGGGGAAATCCGGTGTCGCAGAGTCACGGGACTACAGCTTTCGGGCCACGTCCGCCGGACCTCCAGCGTCAAATCGATCCGTCGACGGATCGAGTTGTCCCACGCTGGACCCATGGAGCCACCGTGCTGCCCCTCCGCGTCCTCGCAAACCTCGCCGTTGTGATCGTCCTGAGTTCCCCAGCGCTCCCGGCGCAGAAGCCCTCGTCCCTGCGGGATTCGGTCGCCGGTTCGCAGGGCCGGGTGATCATCACCCTGAAATCGGATCGGCCGGGCGCGGCAATTCGCCTTCCCGGGGAGCCGCCGGTGTCGCTCCCCGAACAGGCCACCATCCGGGCTCGGCTTTCCCGGGACTTCGCGCTCCAGCCTCGCGGCACAGCTCCGGTGATCGCTGCGCTCTTTGCGACGGTGACCGACCAGCAGCTCGCCGCACTGGTGCAGGATCCCAACGTCGAGCTAGTTGAACCGGACGTTCTGGTGACACTTGCCGACGAGCGGTCGATGGCGTCGATCGGCGCTGCATGGCTGGCACGGGCCGAACCAACTCCCTGGGGCATCGACCGTGTCGACGCACCGCAGGCATGGGCGGCGGGGAACACCGGGGTCGGGGCTCGCATCGGGATCATCGATTCGGGTATCGATTATAACCATCCGGATCTCGCGGTTGGGGGCGGATTCGATTTCGTGGGCGGGAGTGCGAACCCCGAGTCGTGGAACGACAACATCAGCGCCTGCCTTGGGCACGGTACCCATGTCGCCGGCACCGCGGCGGCACTGCAGAACAACCAGTACGTGGTGGGCGTCGCCCCCGGAGCAACGTTGTTCGCGCTGAAGGTGTTCGAGGTGGTCAGCGGAAGCTGCTCATCGTGGTCGTCCAACCAGATTGCTGCGATCAACTGGGCCATCACCAACCGGCTTGACGTCGTGAACCTCTCGCTGGCGAGCTCGACCGGGTTGACGGCCTATCAGAACGCAATCGATGCCGCCACCGCCGCCGGTGTCGTGGTGGTCGCCGCGACCGGCAACAACGGTACCGCGACGATCACCTACCCGGCACGCTACAACAACGTGATCGCCGTGGCGGCGGTCGACGAAGCCAACAACCGCGCGTGGTTCTCCAACGCTGGTCCGGAGGTGTGGGTGACCGCCCCCGGCGTGAACATCGTGAGCACGCTCCCTGGCGCATCGACAGGCGCGAAGTCGGGAACCTCGATGGCAGCGCCGCACGTGGCCGGCATCGTCGCCCTCATGCGAGCGGCAAACCCGACGTGGACGGTTGCCAGGATTCGTGACGAACTCAGGCAGCGCGCGCTCGACGTCGACGCAACGGGATTTGACCAGCAAACTGGATACGGACTCGCCAAGGCCCCCTCGAGCAGTGGTGGTGGCGGAACCGTATCGATCAGCGTGAGCCCGTCGGCCCGCAGCGTGACCGTCACCGTTGGCGCAAGCGCACCGTCGGACAACGCCACAGTGAGCATGGCTGGCGGCTCTGTTGCGTGGGTGGCCACAAAGCGTAAGGCGTGGACCACACTCACTGCGGCGGCTGGAACGGGCAGCGGGTCGGTGCAGTGGACACGGAACACGGCCGGGCTCGCGGCGGGTGTCTACGTGGACACCATCGCCGTGACAGCCGCGGGAGCGCTGGGTTCTCCGGCTGTGGTGTACGACACGATTCGCATTACGGCAGCGGCGGTGCCCCTCACGATTCAGGCTGCTCCGTCGGGGCGGTCCACGACGGTCCAGGCGGGGGGGAACGCCGCTGGCGATTCCGTCACGGTCACGGTGGCGGGGACCGGATCTGGGAGCGTCGCCTGGGATGTCACCAATCGAGCGCCGTGGCTGACCCTCGCCACCCGATCGGGAACGGGAAGCGGGACCGTCCGGTGGAGCCGAAATGCTGCCGGGCTTTCGGCCGGCACCTATGTCGATACCATCGTCGTGCATGCGCCCACCATCGCAGG
>JBKJMX010000027.1:0-19023 GCA_046596135.1 Gemmatimonadales bacterium
AGCCGTCGTGCTACATCGACGGTGCGGGCAGTGGCACGGTGGTGACGCGATGGATCTTCCAGCCGTTCATGTCCCGCCGCAGCACGACCATGTAACGCGCCTTCATCTCCCCACCACCGGCGGGATGCGTAGTGATCGTGCCCTGGTCGATGGCGGTCGATCCGTAGACTTGAACCGTGTCGGAGGTGATCACCATGTGAGGGAACGTGGAAGCGCCCGCTGCCATCGCTCCCGAGATGGCATCATATCCCTCCAGCACCGTCCCGTCGGCGTTGATCGACACCGCGTCCTTCGTGAACAGCTTCGAGAGGGCAGCAGCGTCTTTCTTGTTATACGCCTCCACGTACTCGGTGCGGAGGGTGCTGATATTGGCCAGCGACGTCCGCAGGGGGACGCGGTCGGGGGCGATCTGGGCGTGCAGGGCCATCGGGGCGACGGCAAGCAGCGCCAGGACGAATGAAGCGTTGCGGCGGACAGTGAGCATGGTGGTACCCTCGGCGGATGAAGGAATCTGACCTGCGATGTGTCGGGGTCGCGACGGGGCGATCCGTTGCCCCCTCACTTGACTATACGACATTTTCCGGCGTGCCCCGACATTGGGGGCCCCAGGGTCCCGCCCCAGCTGGCCCACCTCGTGGAGCCGGAGATTCCGGACGGAGCGTGAGCGTCGCCAGCTCAGCGCTTGCGCGCGCGCGGCTGGCTCGGCCGCCAGAGGAGGGCAAGCATCATGATCAGCAGCAGCCACACCAGCCATGGCGGAATCCGCACTCCGGCGGCTGCGGTGGCGCCTGGGGATGATGCTGTGTTCGTGCTGTTGAACGCCTCGCGCGTCGCCCGACGGCGCGCCGCGCGATCCAGGGACGCGAATGCCACGCGTGGCGCAACATGAACCCAAAGCGTGTCGGCTCCAACGCTGATCGACATCCATCCTGTGTCGCGGGGCCAGAGGGTGATCGCTCGGTGAAGCGTATCACCACCGACGCGCAGGGCGACGTCACTCGCCGTTCCGCCCTCGCCGAGCACGGCACTATCTCCGGACATTCCCACCCGCTCGATGAACAACGGATGATCGACCCGTGGCAGCGCGTCGGAAGCCAGGTGCCACTCTGCCGACTCAGGCCGCAACACTGCACCCATCAGCGCCGCCCACCACGCCGACTCGATCGATTCCTCGCCCGCGAGCGCCCATCGCGACGGCGTGGTGATGCGGGTTGCGACCAGCGCGCCCTCACCCACCTCCGTGCGCCAAGCGACAGGTGCACCGGCCACGGTGGTGATCAGCGGTGGGCCGCCGGAGATTGACAGCGCCGCCGCGGGGATCGCCACCTTCGAGACGTGGCCGGAGTCGATCGCGACCCGGACCTGATCGTCGCCGCCACCGCGGCGCACGACCGTGAACGGGAATATCGGCGACATGGTGAGCACCGAATCGACCAAGTACACCACGCCCAGCCCGCGTTGGAGTTGCCGCGCAACGGCGTCGCGTTCGGCACGGGTCAGGGTCGCGATCCCGCCCGGTCCGAGTACAAGGGCGTCGGTTCGAGTCAGAACAGAGTCGGTGAGCGTGCGGACCGGCGACGACGTGCCCCACGCCGTGATCCGATCCTCGTTGGCTGTCACTCGGGTGCGCTGCAGCAGCTCGCCCCCCTGCGCCATCACCAACCGGGCCAGCGCGGCACCTTCTCGCCCCGGTCTTCCCTCGACCATCACGACCGCGGGTGTCGGAGGGCGTCGCACGTCCACACCGATCACTTCGCTTCTGCCTCCAGCATCGAGCATCCATGTCATCGTGCCTGGTACCCGGGGCACCGCGTTGTACGCGAACGCGCTGTCGGTTCGCACCGAATCCGCGCGGCCATCGGGATGGTGCAGCACCACCCAGGTCGAATCACGCACATCAAGCTCGCCGACAATTGCGATGCGCTCGCCGGCAACGGCGCGCCGCGGCCAACTGAGTCGGACAAGGCCGATCCGATCACTCGGCTGATCCCATTCGATGCGATGACCGTTTACCAATGCCAGGGCGTCGTCACCGAGCCCATCGCCCGCTATGCGTACGATGCCGCCAGACGCAAGTCGCGCCATGCCGGCCTCGACATCGGCATACGCAACCTCGTGCGCATCGCTCGACCGGATCACAATGCGATCGACTCGAACGCCTGCCTGCTGACCCAGCGCGGCCAGTGTGCCGAGGAGCAGGGCGATCGCAAGCGCGGCGCCGACTCGTACCGCGCGGCGTGGCGCATTGCGGCGCCATTCGATCCCTGCGCACAGCAACGCCAGCGCAGCGCAGGCTACGACCGATGGGATGTTCACGGGGTGCTGCCACCCACAGGTCGGCGGATCAATGGCGGCGTGGGCTGCGGGAGGGCTGCCAGCAATCCTTGTCGCAAGGCAGGGATGCAGGAGTCGCAGCCATCGATGACCCGACGGAGCAGGCCAAGCGTCTCGATAATCGAACCGGGGGCACCGTCAACTGCTCGCGCCGCGAGCCGGGTACCCGCTGCCGCGAGGGCAACGCCGCGACGTTCTCCTGTCCGGTCCAGCCTCGCCAGCGCGTCCCGAATCGGGGTGTCGGGGTCGTCTGCCAGCGGCGTTCCGCGGCGGGTCAGCGGTGCCAGGCCGGTGGCACGCTTGGTGAGGCGGGTGGCGCGAATATCGATCGCCGGCGGCTCGAATCCGATCCGCTTGACGTAGGCGCGCGACGCGCGACGGATCGCCTCGAGCGACTCCAGTGCTGCATACTCCGATGGCAGCGCCGCGGCTGGCTTGCCGGTGCGAAGCTGTTTTTCCGCTTCCCACATCGACGAGAGTGCGCCCTTGAGCAGCGTCTTCACGCCTGCGCTGAGCAGTGTCGCATTCTCCGCCATGTCATGATTGTGTCGGAAGTCGTCAGCGGTGACGACATGGTCCTCGTCGGCTGGTTCGCCAGCCGCGTCCTCGTTCTCCTCGCCGACCAGCGCACCGTAGCGAATCCGGAGGAGGTGCTGCTCGTAGCCGATATCCATCGAGCGACGCATCACGTCGCCACCACGGCCGAGGCGGATGTTCCGCAGCAACGCCTCAGTGTCGAGGATGATCTGGCGCTGACTCCGGAAGTATGCCGGTTCCACCTGCAGCGCTATTCCCGGCAGTGTCCCGCTGCTCGTGGCCGTGGTGTCCAGCATCGTGATAAAGATCGTCTCGGACCGCGCCGACTGCGGTCGGGGCTGCCGGCGATCGAACGCCTCGAAGGTGAGCAGTACCTCGTCGCCGGGCATTACACCCAGGGAGTCGAGGTTCACGAGCCGGGCCGCCACGATCGCAGCTGTACCGCGACGCGATTCGACCTCCACGGCGAAGATCCGTTCGCGGAATGTGGCGCCCTCGCCGCGACCGCCCACGAGGGCCACGAGGCGCGTCACGCCGAGTCCGTGATCGTCGCGCACCAGCGCGCGGGCCACCAACGCGTGCGGTTCGGTCCAATCGAGCACAACACGGGTTGGCGGAGCGAGGATCGACAGGAGCGGGGGTTGGTCGGCGATCATCATGATCAGTCGATCGTCGGTGCGGGCGAGTTGGCTGCCCCTTGCGGCCTCGGCACGCCAGACGAGTGGACGGGTGAGCACAACCGACGCGGTCCATGTGTCGCCATCCCGGGTTGCCTCCAAGGTGTCGCCGGTGGCGGTGATTACCCGGACGAGCTCGGCGGCAACTGCGCGCACTGTCCACGTCACCGTGCTCCCTTCCTCGGCTGATACCTGGGAGGCGGTGGCAGCGCGCGCCGGTCTGCCGGTGTAGGCGGGTGGGGTCCAGAGGACATCCACGCCCATGATCGTCAACGGCGCTGCCGTGGGGACCTGAACCGCCTCAACGCGCTCTCTCGGTGTACCGGTGCGCGGCAGGAGGAGCGCGACGGCCAGAACGAGCCCGGCAAGCATGGCGACTGCGAGCGCGATCCTTCTGGTGGCGGATCGCATCGGAGGAATCGATGTCACGCCAAGTACATCGATCACGCGTTGGCGCTGGATGCGTCCGATCAAAGTGTCGGGATCAGTCAGCAGCAGTTCGGCGCTTTCCTCGGTGGCGCGGACTGTACGATCGATGTGTCGCGCGACGGTGCGTGCAGTGACCGGACTTCGACGGACCATCCATCCCCCGATGCCCAGCACCAGCATTGCGCTGAGCGAGCCCCATCGGGGTGTCGCGTGGAGGCGGGCGGCCCACGCCGCTGTCGCCAGGCCGGAGGCAACGGCCGCCAGCAACCACGCTGCGAGCCGCGACGTGCGGATGCGTTGCGCGTGCGCCTCCAAAATCCGCGCGCTCACCATTTTCGCCACTGTGCCGCGATCCGCTCGACCGCGACGAGCGCGACGAGCATCCACCAGAGCGCGGGTCGGCCATCGCGTGAACTGCGTGATGTGCTGACTGTCGAGTCGTTCGTGGGAAGCCGTTGCGACCGTGGAGGTGCAGCGGTACCGCCAGCGTGGGCTGTCGGTTCAGCAAACATGTGCATCGCCACTGGATGTGCCGTTCGCGGGCGGGCTCCGGCGTAGCGATCATCGCCATCCGGGGCGACCATCACGATCGTGTCGTTGCGACGGACCGACGAATCAGCCCACGCAAGCAGGGTCCACGGATGCGGTGACGGGTCGATGTCCGCGACAGGAACTCCCGCGGCCCGCAGGGAGTCACCGACGGCCTCGAGGCCGGTCGGTACCACCGCGACGCGCCGTCCTGAGACGTTCCGCACGGGGAGCTGCGGGCCGGCGAGGTACATCGCGCCGACGATGATGAGCGCGCACCGGAGCAACAAGAGCGGTATGTCGTGCAGCTGGTGTCGACGCCGAGCTGCGTTCGTGGCGTTGAGGTCGGCAACGCTGCCGACCTGAATCACCGTAGGCGGCCGTTGGTCGCGAAGGTGCAGCAGAATCGGGATCGCCATGGCCAGTGCGGCAGCAAGCCACGCGGGTGCCAGCCACTGCATGCGTTCAGCGCCTGCCGGCGCGGCCCGCGAGCCACCCGGCGAGGGCGGGGGCGAGGGGGCTCTGGCAATCGACCATCACCACGTCGATTCCCCCACGGCTCGCTGCATCGATCTCGGCCTCGAGCCGCGCGGCCCGCGAGTGTCGGGCATCATCGTCCACCACCACGCGTTCGCCAGTCTCCAGGTCTTCCAGCGTGACCGGCGCACCATAGGCTACATCGCGCTCCCGCGGAGTGCGTAGCACGAGGATCGTGCAGTCGAGTCCGCTGCGCTCCAGTGCCGGACGGAGGACGCCATCAGGGTCGTGCCAGTCGGTGACCACGACGAGGGTACCGTCGCGCCCGCCACCAGTCGCTGCGATTGCTGACTCGACACGGGTGGGCAACCGGCCTGAGGGCACAGCCCGATCGAGCACATCGATGATCCGCTCCATCTGTCGACGATCGCGCGATGGAGGAACGGCCAGACCTGCCGACGAAAGCACCGCCAACGACGGCAGGTCACCATGTCGCGCGGCACATTCGGCGAGGGCTGCAACAATGCGACGCGCGGCGTCGAACTTGACGATGCCATCCTCGGTGTGCGCCATCGAGGGCGTGGCATCGAGCAGGAAGCGGACCGGCAGGGCGGTCTCTGCATCGGCCTCGCGCACGTAGAGCCGATCGGACCGTCCCAGTAGCTTCCAGTCCACGCGTCGCAGGTCGTCACCGGGTTGATAGCCTCGGTACTGCGCAAACTCGAGTCCCGTGCCCGGCAGGCGACTGGCATGGCGGCCCTCGGCGACGCCCGCGCCGACCCGCCGTGCACCGATGGGGAGGTGAGCCAGCGCAGCGACCAGCGCGGCGTCGTGCCACGCCGGACGAATCATGCGACGGGAGCCGGCGGGTCGGGGAGTTGCGCCAGCAATGCCGCGGTCACCGCGTCGGCATCGATGCCGTCGGACTCCGCGCGGTAGGTGAGCAGGATACGGTGTCGCAGGACGGCCGGCGCAATGGCACGGAGATCTCCGAGCGTCACCGCGAACCGGCCGTTGAGCAGTGCCCGCGCCTTGGCGCCGAGCACCAGGGCCTGTCCTGCTCTCGGGCCAGCTCCCCACCGCACGGCGTCACGCACCATCGCGGTGCTGCCAGGCCCCGGCCGGGTGGCCCGCACCAGGCGCGCCGACCATCGCAGCAGCGGGTCGCTCACCGGGACGTCGCGCACCATGCCCTGCAGCGCGAGGATCGCGGCGGCGTCGAGCACCGGTGCTGGCGCGGAGGCAGCACGACCCGTGGTGCGCGCGAGGATGTCGGTTTCCTCGTTCTCATCGGGGTATCCGACGGTGAGCTTGAGGAGGAAGCGGTCGAGCTGCGCCTCAGGCAATGGATAGGTACCCGCCTGCTCGATCGGGTTCTGGGTCGCGAGCACGAAGAACGGTGCAGGGAGCGGATGCGTGGTGCCCGCATAGGTGACCGCGTGCTCCTGCATCGCCTCGAGCAGCGCTGCTTGGGTCTTGGGGGGCGTACGGTTGATCTCATCGGCGAGCAGGATACTGGTGAATACTGGCCCCGGTGCGAAGCGGAAGACACGTCGCCCGGTGCCGTGATCCTCCTCCAGCAGCTCGGTGCCGATCACGTCGCTTGGCATGAGGTCGGGGGTGAACTGGATGCGACGGAATGGCAGGTCGAGTGCATCCGCCAAGGTGCGGATCAGCAACGTCTTGGCCAGGCCGGGCACACCCTCCAGCAGACAGTGGCCGCCGGCGAGGAAGCCAGTGAGGAGGTCATCAACCACCTGGCGCTGGCCGACGATGACCGTACCGATCGCATCGCGCAGTGCATCGAGCCGCCCCACGAGTGCCACTACTTCGCACTCGCTGGCGGGCGCCGGCGTGGTCATGTCACCCACCGAGCGCATGCAGGACGATGTTCACCGCGAACTTCGTGTTGTCCTCGGCCAAAAAGCGCTTGTTGCGGAAGTCGTAGTCCCACTCGCACCCATAGTCCTTGTTGCTGTAAAGGACAGCCAGCCGGCCGTCGATGACGATGCCCTTCAGGTACTCGTGGACCAGGTCGTCCCCCCAGCCATTCAACTCGAGGCCGGTGTTGGGCGGGCCATCGGGAAACTTGAAGAACGCGGAATAGACGGGGTGCGTGTTCGGAAGCTTGCTCAGCGCACCGCTGCCGAACATCCTTGCCATCTCACGCTCGAAGGAGCGGGCAAAGAGGCCGTCGATGTCGTGGTTGCAGTCGTCGGCGAACAGGAACCCACCCTGATGCAGCCATCGCTGCAGCCGGTCCCGCTCGGCCGCCGAGAACTCGACGAGGCGACGTCCAGCGAGATAACCGAATGCTGACTCGTGAACGGCGGCGCTGTCCGCATCAACCACCCGTTCCTTGGGTGCGAGCGAGACCGTGGTGTACTCGGCCAGCGAATTGAGGACGTTGGCCGGCATCCGCTGATCAACATCCCAGTCGCCGGACCGATAGCGAAGTCGGGTGAACGTGAAGTCGGCGCGGCGCCGTCCGAACGCCATGGCGCGCGCCTCGGCGCCCGGCGCCAGGATCGCCGCGCCGCTCACGACGGCGGCGCGGGCGAAATCACGCCGGGTCATCATCGTCAGACGGCGTCGGAGAGCGACGAGAAGGTAAAATCGCGGAGGCGCATCGGTGGCACCACCGACGCCAATGCCGTCTCAGCATTGCTCACTCGCACCGGCCGACCCAGCTCATCGACGTTGTTGAGCATGACGATCGGGGATTCGTTGAAACGCATGTTCTTCACCGCGTGCCGAATCGCGCCGTTCTCGATGTAGAACGTCCCGTCGCGTGTGAGCCCGGTGAAGAGCAGCGTCTGCGGATCGACACCGCGGATGTACCACGTGCGGGTTACCAGTATCCCGCGCTCGGTGCCCGCGATGAGCTCCTCTGTGGACTTGCTCCCACCCTCCATCAGGAAATTGGCCGGACCGGGGGTGGCGTCGTGCTTCTGCTTCGCCGCCCAATACCGGGAGTAGAACAGGTTCTGCACCGTGCCGCGATCGATCCACGTGGTGCGCCCCACCGGGCGTCCGTCCCCGTCCCATGTGCTGGCGGGCGCCAGCGGGTCGGATGGGTCGGAGACGATCGTCACCCGTTCGTCGAGCAGCTTTTCACCGAGTCGCGTCCCGCCCTTGCGGGAAAATGAGGAGCGGCCTTCGTCGGCGCTCCGAGCGCTCATGTCGAACACCAGGTACTGGAGCAAGTCCACCGACGCGGCGGGCTCCAGGATCACGGTGTACTTCCCCGGCTCGATCGCCCGTGGGTTGCGCGATGCGTTCGCCTTCTGGGCGGCGATCCGCGACGCGGCGCCGACGTCGAGGCGCGACGCATCGTGCGAGTCGGCGGTACCGAAACCGCTGCCGGTACCGTCGGGCGTGCGCATCGTGACGGTGTAGTTGGCGCCAGTCTCGCGGCGATAGGCAAAGAGGCCCGCCGAGTTGCCGAGTGCCGAGGACGACGCCCCATGCTCGAGGAAACCCGCTGCTACGCACCCGGCCTCGCGGGCGGCCTCGATGCCCACACGCGCCGCTTCGGCGCGCCGTGCGCCGTCCAGAGCCGCGGTAACATCGGCCCATGCCGCCGATGCCTGATATGATTGCGGACCAAGCGGGGGCATGAACTCCGGATCTTCCGGTGCCAGGCGTGCCAGCTCTTCCGAGGTCGCCACGGTGCGCGCGATGGTCTCCGCATCAAATGCATTGGCCCGGGCGGCGCCGGATCGGGTTCCGAACGAAGACTCCACCACGAGGGACGAGTCGGACGTGGTACCGCTGGTGCTCACCGCATTGCGCGCGAAACGCACGTTGCCCCGATTCCCGCCGCCGATCGAGACGCGGCACGACTCGGCCTTCGACAGACCCAGCACACGGGCAATGATCTCGCGCGCCTCTGCCTCGGTGGGGAGCGCCATTAGATCTTCCGCGCGGTGTTGATCACGTTGACGCCGTCAAACCGGGTGGTGGACGAACCGTGCGACACCGCGCTCACCTGGCCAGGCTGTCCCTTGCCGTCGAAGAACGACCCGCCCATGCGCCAGTCGCGACGGTCACACATCGCCGATGCGGAGTTCCAGAATTCCTGGGTGTTGCTCTGGTATGAGACATCCTTGAGCATCCCGGCAATCTTGCCGTCCTTGATCTCGTGGAAGGTCTGGCCGCCGAACTGGAAGTTGTAGCGCTGCTGGTCGATCGAGAACGAGCCGTCGCCGACGATGTAGATCCCGCGCTCCACCTTCGCGATCATCTCCGCCGGGGTGAGCGGGGCCGTGCCGGCACGAAGCGACACATTGGGCATCCGCTGGAACTGCACCGAACTCCAATTGTCGGCGTAGCAGCAGCCGTGCGACTCGGTCTGCCCGATCATGTGCACCTGGTCGCGAATTGCCTGATAGTTGACCAGGATGCCGTCCTTGACCAGGTCCCATTCCTTGGTCTTCACGCCCTCGTCGTCATACCCGACGGAGCCGAGTGATCCCTTCTCCAACTTGTCGGCGTAGAGGTTCACCTTCGGCGAACCGTACTTGAACGACTTGCTCTGCCATTTGTCGAGGGTCGCGAACGAGGTTCCCGCGTAGTTCGCCTCGTAACCGAGCACGCGGTCGAGCTCAAGCGGGTGGCCGACCGATTCGTGAATGGTGAGCCAGAGGTGCGACGGATCGAGGACGAGGTCGTACTTGCCGGGGGAGACCGACTTTGCCGAATGCTTGGCCCGTGCGTCGCGCGCGGCGGCCGCAGCGTCCTCGACCATGTCATACGACCAGCCGTACAGTGTGCCCGTCGGACCGCGTGTCTTCCCGCTGGCGCTGCCGGCCATGTACTCCCAACCCATTCCAACCGGCGACGACAGCGCGCTCCGCGTCTCGAACTTCCCGCTCGCACTATCAACGGCGGTAGCGTTGAAGTTCGGAAAGATCCGGTGCACGTCCTGGTCGATGTACGACCCGTCGGTCGACGCGAAGTACTTCTGCTCGTTGACGAGAAAGATCGAGCCGTTGAAGAAGTTGGCGCCTGCCTTGAGCGCCGCGGCGGCCGCCGCCAGCAGCAGGTCCGCCTTCTCGGCGAGCGGCACATCAAAGGCGTTCTTCTCGATTGGTGTCGCCCAGGTCACCTCGCCGAAACCCTTTTGCGGCGCGAGTCGCACCGGCTCCGATTGGAGCGGGGCATTGGCTCTCGCAATTGCAACCGCCTCGGTCGCGGCACGGGCGATACCGTCAGGCGTCACGTCGCTGGTTGCCGCGAACCCCCACGTGCCGTCGGCGATCACCCTGATCCCCACGCCGTAGGACTCGCTGCTGTTGACGCCCTGAATCTTCGTCTCGCGGGCGGACAGCGACTGGTTGAGGTAGCGACCGATTCGCACATCGGCATAGGTCGCGCCGCGACTCCTGGCGGTGTTGAGCGCGACATCGGCAAGCGCCTTCTTGTCGGCGCGCGGGATCGGTGTCAGCGCCCCGTGCACGCCAGCGGCGTGCGCAAGGCGAGGGGCCATGGCGAGGCCGAGCGCGAGCGAGCTGGTGCCGACGAAGTCACGACGAGTGGTCATGGAATGCTCCTGGGGTCAGACGGCGTCAGACAACGACGTGAAGGTGAAGTCGCGCACACGCATGGGCGGAATCAGCGCGTTGCCGACCCGGACCGGGGCGGCGAGCGCATCGATGTTGTTGAGCATGATCACCGGCGACTCGTTGAAGCGGAAGTTCTTCACGGCATATTGGATCTTGCCGTTCTCGACGTAGAACGTCCCGTCGCGGGTAAGCCCGGTCACAAGGACCGTCTGCTGATCGACGGAGCGGATATACCAGAAACGCGTCACGAGGATGCCGCGTTCCGTCGTCTTGATCAGGTCGTCCACCGTGCCCTCGCCTCCCGTCATGATCACGTTGGCCATCCCGGGCGTGGCGCGACCCCCGTGCTTCTCGGCCCAGTAGCGCGAGTTGTTGAGGCTTTTCACCACGCCCTTTTCGATCCAGGTGGTCGCTTCCTGCGGAATGCCGTCGCCGCCCCAGGGAGAGCCGGGAACGCGCGGGTCCCACGGGTCGGAGCGGATCGTGACCTCCTCGCCGAACAGCTTCTCGCCGAGTCGGTTGCCGCCGCCCTTTTTCGCGAGGAATGACCGGCCCTCGTCGGCGCTTCGAGTATTGAACGCCCCCCAGAGGAAACCGAGGATCTCCTGCGACGCGGGTGGTTCGAGGATCACGGTGTACTTGCCCGGCTCGATCGCACGCGCATTGCGCGACGCGACGGCTTTCGCGATCGCGCGTTCCGACGCGCGGGCGGCATCGAGCTCGGCGAAGTCGTTCGCGTTGTCGACGCCGTAGCCCGATCCGAGTTCATCATCGGTCCGCATCGTCACCGAGAAGTTCGAGTTCGTGCTGCGATGATATCCGAACCGCCCAAGGGAATTGAGCTGCGCGGTGAAGCGGGCGCCGTCGCTCAGGAAGCCGGCAGCGACACACTTCGCTGCCTTGGCGGGGACGATACTTGCGCCGGCCACGCGCGCCCGATCTTCGGGAGTGATCGCGGCGGTGCGGTCGCTCCACGCCGGCGTCGCGCGATAGGTTTGCGGCCCGAGCGGTGCCATGTACTCCGGATCTTCGGGTGCGAGGCGCGCGAGTTCCTCGGCGCGTCGCACGCAGGCCGTGATCGCCTCCGGGGTGAACTCGTTGGTGCTCGATGAGCCCGATCGCTTTCCGAAGCTTGCACTTACGTTGAGGCTCTGGTTGGACTCCTCGCCGGCGGTTGACACCGTGTTGCGCGCGTATCGGATGTTGCCGTCGTTGCCTCCGCCCACCGAAACCGAGGTGACCTCGGCTCGGCTCTGCGCGATCACCCGGGTCAGCAGTTCGCGGGCCTGTGCCTCGTCGAGCAATGCCATCAGATGTTCCTCGCGGTGTTGATCACGTTGATGTTGTCGAAGCGAGAGGTGGCTGAGCCGTGCGACACCGAACTGGACTGTCCGGGCTGGCCCTTCCCGTCGTTGAACGATCCGCCCAGGCGCCAGTCACGGCGATCGCAGGTGGCGCTCATCGAGTTCCAGAACTCCTGCGTGTTGGCCTGGTACGACACGTCGCGAAGGGGCCCGACCACCTTGCCGTCCTTGATCTCGTAGAAAAGCTGCCCGCCGAACTGGAAGTTGTAGCGTTGCTGGTCGATTGAGTACGACCCGCGCCCTGCGATGTAGATCCCCTTCTCGACGTTCGCCACCATCTGTGCCGGCGTGAGCGGTTGCGTGCCCGCCGCGAGCGACACGTTGGGCATTCGCTGGAACTGCACCGAGCTCCAGTTGTCGGCGTAGCAGCAGCCGTGCGATCGGGTGTGCCCAAGGATGTGAGCCTGGTCACGGATCGCCTGGTAGTCGGTGAGGATGCCGTCTTTCACGAGATCCCAGCGCTGCGTCTTCACGCCTTCGTCGTCCCAGCCGCAGGTTCCGAGCGCACCGGGTTCGGTCTTGTCGGCGAAGAAGTTGACCTGCGGGGAGCCGTACTTGAACGACTTCGTGCGCCACTTGTCGAGCGTGGCGAACGATGTCCCGGCATAGTTGGCCTCGTAACCGAGGACGCGATCGAGTTCGAGCGGGTGTCCCACCGATTCATGAATCGTGAGAAAGAGATGCGAGGGTTCGAGCACCAGCGTGTACTTGCCGGGCGATACCGACTTGGCACCGTGCTTCGCGGCCGCCTGCACGGCGGCGAGACGCGCGTCCTCGATCATGTCATAGGAACGGTCGTACAGAACTGTCGCCGGTCCATCGATGCGATCCTTTGCCTTGAGCGTGAGATACTCCCAGCCGATGCCGAGCGGGGCGCTCAAGGCCTCGCGGGTCTGGAACGAGTTCTTCGCCCGGTCGACAGAGGTGACGGTGAAGTTCGGCCAGAAGCGGTGGATGTCCTGGTCGGCGTACGTGCCGTCCGTGTTGGCGAAATATTTCCGCTCGTTGAGCATGAAGAGCTGGCTGTTGACGAACGTCGCACCCGCGGTGAGCGCGGCGTCGTTGACCGCGAGCAGGAGATCGACCTTTTCCTGAATGGGGATGTCGAAGACGTTCTTCTCGATCGGCGTCCGCCAGCTCACCTCGCCGTACCCCGGCTCGGCAGCGAGCTGCACTGGCTCGGTCTGCAGCATCGCGTTGGCCTTCGCGATCGCGACGGCCTGGCGCGCGGCGCGGACAATGCCGTCGGTCGTCACGTCGCTGGTCGCGGCGAATCCCCATGTTCCCTGGGCCAGCACCCGGACCCCGGAACCGAACGACTCGGAATCGCTGATGTTGTTGATCTTCCGTTCACGCGACGAGACCGACTGGTTGCGGTAGCGCCCGATCCGGACATCGGCGTAGGTGGCCCCCGCGCTTCGGGCGGCACCGAGGGCGGCGTCCGCGAGAGCCTTGTTGTCGGCTGTCGCGATCGGGGAGCGCGCATGAGCACCTAGCGGGGCGACCAACGTCATCCCCGCGGCCAGGCCGGTGGTAGCCAGGAAGTCGCGGCGTTGCATGGGATTCCTTCAGCAGCAGTGGGAGAGCGGGAGCGCCTAAGAGTCGCCCCGCAGCGAGGTTGGGTCAACGACGAAGCGCCGTAGCGAGATGTTTCGCTATCCAGTTGCCACCACCCTTCAACCCTTCAACCTTTCAACCCTTCAACCATTCAACCCTTCAACCCTTCAACCCTTCAACCCTTCAACCTTTCAACCTTTCAACCTTTCAACCCTTCAACCTTTCAACCTTTCAACCCAGCTTCTCGGCGCCGATATTCGGGTTCCACTTCAGCAGTTCGTAGTTCGCGATGCCGCGCTGCCAGAAGGGGTCTGCGTCGCGAATTGCATCAAACGCCCCGTCGGCGCCCTCATCGGGGAGTCGGAGGATCAGGGCGCCCCCCGAGCGGGGGTCGAACGGGCCCGAGATGAGCAGGATCCCGCGCGCATGGAGGTCACGGAGGTAGTTTCGATGATCGTCGGTGGCGGCCGCGACCTCCTCGATCGGGCGCCGGTAGCGAATCAGGACCAGGGCGAACATCAGGCCTCCGCGGCGCGAGCCACAGCCCGCTTGATGCGTCCGAGAATCGCGGTGAGGCCTTGAGTGCGCATCATGCCGAGCGCCTGGCCGAGTCCGAGTTGGTCGAGCAAGTCGTCGGGGACTTCCGACACGTCGGCGGGCGTCGCGCCGTTGAGACGCTTCGCGAGCATCGCCACGAAGCCGCGGACGGTGGGCGATTCCCGCGGCACGTCGGCGTGAATCGTCACCTGGCCGCCATCGACGCCGACCCAGAGGAACACTGGGGTCTGGCATTCGGTCACGCGGTGTTGCTCTCGGTCGCCGGCATCACGCAGTACTGCGGGAAGGTCCGGCAGTTTGCGGGAGTGATCGAGCAGTGACTCGAGCCGCGTGGCGCGATCGGCGCCGCGGAACCGGGCAATTAGTGTATCAAAGACCATCGTCTGTCCCTGAACGAGGTGCATCGTGGAATCTACCTTCGCCGACGCCGTGCCACCGCTGGTTACCGTGCCGTGGCTCGCGTCGCAACTCCAGCAAGGTGGGATCGTCGTGGTGGATGCGTCGTGGTATCTCCCCGATTCGGGTCGGGACGCCGAGACGGAGTATCGCGCCGCACACATCCCGGGGGCAGTCCGGCTCGACTGGGCGGCGGTGAGCGACGACGCCACCGACCTGCCGCACATGCTCCCGTCACCGCACCGATTTGCGGCCGCGATGGAGTCGCTCGGAATCGGGCCGCAGCACGCCATCATCGTTTATGACGGAAGCGGCACCAACCTGAGCGCACCGCGCGCCTGGTGGATGTTTCGTGCCTTCGGTCATGATCGTGTCGCGGTACTCGATGGCGGATTCCAGGGCTGGGCCGGAGCCACCCGACCTGTTCAGGTCGGTCCCACCAGTCGTGCATCGACCGGTTATCCAGTCCCGACGCTCACCGCGTCGCTGGTGCGCGACCGATCAGCGATCGATTCGATCGTCGCTGGCGACGACCCGTCACAAGTGCTCGACTGCCGACCGACCTCGCGTTTCCTCGGTGACGAACCCGAGCCTCGGCCTGGTCTCCGGCGCGGGCACATCGCCGGCAGCCGCAACATCCCGCACGTGGAGTTCACCGACCCTGAAACCCATGAACTGTTGCGCCCTCCCGCGCTGCGAAACCTCTTCGCATCACGCGGGCTTGATCCGGGCAAGCCGATCGTCGCGTCATGCGGATCAGGGATGAGCGCTGCGGTGTCCGCGCTCGCCATCGAGGTGCTTCGCGGTGCAGGGGACATTGTGGGGCCGCCGGTGGCGATCTACGATGGAAGCTGGGCGGAATACGGTCGTCCTTGACCAATTGAGCGGCGCTACCGGGTGACCACACCGCAGCGCCGTGCCGCCGTGCGTGCAGCGGGCCATGTTGGTGCCAGGCGCAACACGGCGGCAGCATCGTTGCGCGCCCGGCCGCATGGTTCCCGGGACGCGAGCGCGATCCGGATCGGGTAGCTCCACGGATCGACGCGTGCCGCCCATGCGAGCCGCGAGAGCTGGGCGCCCGAGCCCGCCACGACATAGGCCAGGTTCTGCTCGACGCTGCGCACGGCGCCAATCGTCAGCAACGCAGGAATGACCCACCACAATGCCGGAACTGCCGCGGTGATGCGCTCACGCGAGAGCGCCGTCGCTCCGTCGGCGCGCTCCAGCAGGGCACCGGTGGCGACTGCGGCCAGCAGGAGCGGCGCCGGGAGGAGCATCACGGCATCGAAGCCTCCCTGGACCCCCACCACGGCCACCATCGCGAGCACCCCGGCGCCGCCAAGCGCCCGGTCATCGCCGGCGCGTATCCCCCGGATGGCGCGCCACGCGATCGCAACCCCGAGTCCTGCCACCCAGAGCAGTGCCAACATCCCCCTTTCGCTGGCCAAAGCCATCCAATCGCTACTGGGCCACGGATTGAGGGGGATGACATCGCGATGGGACCACGACGGATCGTTCCCCGGTGCGACGTCACCGTATCGAAGCGGCCAGTTGCCGGGGCCCACGCCCAGAAGTGGGTGGAGCAGCGCAAGCCGCGTGGTGTTCCGATACTGGAGGATGCGGCCGCGACCAGAGCCTTCGGTCGCGTTGGCGAGATCGCCGAGGGTATCGGTGTAGGGTGAATCCGTTCGCCATTGCAGGGCGTTCGGGAGTGTGAGGGTCAGCGCGGCGGCGGTGACGATGCCGGCGGTGATCAGCGCGATTCGGGCCCACGGAATCGCCCCGTTGGTGCGTCGTTGCAGCACCACCACTCCCACGACGACTGCACCGGCAACCAGCGAGCCGAGCCATGCCGCGCGGGAGCGGGAGAGAACGATCATCATCGCCGGCGCGACGGTGGCGCAGGCAGCGAGCACCGCGCCGGACGTGCGCCGGGCCGTGAGGACAAGCGTCCCCACCACCGGAAGCGCGATGGCGCAGAAGTGCGCGAGAAAGTTTCGGTTGCCGAATGTGCCGCCTGGTGCGCGCACCCGGGCAAAGAACGGGCTGCTGAATCCGTAGGCCTGCGCGAGACCGGTGCCCGCAGCGATCGCGGCCGCGGCGGTTGCCCAGCCAAGCAGCAGGGTGGCGTGTCCCATGGCGGCAAGGTGGCGGGCCGTGATGAACGCCATCACGCCGGTGGCCGTGAGGGTGGTCGCGCGGAAGGCGAGCCATGGATTCATGGCCGTTGCCGAAGCGGCGATGCTCCATGCAACCAACAGGGCGCACGACCATCCCATGGCGCGGCTGATGCCGGCAGGTCGCGCCGGACGTGCCAGCACCACCGCCAGCCACACTGTGAGATGAACAATCATCTCCTTGGGGAGCTGGTGCCGATCGAGATCGCTCGGCCCGGTGGGCAATGCGATGAGCGCTGCGGTGACGAGCCCGACTCCCAGCACGTGGGCGGCAGCGCGCGAAACGGAGCGCACGGGGGCCGTGGGATCGTGGGAATCCGCGCCCGGCAGTGACGGCAAGGTCATGGTGAGGATCTAACATAGGCGGGACAGCGGCACATGCACGCCGCTACATTGGAATCAACGGAGGGAGCGCATTCATGGATGACGACACGCTCGAACCCATCGGCAGCGATTCCGGCCGACCCACGAGTGGATCCGTGCTTGCGGCGACGGACCAGCCGGTGCCGATCGAGGTCCGCGAGATCCCCGACGACCGCATCCCCGAGGGAATGCGGTGTCTCGGGACGTTTCTCGATGGCGTGCTCGTGGCCCGCTGCGCGGTGCCGCCCGGCGCGGCAGACTACTTCGACCGGTTCCACGTCTTTGCAGAACCGCGTCAGCTCGTTCTTGCGGCCCGCGAGGAAGATCCGGGGCTCCGTTGTGAGCTCTATGCGATCGTGCCGATGCCGTCGACTCCGCTCGAAACAGAGGACGACGAGCCGGCGGAGCCGTGGGCGGATTCGGTGCCGAGTTCCGACTACGAACGCGCAGTGGCGGAGGCTGAGGAGGAAGGGGGCAACGATGATCCCACGATGGCGGCGGTGCTGCTCGGCCAGATCGTGCGATTTGGCCGCGATCGCAAGCATCCGGGGAGCCTGCCGCTCGAGACCGTCGACATTCTGGCGCGAATCGTCTCGGGCCGGGTGGTCGAGGTGGTCGACAAGGTGCTGGAAGACCTGCTCGAGCCGTGATCGCTTGACACCGCCGGACCGCTGGGGGTTTTTGAGGGCGCACCATCGCTGGTGCGCCCTTCCAGTTTCCGTGAGGTTCCGATGACGCCACTTCCGATCATCCCGATCGCCGAGCGCGGCTATGCGCACCCCGAGATCCTGGTCGATTGCGACTGGGTCGCCGCGCACCGAGACGATCCGTCGGTGCGCCTTCTCGAGTCGAATGAGGATCTCCTCCTGTACGACACCGGGCACATTCCGGGTGCCGTCAAGATCGACTGGGTCGACGACCTCAACGATGCGATCGTCCGCGACTACGTCGACCGCGAACAGTTCCAGGAACTCCTGCGCTCGCGAGGGATCAATGACGACACCACCATCGTCTTCTACGGCGACAAGAACAATTGGTGGGCGTGCTACGCCATGTGGGTGTTTCAGCTCTTCGGGGTCAGGAACTGTCGCCTGCTTGATGGCGGACGCGCGCGCTGGATCGACGAGGGACGCGAGCTGACAACGGATGTTCCATCCGTCGCCCCGGGAACGGTCACCGTGGGTGAACGTCATGACCGGACGATCCGGGCCTTCCGTGACGAGGTCATGGACCACCTTCGCGCAGGCGGTGGTCTGGTGGACGTGCGATCGCCCGAGGAGTTCCGCGGTGAGCGGATGCACATGCCCGACTACCCCAATGAAGGGGCGCTCAGGGGGGGGCACATTCCCGGTGCCCGCAACGTTCCGTGGGCGCGAGCCGTAGATGCAGAGACCCATGTGTTTCGCACCGCCGAGGAGCTGCGCGCCATCTACGTCGGCGAGCAGGGCCTCAACCCGGAGGCTCCGGTCGTGGTGTACTGCCGGATCGGCGAACGCTCATCGCACTCCTGGTTCGCGCTCACCTGGCTCCTTGGCTGGCGCAACGTGCGAAACTACGACGGCTCCTGGACCGAATGGGGCAATGCTGTCCGGACCCCGATCGAACGACCCTGAATCCACCACGAGGAACTGCCCGTGATCTCGCTTGCGCTGGTCTCACTGTTCGCCGCTGCGCCAATCGCTCCCGCCACTCCGGGCGTCGTTGCTGATACCGCGACCTACCGCATCGATGTCAACCATTCGCGGGTGGTCTTCAAGATCCGGCACTTCGTGTCGAAGGTCGAGGGCCGCTTCGACAAGTGGTCCGGTACGATTGTCACCGATCCCAACGATTTCTCGACCGGGTCGGTGGAGGTGAGCATCGAGGCCGCGAGCATCAACACCAATAACGAGGGCCGGGATCGCGACCTCCGCAGCGGAAACTTCTTTTTGGTCGATTCATTCCCGTTGATCACCTTCAAGTCGAGCCGTGTCGAGGTCCAGGGGAAGGCGATCAAGCTGATCGGCGACCTCACCATGCGTGGTATCACGCAGCCGGTCGTGATGCAGGGCGAGTATCT
>JBKJMX010000046.1:0-34954 GCA_046596135.1 Gemmatimonadales bacterium
TCGATGAAGTGCTGCAGCATCTCCTTGAGCGCCATCACCTTCGGCGCGCCATTGACGAGCGCGAGGTTGATGATGCCGAAGGTGCTCTGCATCGTGGTGTGCTTGTACAGCTGGTTGAGCACGACCTGCCCGATCGCGTCACGCTTGAGCTCGATCACGAGCCTCATGCCCTCGCGATCGGACTCATCGCGCACGCCGCTGATCCCCTCGACCCGCTTGGCGATCGCGAGGTCGGCGATGTTGGCGTGCAGCGTCGCCTTGTTGACCTGGTACGGCAGCTCGGTGATCACCAGCGCCTCGCGGCCGGTGCGCTCGTTCTCCTCGATCCGCACCCGCGCGCGCATGATCACCTTGCCGCGCCCGGTCTCGTACGCCTCGCGGATCCCCTGTTCGCCGTAGATGTAGCCACCGGTCGGGAAGTCGGGGCCCTTGATGTGCTTCGTCAGCTCCTCGAGTTCGCACTCAGGATTGCGCGCCAGCACGCCGATCGCCTTCGCCACCTCCCGCAGATTGTGCGGCGGGATGTTGGTGGCCATGCCAACCGCAATACCACTCGAACCGTTGATGAGAAGGTTTGGGATCTTCGCCGGAAGGACTGACGGCTCTTCACGCTGATCGTCGAAGTTCGGGACAAAGGTGACGGTGTTCTTGTCGATGTCGTCGAGGAGCTCGAGCGCGATCCGAGTGAGCCGGGCCTCGGTGTACCGGTACGCTGCAGCGGGGTCGCCGTCGACCGAGCCGAAGTTGCCCTGCCCCTGAATCAGCGGATAGCGGAGCGAGAACTCCTGGACCATGCGCACCAGTGCGTCGTACACCGAACTGTCGCCGTGCGGGTGGTACTTGCCGAGCACGTCGCCCACCACCGTCGCCGACTTCTTGAAGGCGCGGGTCGGGAGGAGACCCAGCTCGTTCATGGCGTAGAGTATCCGGCGGTGCACCGGCTTGAGACCGTCGCGCACATCGGGCAGCGCGCGGGAGACGATGACGCTCATCGAGTAGTTGATGAATGACTGCTGGAGCTCGTCCTCGATC
This sequence comes from Gemmatimonadales bacterium, assembly GCA_046596135.1. GTDB lineage: Bacteria > Gemmatimonadota > Gemmatimonadetes > Gemmatimonadales > GWC2-71-9 > Palsa-1233. The sequence continues at coordinate 1,033 of JBKJMX010000046.1, forward strand.
GGGCGCGGGACGATGCGTTCGCGGGAAATCGGTGCGGTCATGGGGCCTGGCGACAGAGGAGGAGCGGGCGCCCGGGCGGCCGGGCAGCAAGCATCAAATATACCCTCGAAAGGGGTCGATTTCCTACCCCAGTTGGCATTGGCGAAGGTGTTTCAGGCCAACGGGTTAGGTGGTCCGTCGTACGGGTGGGGCGGGGTCCGACTCGCGGCTCGGTCGCGGGCAAGTCCGTCACGCGGTCTCGGGCGCGGGGATTCCGGCAACCGTCGGCTCGGAAGCCCGCCCATTCGGCACCCGTATGGTCCGAGCCTCCTCTGCCGGACCCCGCGTCCCTCGCCGCGGTTGAGGTTCGCGCGTTCCAATGGGTCGGCGGTCGCATTCCACCGGTTGAGGGCAAGCGAGGCGCGCGGAGTAAGTCCGACCAAGCAGCGTGTCGCGACCCGTTTGCCCACGGGCCCCGCCCCGCGCCCGGGTGACGGGCCGCCGCGAGAGGCGGTGGACACGGATGCACGCGGCGGCCCACCCTAGGCGCACGTATTATCCGGTATCTCCATTCCCGAGCCGTCATGCGCATCACGAGCTTCGCGACCCTTCTGGCAATTCTCACCGCGGTCCCCGCGGCAGCTCAGCGCGTCTACAGTCGAGCCGACACGCTCCGCGGCGCGTACGACACGCCCGGCCGCGCATGGTGGGACGTGACTTTCTACGACCTGCACGCGCGCGTCGACCCCGCGACCCAAGCGATAGAGGGTTCGAACGCGATCACCTACCGCGCGCTCGCCGACGGCCGGGAGATGCAGATCGACCTGATGGAGCCGCTCGAGGTCGACAGCATGGTGATGGGCGGCCGGCGCGTGCAGTTCCGGCGCGAGGGCAACGCATTCTTTGCGGTACTGCCTTCCGCGCAGCGTACGGGGACGATGGGCACGATCACGGTGCACTACCACGGTACTCCTCAGGTGGCCAAGCGTCCGCCATGGGAGGGCGGTTTCAGTTGGCTCGCCGATTCGCTCGGCCGCCCGTGGATCGTCACGACCGATCAGGGGATGGGTGCCAGTGTGTGGTGGCCCAACAAGGACACCCAGGCCGACGAGCCCGATTCGCAGCGCGTTGCGATCACGTTGCCCGCGCCGCTGGTGAACGCATCGAATGGCCGGCTCCGTCGCGTGGTGCCGAATGCCGATGGCACCACCACGTACGAGTGGTTCGTCACCAACCCGATCAACAACTATGCGATCGCGGTGGCCGCTGGCAATTACGCGCACTGGAGCGAGACGTACGACGGTGAGTCAGGCGTGCTCACCATGGACTACTGGCCGCTCGACTACAACCTGCAGGCCGCGATGCGGCAATGGACTCAGGCGCGCAGCATGATGCAGTGCTTCGAGCACTGGTTCGGTCCGTACCCGTGGTATTCAGACGGCTACAAGATGATCGAGGTCCCCAACGCCGGGATGGAACACCAGAGCGCCGTGGCCTACGGCAACTGGTTTCGCAACGGTTACCGTGATCGCGACCTCTCCGGCACCGGACTCGGCCTGACCTTCGACTTCATCATCATTCACGAGAGCGCGCACGAATGGTGGGGCAACAACATCACCACCCGTGACATGGCCGACATGTGGGTGCACGAATCGTTCGCAAATTATTCAGAGGGCATCTACGTCGAATGCCAGCAGGGGAAGGAGGCCGGCGCGCGCTACACCGTCGGCAGCCGACTGGGCATCCGCAACGACCGGCCGGTCATCCCGGTGTACGGTGTCAACGCACAAGGATCAGGCGACATGTACCCGAAAGGCGGGAACATGCTGCACACCATCCGCCAGCTCGTCGATGACGACGCAAACTGGCGCGGGATCCTGCGCGGATTGAACAGCGAGTTCCGGCACCAGACCGTGACCGGTGCGCAGGTCGAGCAATACATCACGCGCGAGTCGGGGCTCGACCTGTCGAAGGTGTTCGACCAGTACCTGCGCGACACCCGGATCCCGGTGCTGGAGCATCGCGCGGTGGGTGGCGGTGTGGAGTATCGGTGGAACAATGTGGTGGCGGGGTTCAACATGCCCGTGCGGGTGCGATTCGGGGATGGTGCCTGGATGATGTTGCGACCCACTGCTGAGTGGCAGAGGGTGTCATCACCGAATAGGGGAGCGCTGGTGGTGGATGAGAACTATTACGTGAAAGTGGCGCTCGTAGAGAATTAGTGGGTTCGTGCCCAACGTCAGCCGTCAGAGTGCTAGATTCGGAGGTGCGTCACAATGCCGCCAATCGGAGGCCGAAATGCGATCGTACACTGCCGTCGTCGAACGGGATCCCACCACTAATCTCTATGTCGGCTATGTCGCCGGCTGGGCGGGCGCCCATTCCCAAGGTGACAGTTTGGACGAGTTGCGAAAGAATCTCGAGGAGGTGGTCGCCATGTTGCTCGAGGATGGCGAGCCGCATTTGACGTCCGAATTCATCGGACTGCAGACGCTCCAGGTCGGCTAGGCTGTGGGAAACTTGCCGGTGCTCAAACCGCGGGAAGTTGTTGCCCGTTTGGACCGTCTCGGCTTCACGTTGGTGCGCCAACGCGGTTCGCATCAGCAGTTTCGGCATCCGGATGGCCGAGGTACAACGGTGCCGTTCCATTCCGCTCGTGATATCTCACCCCTGCTCCTACGTCAAATCGCACGCGACGTCAATCTCCCGATCGAAGAACTGCTCAACGCATGATGCCAGAGAACCGTTGCGGCCGCGCTCGTCATGTTCCCGACGTGGCCATCGCCTGAATGAGTGCGCCGGTGAGACCGGCGAGCAAACCGAAGTACAGCGCAACACCAATTCCCTCGCCGCCGCCCTGACCGATATATGCCGCGCCCAGCACCGTTCCAACCACAAACCCGATGGCCGCACCAGATTTCCACCGCACGCCGCTGCGCATTGCAGGCGCAACGCCCGCAGCGAGCCTCGGCGTTTCGATCTGCGCAGCTCCTACACGCAACAACGCCACCCGTTGCGCATTGGCATGCGCGGGCAACGCGGCCGCAAGCATTCCAAGGCACATCAGCATGCGGAATGTCATAGAGATGCTCCGACGGCAAAGCCGCTTGAGAAGAGTGCTTGTCCCAGCGCGCCTACAAGCGCCCCGAGCAGGCCGAGGTAGATCGCCACCCCGCTGCTCGCTTCGTCACCGCCCCGCTGCAGCGCAAATCCTGCAATGACCCCTGCAGCAAAACCGACCACCGCTCCGGTCTGCCAAGGTACGTCGCGGCGCAGCTGCGGTGCGGTCGGTGAGCCCGCACTGTTCACCTGTGCGAGCCGGACGCGTGCTTGCAGCCCAACCTGCAGGTCGGCGCCTCGTTGGCACAACACGCCGGAGGCCGGGAATGCGACAAGTGTCAGCAACAGCACCAAACTGTTTCGGGGGTATCGCATTCAAGCTCCGGGCACGGAGGGGAGCGCTCGACGGACCTTCCAGCGCATCACCGTACGGCGGAGAAAGCCTGGCCCTTTCGGTGGACCCTTGCGCCGCGGACGATGGAACCGACGCACACCCAGCAGAAACGATGGTAGCAGGAACATCGCGCCGATCGTGCCGGCCACGGTGCCGCCCGCCGTAGCAAGTGCAATCGCGCCGAACATCGTGTCGGTGGCCGCACCCCACGCCATCGGGATCAGTGACGCCAGCGTGGTGAGCGTCACCAACACAATCATGGTAGATCGGTCACGAGTGGCGCGCACAATGTCGGCGCCATTGATGGGCCGACCAGCACGCCGCGACGTGGCGAGAACGGCGTCGATCAACATGATCGCCTGGTTGACCGCCAAGCCGATCACGAGGATCACCCCCACAGCCGCCTCGCGCGTGAACGCCGTCTCCGTGATCCAGAAGGCGGCAACCACGCCACCGAGTGCCATCGGCAACGAGAGGAAAACCATCGCCGCGGCCCACACCGAGTCGAAGACCATTGCGACCGCGAGCAGCACCAGCACCACGCCTGCGGCCAGTACCAGGTAGAGCCCCTTCGAGCTTTCGTCCGGCGCCCACCGTCCATCGTCGTCGGCCACCGTGTAGCCCGCCGGTACGGAGATCGACTCCATGAACGCCTTGTGGGTACGGTCGGCAAGTTTCTGCGGGCCGCGGAAATCGTAGGTGAGCACACGCACGTACTGCTGGTCCTCGCGCTCGATCGTGGCCAACCCCTCGACCTCGCTCACAGTGGAGACGTCGCCGATCCGCACCAGTGCGTCGTTGGCATTGCTCACGAATGCATCGGAGAGATCACGCAACTGTCGCTGGTTCGCACCAGCCGAGCGCAGCGCAACGTTGAACTCATCGTCACCGATCTCCAGGCGTTGCGAGCCCGATGCGCCCTGCACCTCACGCGCAACGCTGTTGCCAAAATCGGCGGCGGTGACGCCCATCTGCGCCAACGTGACCCGATCGGGGGTGAGCGCCACACTTACCGCGCGTTCCGATCCCCAGAACGATCCGGCGTTGATGTTGACCTCGCGCACTCGCGCGATTCGCTCCAGGCGTTCCTGCAAGTTGCTCGCTACTTGTCGCACGCCCTCGAACGAATAGCCCAGGATCTTGACGCGTTTGCTCACCGACCCGCCACCACCCGAGCCGTTGTAGAAACCGGGCCCCTCGGGCTTGCTGACACTCACGCCCTTGGCGCCACCCACCAGCACTGCGCGCTGGGTGAGTGCGTCGGAGATCAGCCACGGCGCCTCCCCACCGCTTGCCGCCGGGGTGAACTCGACCACCAGCCCGCCGCCGTCGGGTCGGCCACTGGCCCGCACCAGCGCCACGCCGTCGCGGCCTACCGCCACCTGCTCGAGTTCGCCAATCAAGCGATCGACCTGTTCCGGATCGGACCCGCGCGGAAACGAGACATTCGCGCTCACCGTGGTGCGGCTGCCGCCCCACCAGCCACCCACGCCCCAACTGTTCTTCGGAACCTTCTTCACGAATCCCCAGCCGAGTCCGGCGAGCAACACGATGGTGAAAGCAATCGTCGCGTATCGTCCGCGGAGGAGACAGCGCACGATCCAGTCGTATCCGCGTGCGAGCCGCGGCCACCCCGTGAATGTGCCACCGCCGCCGCGACCGACTGCTGGCAACAACACCAGCGCACCGAACACCGACCACACAAGGGCCAGGATGAATGCCGACGCGAACGGCACGAATGCGGCGCGCGCATTGCCCTGCAAATAGAGAAACGGGAAGAGCACCACCGTGGTGGTGAGCGTCGACCCGACCACCGCCGGCATGATGAGGCGGCCGGCAGTGGCCTTTCCATCGGCGGTGTCGGGGGCGTACCGCAAACGCTCCACCACCACCAGTCCGTTCTGCACCAAGATGCCGATTCCCATCGCCAAGCCAGCGAGCGTGAGCAGATTCGCTGGAATGTTCAACAAGTAGAGCGAGAGCGCGGTGCCCGCAATCGCGAACGCGGCACTGCCAATCACCTGCAGGCTGCCGGGGAGGTTCCGGAGCGTGAGCACCAGCACGAGCAGCACCGCTGCGAACGCGATGCCGCCGCGGAGCATCAGGTTGCGCAGCTCTCGGGCGAGGTCAACGCTCTGGTCGCTGTCGATCCGGAGCGCGACGGACGCCGGCAGCGCAGTGCGGATCTCGTCAATCACTCGCCGCACCCGCGCCGCAGTCTTGATTGCATCGGCGCCGGCCTGGCGCTCTAGCACGAACGACACCGCGGTGCGTCCATTGAGTCGGTAGAAGTATCCGCGGCTGTCTTCTTCCGGCCGAATCGTGGCTAGTTCGCCCAGCGCAAATACTCGGCTGGCCGACGCCCGCACTTGGACCCGCTCGAGATCGGCGATGGCGTTGGGCTGGTCGCGCAGCATCACCACACGTTCGGTGGTCCCATCGCGCGAAACGCCGAGTCCGCGGACAACCCGGGCATTCGCGAGTGCGTCGGTGAGGGCAGTGGGGGGGATGCCAAGTTGCCGGAGCCGAGTGGCGTCGTAGGTGACGGCGACCCCGTTGTCGGCTCGGCCATTGAGGCCCACGCCGGAGATGCCCTCGATCGCCTCGAGCCGCGGGCGGATGCGGTCGTCGGCAATGGTGGTGAGTGCTCCCGGCGTGTAGCTGCCGATCACGCTGACCTGCATCAGCGGCTGCTCATCGAGTTCCTCAGGCACCCAGTTGCTCACCCGCACGGTGCTGCGTGCCTGATCGGGAAGGTCACGACGCAGCGTTTCCATGCGCTCGAGAATTGCCAAGCGTGCCATGGTGACATCGGTCGTGGGGTCGAGCTCGACGGTGATGCTGGTGCCGCGGTCGCCTGAGGTCGATGAGGTTTTCCGCACCCCGCGCACGCCCTGGATCGCGCCCTCGATGGGCGACGTGATGTAAGTCTCGGTAAGCTCAGCTGATGCGCCCGGCCAGTTGGCGTTGACCATGATGCGGGGGAGGTCGACTTCCGTTTTCGTGGCGAGTGGCAGCTTGGTGAACGACACCGCGCCCGCGAAGATCACGCCGGCGGCAAGTGCCCAGACCACCGAGGGCCGACCCGCCGCCCACCTGATCATGCTGCAACCACACCGCGCTCGGCGGCGCGGTGTTCCCGGCGTCGCTCCACCACGGCATAGGCGGTGGGCAGCAGGAAGAAGGTCACCAGCATCGCGGTGATGGAGCCACCAATGATCGCGGCGGCGAGCGGTTGGTAGAGCTCACCACCGCTGCCCCATCCGAATACAAGTGGAAGTACGCCGGTGATCGTGGTGAGCGCGGTCATCATGATGGCGCGCAGTCGCTGACGACCGCCGAGCTTGATGGCTTCGTCGATCGGGTGGCCCAGGGCGCGGAAACGCTGGATCGCGTCGAGTTTGACCACTGCTTCGTTGTCGGCCATGCCGATCATCACCACCAGGCCGATCAGCGAGACCGCGTTGAGCGATTGCCCGGTGATCCAGAGCGCCACGATGCCACCGGCTGCCGCGAGCGGCACGGTGATCATCACCAGCAACGGTGTGGTGAACGACGCGAACTCGCCAGCCAGCACGAGAAACACAAGAGCCACGGAGAGCAGTGCCACGATGCCCAGCTCACGGGAGGTGCGCTGCTGTTCCTGGTCGGCGCCGGTCACCGACCACTGCGTGCCAGCGGTCATCGGCAGTCGCTCCACGGCGCGCCGCACATCCGCGGCTGCACGCGCCGTTCCACCCCGCTCGACGACGCCTTCGACCACCGTGACGGGCCGCTGATTGACCCGCACCACTTCAATCGGTGCGCGCACCTCGCGCGCCGACACCAGTTGCCCGACCGGGACACCGCTCACGGTCGTGGCGAGTGCGACATCGAGGTTCTCGTTCGACGAGCCGGCGTATCGCACCTGAATCGGGGTGCGTCGATCGGTTTCGCGTAGTTCGCTGGCGCGCACCCCGCCGAGGGCACCGGCCAGTGCGTTGACCACGGTAGTGATCGGTATGTTGCGCTGCGCGATCCGGTCGCGGAGGAGTGTCACCTCGACCTGCGGCTCAGTTCCGGCAAAGGCATCGCGCACATCGGCAAGCGTTGGGACCGAGTCCATTGCGGTGCGCACCGCAATGGCGTCATGTGCCGATTGCGACAGTTTCGGCGCCGACACCTCAACACGTACCGTACGACCCTCGCGACCGATCAGTGAACCGAACTCTGATTGTCCCGCGAGGTCGATGCTGAGCATTCCCTGCGCGAGGTCGGGCACTGATGTCCGGAGGGAGTTGGCAAACTTTGCTGCATCGGCGCCATCCGGCACCGGGATCACGAACACCGCCGTGCCGGCTTTGCCGGGTTCTGCGCCAGCGAGTACTTCTTCATCTGACGCGACGCCGATCCGGGTGTAGACCCCTTTGCTGCCCAGCGCGCGAGCTGCTGCCTCGAGTCGCGCGGCTTGACGCTGCGTCTCCTCGATGGCAGTGCCAGGAGGCAGCCGCAGCTCCGCGACTGCCGTCCCCTCATCGACCTGCGGCAAGATCTCGCGGGGCAACTGCATCGCAACCAAGACCGTGAGCAGCGTCGCGACGATACCGATCGTGAACACTTGTCGCGGGCGCGCCAGGCACCATTCCATTCCGTGTTCGTACCCCTCGGCAGCGCGATGCCCCCACGCATCGAGCCCGAATCGGTCGGAACGCACTGCCGTAACCTTGCCCGACGGCGTCGTCCGACCGGTGCGCTTCCGCCCCCAGTTGAGCATCACCGGCATCACCGTGAGTGCCATAACCAGCGATGCGGTGAGCGATGTCACCACCGCAAGCGAGAGGTCGCGGAACAGCGCCGCTGCGAGGCCCTGTACAAAGACAATCGGTCCGAACACCAGCAGCGTCGTGAGTGTCCCCGCTACCAACGGTCCGGTGACTTCCTCGGCGGCCTCCTGCGCCGCCAACTCGTGCTCGACACCTTCCTCACGCTTTCGGCCTGTCGCTTCGGAAACGACAATCGCGTTGTCGACCAGCAGGCCCACCGCGAGCGCCAGTCCACCCAGCGACAGGATGTTGATCGTGACGTTGAGCACCTGCAGCAGCGTGAGCGTCACCAGCACCGACAGCGGGACGATCAGGCCGATGGCGAGCGAAGTGCGCCAATCGCGCAGGAAGAGCAGGATCAGCAGGATCGACATCATCCCGCCGGCGACGATCTCCTGCGAAAGGTTTGAGAGCGCGTCGCGGACAAACTTCGCTTGCGCCGCGACCAGCCGAATCTCGACGTCGGGAAACTCGGTGCGGAGCGCCTCGATCTGTTCCTCAAGGAGGCGCGTCACCTTGACGGTATTCGACCCCGCATCCTTGTACACCACGAGTCCCACCGCCGCGGTGCCGTCGAGCCGCACCACCGTGCGGGGGTCAGCTGACGCGGCCACCACCGTGGCGATATCCCCCAGGAACACATGTTTGCTCGCCGGCCCCACCGGGATGTCGCGCATCTCGGCGGGGTCGCGCAACTCCGTGAGCGTGCGCACCGAGAAGCGAAACTGACCGCGCCTGATCGTGCCGCCTCGTGCCGCCGCGTTCGCTGACGAAATCGCGGTTGCGACGTCATCGGGGGTGAGCCCGAGTGAACGCGCGCGGTCGGGATCGACATCGACCCGGATCTCGTCGTCGGGATCGCCCACCACCGCCACGCTCGCCACACCCTGGATCTGTTCCAACCGACGTGCATGCACGTCAAGCGCGGTGCGCGAAATCGCGCGCAGGTCGCCGGGGCCGGTGAGGCCGAGTACCGCGATCGGCCGCTCACCAGGGTCGGAGGTGAGCAGAGTGGGGCGTTCCGCTCCCTGCGGCAGTGAGGCGCGCGCGTTGTCGAGTCGTTCGCGCACCTGGAGCACCGTCTTCGCCATGTCGGTGCCCCACTGGAAGCGGAGCGTGGTGTTGCCCTCGCCGGTACGCGACACCGAGCGCACTTCGACAAGCCCCGGTGTGGCTCCAACCGATTGCTCGATCGGCTCGGCCACCAGGCGGGACACTTCTTCGGCGCCAGCGTTCGGGTAGATGGTACGGATGGTGAGAACAGGAAGCGTGACATCGGGGAGCAGCGTCACCGGCATGCGGCCGAGTGACACGGCGCCGAGGAGGACGAGGGCGAGGGTGGCCGCGAACGTTGCGACCGGTCGGCGTAGCGCCGATGAACTCAGCGACACGGCGGCGTCAGTTGGGGTCGACTTCGCGTTTCGCCGTCAGGCGCACCGGCGCCAGGTGCGAAAGCGTGCGGTGACCCTCGGTGAGTACGATCATTCCCGGCGTGAGCGGGATCTCACCGGTCGCACTGTCGGGCAGTATCTCCGTCTCCCGCCCGTTGCTTCGTCCCTGCTGGATGTACACCCACTCGGCGTGATCGTCGACCACGGTGAACACCAGCGGCCGGCCCTCGCGCTCGACCACTGCGCTGGTCGGGACGATGATCCGATTAGGCAAGCGCGCCGCTTCGAGGCGCGCACTGGCGTACATCCCCGGGCGCAGGGTGCCGTCGCCGCGAATCCGGATGATCACGCGGCCGGCGCGGGTGGTGCTGTCGACCATCGGCAGGATCGCGGCGATCCGGCCGTGGACCGGCTTGTCGGGAGCGGCAGGCACGGTGATGAACGCCTCGCCGCCAACGCGCAGCAGGGGCAGATCGTGCTCCAACACGTCGGCTTCGACGCGGAGGTTCTGGAGGTCCACGACGACGGCCACTTCCTGCCCGGCGCCGATCCGCTCACCCACCGACGTGCCGACGCGCTCGATGATCCCGTCGAACGGTGCGGTGATCACGGCGCGCTCGCGTTCGAGTTTCGCGCGAGCGAGTCGGACCTTTGCGCCCTCGAGGCCTGAGCGCGAGATCGCGTAGTCGCGTCGTGCCTGGGTCGGCGGCTTGCCAGTCGCGATTGAGTCGGGCCCGATCTCCACCATGTAGCTCACTTCGGCGGCCCTCACCGCTGCCTGTGCTTCGTCGACGGCGAGGTCGAAGGGGCGCGGGTCGAAGCGCATCAGCGGTTGTCCGCGGCGCACGCGGTCGCCGGCGCGCACCAGCATCTGCTGCACCGTGCCCGACGCCTCGGCCTTGAGCGACGCCGATGCGTCGGTGCGGATCTGCCCTTGCGCGGTCACGGTTAGGACGAGATCGCCCTTCCGCACCTCTTCGCCAACGACAGGAAGCGCGAGCGTCGACTTGCCGGCTAGCGTATCGGCGGCGAGAGAGTCGGGGTTGGCTGCGTCGGCCGCGTCGGACTTGTTGCAGGCCGAAGCGAGCGCGATGCAGGTGGCGATAGCGATCAAACGGCAAAGTCGCATGAACACCCTCGGGTGTGTCGGACAGGACCCAGCGGACCGGGTGGGCAGGTTGGTGATGCGTGGGCCGGGCAGAACGACGCGAAGCGCTGCGATGGGGATGCGCAACGGGACCTCGGCGAGAGGGATGGCGGCGGCTGCACCGGCGTGAACGGCGGCTTCCGGACTCGCCCGGGAGTTCAGGGCGGTGCGGTCGCGCGGCTCCAAACAAGATCGGTCGCGCTGCGCGGTAGGGCAATGCCCCGACACTGCAGAGGGGTGGCATCAAGCTTCACCGTGAGGGGGGACCAACGCGGCCACGGAGTAGCGGTGGTAATCAATCTGGAGCTCGCGGACCTGTTGACTCAGCCTGGTTTCGTTCAAGTCATGTCATTTATTGACACGGCCTGGCCGGATTTTGACGTGCATGAACCAAGGCCTTCAGCGCAATCACTTCGGCGTGTTCATGGATAGCCACTGCAGTCGCGCGGCTTCACCCCCGCCTTCGATCTTCAAAGCGAGCATTCCGTTGGCCACGCTGTAGACATTTACCCGCTGACGTGGAATGAGCGCGTCAGGCACCACCAAGCGTTCAACGCTTTTGCCGTCGGCGGCGATGATGCTCCACTGGCGATCGCTGTTCACTTTCCACTCGGTGAGCAGCCAGATTCGCTCCCATTGATCCACCAAAATTCGGCGGAACGAAGGCACGTCAACGCTCGCCGCTTCGGCCGCACTCACATCCCCAGAGCGTCCCATCGGCACTGGCCCCCCAACTGCGAGGCTTGAATCAGCGGGGACTGACCGCGTTTCGTCCGCCCAGCGGATGATCCGCGCAAGTCGAGCAGAGTCGTTGAAAATCTTCACTTCGTTCGACCATTGCGCGCCCACGATTAGATCCGAACCGCGAACCGCAAATGAAATTTCCCGCATAGTTGGTTGATACTGCGTCGCAGGTAGACCGACATAGACCGCCATCACGTTCCCGGAGGTTCCGACGCGGCGATAGGTCGTCGTTGTCGACCCTCGCTGAGCGGTTTGCTGTGTGAGAATGCTACCATCGGGAAAACAGGTATTGGGAACGGGGTAATCGTTTGGCCGGAACGATCTGTTGAACGTGTGATCCGGGTTGAACACGGTGACGTGCCCGGTCTGATTCATGACGAGTATCGAGTCGTTGAAGGTGCAGAGCCCGATTATCTGGGTGAACTCGCCTGGCCCACCACCTCTTCGACCAACGACGTTAACCAGTTGACCATTTGTGTCGAACACCTTCAGACGGGTCTTGTCTGCCACGACGACGTGCGTACTGACCGTTGTCGCGGACATTAGGGCGTAATTGTCCGGGTCGAGCTCGTACGCGCTGTCCGCATGGGTGCCGCCGAGCTCCAGAACTGGCTGGGTGGACACGGCAATTGTGTCGTCAGCATCGCGCACTAATGGCAACTGCTGGATGACGACGCCCGCGCTATCGGATTCAGCGTACGGCTTGGGAGTACCGTCGCCGCCGCACGCACAAACGATAGCCGTGACGAGAACAGCAGGAAAGCATCTCATTCGAGCGGCTTCCCGGCCTTCACCCGCCTAACCAATGAGTCCAGCATGTCCACATTGTCGAAGCGCGCAAGTCTCGAACCATTGAGCAATACCGTCGGGGTCCCAGTCGCACCGATCCGCGCGGCAAATGCTCGACCCCGCTCAATGCGGTCGATCGACGCAGTATCTACGGCACACGCGGCAATCATTGCGGTGTCGACTATACCTGCCTCCTGGGCGTAACTGCTCCAGGGACGAATCCCGAGTGAATCCTGTCCTGCGTAGACAGCATCTACCCAAGCTTTGAAGCGGCCAACGCGATCGGCACACTCGGCCGCCCGAGCGGCCGGGAGCGCGTTACGGTGGTACTCCAAAGGCCAGTGTACGAAAACGACGGACACATCGGAGGGATAACGAGTCAACACACTACCAAGGCGCCGGTGAAAAGCGCTGCATGCCGGACACTCCAGGTCGGAGACAACGACGAACTTTACTGGTGCATCGCTTTCGCCGTAGTACTGGATGCCGATACCCAAAGCCTCTTCCCAATTTGCCACCCTAGTGCTTGCAGGCACCAAGTCGCTTCCTGTGCCACCGCGATTCGCAGGCGGGAAAAAAGTGCGGTAGACTACGCTTGCGGCTACAGCGAACGCGGCAACTGTGAGCAGCGTCGACGTCAAGCGTTCCCATCGTCCCTTCGATGTGTCCGTCATTGTCAACTCACGCTGCGGCGCAAGAGACCTTGTAATCGTACCAGTGTCCATTCACGCCTTGGCACCCACTGCCGCTCGTACACGTGGCGTTCTGATTGGGGCATTGGGTGTTAGTGCAGAAGTCAATCAAATTCGACGGGCAATTAGTGAAGCACCATATGCAGTTCCCTGCGGACTGCTCCGCGGCCATTGCCGTCCCAGTCGTTGCAGGATTCGTCGACAGGACGATGGCCCCAACGAGAATGATGGACAGTTTGGCAAATCGCCCTAGGCGTTCAGTCATAGGTCGGTTTCCTGAAAAAGGGTAATGGTTGAACTGCGTGTGTGTGAGCGATCGACGGGTGATCAGGCCGACGAGGCGCGGTAGCAAAATGTTGTTCGTTCACGCGGTCCGCAAGCGTCATGAACTCGGCAGAACACACACTAGGAACACTCCTAGTGCGCGCTGAACTTGCAACTGCACGCGGCGGTCAGGTCGGGTCGGCCAATATCGCACTTCACTGGATGGTGTCGAAGGCCGAGCCGCTCGGATTGGCATTCGACCGCAACTTTCTGTCTCACTATATGGCATGCTATAACTCAGCGCTGCATGACTCGATGTCGGGAAACTACCGCATTCTGGGCCAACAGCTTCGCGACATCCGAGATTACTATGTTGCCGGCGTGGGCGTACATCCTTCACTTGGGGACCGAATGCGGCACGGGCCGTCCAACTATGCCCCTCGCAACGTACTCGACACATTTGGGAAACCTTGCCGCATGGGTCTGGGGACCCGCCTTGCCAAGATTTGTGACGCGGACGCGTTACCGTGCCGGCGGTTAGTGACGCGCATACCGTTGCACGACCACTAGTCATAATTGTCAAGATGGCTGCGGCCCCGTGCCCATGCTCAGCACGCAGGTCATCTGTTCAACTTGTGCATGAACGGCATCGCAGCGGGCGCGGAGCGGTTCGACCACGGTCGGTTCCACCAGCCGTTCGATGTACTCACGCGGGGTGCACTCATCGTCGGGCCTATGCCGCTTCCAGCCCAAGCGGACACTGGTCGGCGGCCGAGGGGGGCGATGATCGATGGCTCCATCCCGATCTAGTCTAAGCCGACGGCCTCGACCAACAGCTCGAAGTCGGCGAATTCGAGCGCCAGCGACTCCAAGCTTTGAAAAAACGCCCGTTGAATCGATTGATCAGATCGGCGCCTGATGTTTATTCGGGCTGCAAGCTGCTATGACATGTCACAGTAGCCGAACTGTGCACCGCCCCTCAGATTGTTTAACCGCACGGATGCTCGGAGCGTCCGACTGGCGGTCCCCCTGAGAAGAGAGTCTGCCAATGTCCGCGAATTCCCATCGTATTGCCCTGTCCGACGCAGTCGCCCTCGTGCAGCACGCCCAAGAGACTCCGCCACGCCTTGTGAAGGGGTGGACCATAGACGGGGCGATCATCAACGAGATCTTGGCTCAGCCCGCGGCCGCGCAGCTCAGAGTGTATATCGGATCCGCGGAGAGCGGGGACGCGACGCTCATCTTCGTTGGTGTCGATGCTGCGGGTAAGGACCTGAGCGGTGGGACGATTGCTCAGCATGCAGTGCCTTGTCCGCCTTTCTGCGACCCCGACAGTGCTTTCGCCTGAGGCGATGGCGCTCTCAACCGCACGTGCAATTGGGGTGGGCGTCACAATCGCCGGCTTGGTTCCAGTTGGCGTGGGGCTATTTCGTGTTACCCGTCGTTCCCGTGGGATCCAGCTGACATGGCTCTGGCTGGCCGTGATGGGGTTCTGCGGCGTGTGGATGTTGTGGCGCTCCCTTCACGACAGCAGGACGACGGACCTGCAACACCTGTCTTTGCCAGTTATTCTGGGAACAGGAATGGTGGCACTATCGGCCAACGTCAGCCGGTCGGCGCTTCGCCGATACTTCTATGTGGCTGTCATGTTGTTCGTGGGCGCGTGGAGCGTAAGCCGGCTGGCTCGCGAGAACTCTGCCGATTTCACCGTCTTCATTGGCCCAGTCTATTCGGTGATCCTGTCTCTCGGTGGTGCCGTTGTGATCGGCGACAGACTACGAAACATTCATGACCGGCCACACCGCGACCCGGTAATCTTGCTGGGAATTGGAACCTTAGCCACATTCGCGCCTGCGGCAGCGATAGAACCAGTCAGCGCCCAATTGTTCAGTGTGAATCCTGACCTGACGGTCGCGCTCTGGCTTGGTCGGATGGGTTTCCTGCTCGTAGGTTCCGTCCTTTTCACTATGGTGATGGCGTGGACGACTCCACCTCGCTCCTTGTCTGGGTCCTCGTAGTTAGTGGACTGACTACCGGGACCCTCATCGCCGTGCTCGCGGTAGTATTTGGTTGGCACCAACGCCGGATCGCATCTGAGGCAGAGCAGTGGGGCCGACATCTCTTGGCGGCACAAGACCAGGAGCGCTACCACCTCGCGCAGGAACTGCACGACGATATGGTGCCGCGTGTATTTGCGGCCCGCCTTGCCGTCGACCGAAATGCTCGCGAAAATGCCTCCGAGCAGCTCGGAGAGATTGCCCAGCTGTTAAGGACGCTATCACACGACCTCCATCCCCCAGCGCTCGAGTTCCTTGAGCTCCCGCGAGTGCTCCGAGAGTTGGTGGCACGTCATCAGCAACCGGGCGGTCCGGCGGTGACGTTCGAGGGGTCGGACGATATCTCCCTTTCGGGCATCGCCTCGGTGGCTGTTTATCGGGTGGCGCAGGAAGGGATGACTAACGCATTGAAGCACGCTTCAGCTCAGACAGTTCGGCTGACACTCGATAGAGTGGGAGCTTTGGTGGTCCTGAAGGTGCTCGACGACGGCACCGGAATCCCGCTTGACAAGCTCTCCGCAGGATCTTTCGGGCTTCGTAGCATGCGTGAGCGATTGAGAGCCGTCGGCGGTAAACTGGAACTCGGTCCTGCCCATCCCCGGGGAACGCTACTGACCGCCAAGATGCCACGCTCATGACACCAGCCGCGCCTCGCAAGCCTACCGTTCTGGTCGCCGACGACCATCAACTCGTCGCAGAGGGCCTCGTCGCAACCCTCAGTCGACACTACCAGATAGTTGGTCGCGTCAGCCAGCTGGCACGCCTGGCTGACGCGATCCGAATGTCGACCCCACAAGTAGCGGTAGTCGATATTGTCTTCGATGGTGAGTCTGCGATACCGGTTCTGGCAGCTGTGTGTCGTGAGCCCTCGAACACCACCCGGTTTGTGGTGGTAACCGGCCACGCCAGCAGTGCCTTAGCTCAGGCGTCGTTTGACTCAGGTGCTCACGGCTTTTTGCTTAAGGGAGCAGGTTCAGATGAACTAAAGCTTGCGATAGACGCCGCGCTCGCGGACCGTAGGTACTCCAGTGGCACTGCCGAACTGACTCCGGTGCCGCGGTCAGGCGCGCGCTGGATGATCGGCGGGATTCCCGCTTCCGCGCAGCAGGTCAGGGTGTTATGTCACCTCCTCGAGGTCGGCACTCGGCCGCGAGCCGCGCAACGGTTGCAGCTGACCCTTCGCGGTGTCGACTACCACCTTGACGATCTCCGGAAGAAGCTCGGAATGAGTTCGCTTACGCTGTTGATCAGGTGGGCCTCAGATCACGAGCGTGAGCTCAGGTCGGCGGTCACTTTGCTACCCGGTGCCCGGTCAGGAGGGACCAGGGTCGACGCGCCCTGAGCGACGGAGAATGACCCCGCCACCGTCGCATACCACCACGCTGAGCCGCCGGCATCCTTGACGCCGCAAGCACCGCCAGTCGGGATCGCCCTGCTGCGTCGACTCCTGCACCGTCACGCCACCCGCGGCGAGTGCACGCCGGCAGGTAGCGCCCATCTCGCGTACGACGATGTACACGTGACTGTCGGCTGAGCATGACTCGGGCTCCGTTGGTCATCACGATTAACGTGCGTCAACGCGCACGCCAGTGTGTTGCCGCAGATGCTATAGGAGCAACCGAGCATCTGCACGGCCAACGTGTGCTCCGAAATACCAAAGCGACAGATCGCCCCACCCACGGGCTTCGACAGGTTGTCACGTGCGTTTCGAACCGGACAGGTGCCGCGGGAAAAACTGTGACAGGTGCCAGTATGACATACAACGGTGAGCTGGCTGTGACATTGACAGACATCGAACGGTGCCGCTAAAATTCCTCGTAGAAGTACGTGTGTTTGTCTTGGCAGCCCATCGGTCGAGGCTCGCGGCATGCACGGGGCACTATCGCAAGGAGGTCCCGGAGCCGCTTCGGCACTGAGTGCTTCCGACTGACGTGACCCCCGAAAGCTGATCCAGATATTATGATCGGGTCGCCCGCGGAGGACACCATGCGGAAGAGCCGATTTACCCCCGAGCAGATCGTGGGAATCCTGCAGGAAGCGGAGGCCGGCGGCACCATTGCCGAGGTCTGCCGGCGCCATGGGATCACCCAGACCACCTTTCATCGCTGGCGCCACAAGTACGGCGGAATGCCGCCGTCCGATGCCAAGCGGCTGCACGCGCTGGAAGAGGAAAACCGGCAGCTCAAACAGTTGGTCGCCGACCAGGCGCTCAATCTCCAGGTCGTGAAGGATCTGCTGGGAAAATAGTGGTGACTGCGGAGCAGCGGCGGCTGGCGGTCACCATGGCGATGACCGCCGCCTCCCCTAGCGGCAGGCGTGTCGCTACACCGGCTTCAGTCGCAGCAGCCAGCGGTATGCGACGCGTCGCCCGCCGCGCACCGCCCTGCCCGAGCGGTTGCCGACCCTGGCCACGCTCAAGCCACGGTGGGGCTATCGGCGGCTGCACTGGCTGCTTCGGCGCGAGGGCACCGTGGTGAATCGCAAGCTGGTCTACCGCGTGTATCGCGAGCTCGGGCTCAGCGTCCGGCGGCGCAAGCGGAAGCGCGTCGCGGTCGTGCGGCAGCCGCTGACCGTCCCGCAGCGGCCGAATGCGCGCTGGAGCATGGACTTCGTGAGCGATGCGCTGGGCGATGGGCGCCGATTCCGCGGCTTCACGGTGGTCGATGACTTCACGCGGGAGTGCGTGGCGCTGGACGTCGCCCGCAGCTTTACCGGGCAATGCGTCGCCCGCGCGCTCGATCGTGCGATCGGCGAACGCGCGACGCCCACCACGATCATCTGCGACAATGGACCGGAGTTCGCCAGTCAGGCCCTCGATCAATGGGCGTATCAGCGCGGCGTGCAGCTGCACTTCATCGAGCCGGGCAAGCCGGTGCAGAACGCGTTTGCGGAAAGCTTCAATGGGCGCGTGCGAGACGAGTGCTTGAACGAGACGTGGTTCTTGACGCTGGCGGAGGCCGAGGTCACGCTGGGCACCTGGCGGGCCGAGTACAATGCGGCGCGGCCCCACGGCAGCCTGAATAACCGCACGCCAGAAGAGTTCGCAACGAGCTGGTTCACATCAACCAGGGCTGACCTACCATAATGCCTGGCACAGCGTTGGGTGTCACGTCACCCTGTCCCCCCGACCGCGCGAGATTCGATCATGGCTGACCGCTTCGACCGGCTAATTACTGTCACCCTCACTCTCGCCGTAGTGATCATGGCCGCCGCCATCTCGAAACGCGTGTTCTTGTCGCGCCCGAAGCTGGGACCACCACCCGAGGTGACTTTTGAACCCGGCTGGAAGTCCCTCCAAGCTGTGGGCAGAGCAATGGGGGACACCGCAGCCCCAGTACAGATTGTCGAAACGGTGGACCTACAATGTCCGGGATGCGCATCGTACCAGAGCGTCCTCGACGACGTTGTGAAGGAGTACAACGGGAAGGTCGCAGTCACATTTGTGCATTTTCCCGTGGTGACCCACGAGCAGGCCCGGGCGGCTCACCGCGGGGCCGAATGCGCCCTGCGTGTCAACCGGTTCCGCGAGTTCGTAGCAACCGTCTACAAAGACCAGCAGTCACTTCCGAAGCGACCCCTGTGGGAGTTCGCGAAGGCTGTAGGGCTGCAGGACTCCGCCGGTTTCGCCTCATGCATGAGTGACTCCCTAGGAATTGACGGGGCAATCACTGCCGGCATGAAAATGGGCGAGTCGCTTAAGGTCATTCGAACGCCAACGATCATCGTCAACGGCTGGCGCTACAGTTCCCTGCCCCATCCAACTCACCTTACGAACCTCATTGACGACCTACTGGATGGTAAGTCGCCAATCTCGGATTCAGGCGCAGCGCGCTGAGTGCGCCTGAAGAATGGTGCCCAGAATGGACAGCTGAGCGAAGCGGCGGGGTGCCTGATTTGACGCAGTGAGTACGTCGCACGTTCACCCTGTTACCGGAGCAAGCCGATGAAGATCCGTACCAAACACACCATGCTCGGCCTTGGGACCGTTCTCGGCCTGGTGGGCCTGATGCTCACGGCGCCGCCGGCGTCCGCAGCAGACTCCAACGGCAACGAGTGTTCGCAATGCTACAATGGGAACTCGATGTATCCGCCATGGGGTAGCATCCACTATTTCGGCCTCGACTGTTGTGTCCCGAACGTGGGGTGCAAGACCGTCACGACCTCGGAGATGGGACAGCAGGCTGGCGGCACCTGCGGCGATCACGGACACACAGCGTGCTGAACGGGGGCCGCACGACGCGGAGTTCATGTCGCTATTTCGCGGCGTGCGGCCCAACGGTACCGCTTTCGCGGCGTGCCGGATCCCTCGGTCAGCTGCTCGCGCTTTCCGTACTCGCCGGGTGTGCGGCAGAACGGCCACCGATCCCCCCGGGGCTTTCGAATAATACACCAACCGCCTCCGCGGACTCCGACGCCGTCGCCGTTGTGACTATTCGCGTCGATTCCCTCTCGGGCGATGCCGTCTGGTCACAACCGGTCGACGTGCGCCTCCTCGCCGATGGTCGCGTTGCAGCGCTCTGCTGCGACAATCGCTTGGTCGTGTTTGGCGCCGGTGGCCAACAAGAGTCGATGTTTGGCCGGCGTGGATCGGGTCCAGGCGAATTCGCCGTACCGCACATGACGATCCTCCCAGGCGATACGATACTGATCTACGATCGAACCCTTCGACGGGCGACTTGGATACATCCCCGCTCCGGCGTTATTCGGGAACATCGATTTCTTCAGGCAACGTCGGACTACTTCGTGCCGCTCGGCGCGATCGACGATACGACGCTAATCCTCGCGGACCTGAATCAGTACTCAGACCACAAATACAGGGCTGCAAGAGATTCCCTGCGGACGACGGCGGAGGCCGCGAGTGTAACCAGCAATACTCCGCCGCTGCAGCTGTTCCGACTTCCCGATGTTCTCATCACGTGGCGTGAATCATCCGATGGGAGTAGCGCACGTAGCATCGATGAGGTGCGCTTTGGGGGCAGGGCTCGTATCCGTATGCGAGGGCCACTGGCCTACGTGCTCCCTGGGGGGGCGGCGCGAATTGACATTCACGATACTCGCTCTGGTGCCGTCGTGCGTACGATACCCCTTCCTCC
Organism: Gemmatimonadales bacterium; assembly: GCA_046596135.1. Lineage (GTDB taxonomy): Bacteria > Gemmatimonadota > Gemmatimonadetes > Gemmatimonadales > GWC2-71-9 > Palsa-1233. The sequence goes on from JBKJMX010000046.1 coordinate 21,445, forward strand.
TACTCGTAAGGTTGTCGACAGAGCAGATCGCGAGCTGATGCTCGCAACGGAAATCCAGGCGCTTTCCAGCATGTATCCCGGGGGTGTACCTCCACGTAGGCTGGCCTGGAATCGATCCGCAGTATTCGCGGACTCGTTTCCTCCAGCGGACGAGTTGCTTCTCGACATGTCGGGGCAGGAGCTCGTAATCGTTGAGGGAAAATCGATGGCGGCCCCAGGCTGGCGGGCAATCAGAGTCGGGTCCGATGGTCAGGTTGTTGGCGTCATCCATTCCGCCCGGGCGCGATCGTATCCGGTCGATTTTCGCCACAACTCGCTGTTGATTGCGAACTGGGACGAGGATGGCGCCAGCACCCTCGAAATACGGAAGTTTGCACCGTAACCTGGCAGCGAAGCCCAACCCGCGAGCTGCGCGATACATTGAGTTACCCGTTTGACCAAACAAGCCGCCTCTTCCATACCTTCCGCACGCGCCGCGGTGGCGGCTCGTGAGCAGCTCTTTTTGGTCCATGGCCTATCTCCGAGGCCCTACTAGGCGCAGCCTCGCTTCAAAGGCCCGGCGTTATACGCCGAGGTCCCGCGAGGTGCGGAGAGACTCCATGGTATATCGCGTATGGCTATCTCCCGACACCCGCAAGGGGCTGGTCGAGGGACGGCGTGAGCAGTCTGCAGCTATCTGGCCATCGAGATTCGCCTACGCCGGGGGATAACACCCTGGTGTGACGCTGCACCCTTCGACGCCGCTGACCGTGACCGTACATTCAGTAACCCTACCAATCGTCCGCCGTTCCTTCCGCCGTTGGGACCGGCAGGAAGCCGTACGCCCCTCCCTCAAACCAGTCAGGTTGCCCGGTCTAAGCGCGTTTTCACGGCTTTTGGCACTGGTTTGTGGGGGTGGGTGTGTCGGCTCCGGAGCAAGAGGTCGGCAGTTCGAATCTGCCCGGGCCCATTTGATCTAACTCACTGCCCTGCTTTGCGGTTATCCGACGCGGGGCAGCGGTCGCTAATTAGTGGCGGAACTGGGATTGAGGCACGCGGCCGGCGAACTTTAGTCCCCCCGCGCCGGGAACAGCGCGTAAACTACCTCCCCACACCAGTTCCGCCCCATTCTCCGCCGCGCCCCGCACCTTGCTGGCGATCCGCCACACGGTGACCTGCGGCAAGCCATCCTCGCTCTCGCTGATCTGGTAGAACTTACCGCCCGCCCACGTGCCGCTGAGCTTGAACCCCGCTGGCGGAATCACCCTACCAAGCAGCACACCGTCGGTGCTGAACACGTCGATGACGCTGAGCGGCCCACGCGCTCCCGGGCGACCGATCCAGATCCGCGACCGATCGTCGACCATTGCCTCGGTCCAGGCCGGCCACGGTCTCCATCGCGAGTCGCTATGCAAACGAGCGCGCCGTCGATCTGAGATCGTTCAACTGCCGCAGCGGCTCTATCGTTTCTCGCCCCACCGACCAACAGGAACGGTCGTTATCGCATTCGGTGTCGTGTTCTGCGAACAACCGTCGAATCGAGGCGCAACCCGTCAAAGCTGTAACGACCTATGCGCCATGAGGTTACGGCGTGACCTAGGGAAAGTCCTAGGCGACGGTCAGTATTGACAAGCCTCCGAGCGCGCACAATTGTGATTCAGAGAGTGCTGCTCCCGGTGTCAAGTGTGCGCCGCAATATCCAGCGAGCTCCTGTCACTGCCAGCGTGCCTCGCACCACAACTCGAGCATCTCGCTCACCGGACGAATTACGCCATAGAAGCACCGCCATAGAAGCACAAAGGGTTTATGGGTATTGAAGCCGGCCCAAGCGGCCAATCGACGTAGCCGTCCGACACATGGGGGAGCCATCATACACCGATTATCGCACAAGGTGACTATCGCAGCTGCGTTCTCGGCCGCGTGCGCCGACGCCGCTCCGCCGTTGCTGGTCGACGGTGGATATCAGCTGCGCCACATCGCCACGGGCACGGGCGATAGCGTCGATATGGCGAGGCCGCTGCTCTTTAGGGCGACCAGCGACGGTGGGCTAGTTGTGGCGAGCCAGCGGCTATCTGGGCTACCCATGATTCTGGATTCCGGCGCGAAATTCATTCGTCTTGTTGGTAAGCTCGGCCCCGGGCCGGGAGAACTGCAGTACCCCGCAATATTGCTCGCCCGGGGCGATTCGCTGGTAATCGGAGACATGCGCGGCGATGCCGGCTTGTTCGACGCTGCCGGGCAATTCGTGCGGACGATCGCTCCACGAATCACGAGCTTGGGTGATTTATTGGTCATGAGAGGGGACACGCTGCTTTTGACCGAACCGCTCTACACCGAGGCAAGGTTCGGACTGCCGCTGCATGTGATAGCGCCAACAGGGGATACGGTGCGATCGTTCGGTGCGGAGGACCGGTCCTTCGATTCGAGCGTACCGCTTCGGATGTACCGACATCTCGCTGCCGAGTCAGATAGCACTTTCTGGGTTGCCCGGATCGATCGTTACGAACTTCAGCGCTGGCACATCAATGGATCGCTGCTTCACAATCTGCGACCAACACGAACGTGGTTTCCGCCGATGGAGCGAGAATGGGACGGCACCACCGCCGTAGCCTATCCCACGATTCTCAAGAGCATTTACGTCCACCCAACGGGCGGTATCTACGTGCTGCTGGAGAGAGCGCGTTCGGACTTTGCTCCGACAGGCAAGCGGACGTTTGACGAGGAAGAGAAAACCAAGTCCCTCACTGATCGACTGACATACATGGAACAGGTCGTCGAAGTGATCGACGGCACCACTGGCGGGCTGAAGGCAACATTTGTCAATAAGGAGGGCTACCTACTGCAATTCGTGGAGGATGGACGCCTAGTTGGTGTTACAGCCGGGCCCGATGGGTCGGAATGGCCAATCATCTATCGGGTCGTTGCGGGACCGACGAACCATTGACCTGACTGGGAGGGAGCATGCGAGTTATCAGGATACTAATCGCTCTCGCAATCGCATTGATCGGAGGATCGGCGACCGGGGTGGCGCAGTCGCAGAGAGCGCAGGGTGGAGCTACCGAGTCTGCCCAGCCAGAGAACTGCGGGAGTTGCAAGCACAATCTTTCAACGAATGAACATTGGTTCAACGGCCAATGTACGGCGGGTGCAACCGAGTGCTATGATTGTGTGGCATTCAACTCCTGCCACTCGAACCCACAGACGCCTTACAGCTGCCAGCAATATCACTGGGCTTGTGGTGGTGCTGCCGTGGCGCGTGCTGTCGTTGAGCGAGCAGTTTCAGGGTTTGTGCCGATTATTGCGGTTGCACAGGCGGCGAAGGCATCGCCGAAGCATGTTCAATTGCTCAAGTCGGGATACGTAGTTATCCGTGGGTGCAAGAATGAGGTACTTGCGGCATATCGCATCGAAACTTCGCTCGGCCAAGCTCTTGCCGCAGGGGCAGCTATGCCTGTAGCTGAGGCGCAGTTGCCAGTTTTGCGTAGCTGGCGGCGGGGTGCATAACTAGACGAAGTATATGTCCGCGCGAGGGGTTTTTCCGGACGGCCGCGGTCGAGCGTGGCCCGTCTCGATTCCGTGGCTGGTGAGCGGCACCCGTGAAGCCGGTGGGGCGACGTTGTCAAATGAGCCAACCGGCCTCTCGGCCTCGCCCGAGGGGTAAGCGGTCGTCCATGGCGAACGGGCGAACGGGACACGACCGGAACGACGGTAATGCCCGGGTAAGGTGACAACTTTTTCATGACTGCGTAACTCCACCGGCGCACACCGCCGCGGGCTCGGGCGCGCGCGCACCCGCAACGTCATCTTCGCACCGTCAGCGGCTCCGCCCCGCCCTCTGCCGCGCCCCGAACCGTGCTGTCGATTCGCCACACGGTGACCTGCGGCAGGCCGTCCTCACTCTCGCCCTGCTGGTAGAACTTCCCGCCGGCCCAGGTCCCGTTGAGTTTGAACCCGGCGGGAGGGGTGACGCTGCCGAGCAGCACGCCATCGGCGCTGAACACATCGAGCGCGCTGAGGGCTCCCCGCGCACCGGGTCGTCCCACCCAGATACGCGATCGATCGTCGACCATCGCGTCCGTCCACGCTGGCCAGGTCCTCGGAATATCAGTCTTCTTTGCGACCGTGCGCACCGCGTCACGCCACTGCGCGCCCACGCCCTCGACGGCATCTTCGAAGATCGAATCACGTTCGGTGTCGCTGATCGCGATGGTCTGCGCTGGTGCGGTGAAGACTCGGGTGGTGTCGCCGTCCAGGCCGATGATCGCCAGCGAATACGTGGCCGTGTTTCCCTCGACCCGGCGCCTATTCGGAAGGTAGGCGAAGCTGGTGCCTGGCTGGAGCGGGATGCCCATGGCCATCATGCTCGAATTTTTCCCGGATTTCATTTCGACCTTCCACATCCGCGAATCGTCGTCCTGGCGGACTGGCATGAGAATGGTGTCGGTCACCGAGCCGTCGAGCCGCGTCAGGTAGAGCGCACCCTGACGGTCGGAGGCATTCGCGGGCGGCGGACCCATGATGCCGACGGTGCCGTCGTCGAACACCGGGAAGTTCGAGGTCCACCAGCAACACTGGCTGGTGTGCGAACCGATGAACTCGCCCGAAGTTAGGAAGGTGGTGAGCCGGGTGTTGTTCGGGTCCTGGATGAAAAGTGTGTCGTGGTGGATGCCGAACATTCCCTGGCGATACTCGCCGGGGCCGTCTCCCTCGCGACCGATGTCGCGCAGCCACTCGCCATCGGGGCCGTACACCCGAATGAGTGCCGGCGTCCGTTGGAAGACGTATACGTTGCCGCGCGCATCGGCGGCGACGCCACTGATGTCGGAGAGTTCGCCCGGGCTGCCCTCCGGCGGCGCGATCACCGCGTCCTCGACCAACCGGAATGAGGTGGTGTCGTCCCACAACGACGGCCCCGTGTTGGCGACCCGCACGAAGCCGCCCGGGAGGGTGTCGATCGTGGGGACGTTGAGCGCCACCTCGGTTGCGTCGGACCCGCACGCCGCAATGACGAACGATGCCAGAACCAGCAACGATCCACGGGTCACCTTTTGCTCCTGAATGGGGTCCGGATCAATGGCAGATGCGCCACCCGGACGGTTCGTCGCCATAAATGGTATCTTCTCGGTCCAGCTGTTCCCGACCTCTTGCCCGGATTTCGCGTGCACCAGACCGCTCTCAACGACCGTCACCTTGCCCTTGGCGCCCGGATGGTGCCCTTCGCCGGGTGGAACATGCCGGTCCAGTATCAGGGAATCATCGAGGAACACCGCGCGGTGCGCACCGCGGCCGGCCTCTTCGACCTCTCCCACATGGGCGAATTGTACATCGAGGGCGCGGAGGCCGATCGCGGGCTTGATGCCGCGCTTGTCACGACCCCGAGCAAGCTTGCCGTTGGCCGCGCCCACTATTCGATGATCACCGCCGAGGACGGGTCGGTGATGGACGACCTGATCGTCTATCGCCTCGATACCACCAGATATATGGTAGTGGCCAATGCGTCGAACGTCGCGACGGTGGTGGCCGCGCTCAAGGAGCGGCTCGCCGGTTTCGATGCCTCGCTCGATGATTCGACGACTAAGGTGTCGCTGGTCGCGATCCAGGGTCCGAAATCAGCCGCGATCCTGCAGCCGCTCACCTCGATCGCGCTCTCCGAGCTCAAGTACTACGCCAGCGTGGCGGGTACGGCGTGCGGAGTTCAGGCGCTCGTTGCCCGCACCGGCTATACCGGTGAGGACGGCTTCGAGCTGTTCGTCGAGTGGAACGATGCCCCGAAGGTGTGGGACACCCTCCTCGAGGCCGGTGCGGCCGACGGGCTGGTGCCGGTTGGTCTGGGCGCCCGCGACACCCTCCGGCTCGAGGCCGGGATGCCGCTCTACGGGCAGGAACTCGACCGCGAGACCACGCCGTTCGAGGCCGGACTCGGGCGGGTCGTGAAGTTCGACAAGCCCGACGCCTTTGCCGGTCGCGCCGCGCTGGAAGCCGCCAAGGACGCGCCGCGCAAGGCGCTGGTGGGCCTCCGCCTGACCGGCCGGGGCATCGCCCGCACCGGCTATCCCGTCTATCTTGCCGACTCGCCGGAACAGTCGGGCGTGGTGACCAGCGGGACCGCGTCGCCGACCGTTGGCGCCCCGATCGCAATGGCCTACCTGCCGGTGGGTACCGCTGTCGGCACGGCCGTCGAGGTGGGAATTCGCAACCAGCGCGTCGCGGCAGAAGTCGTGGCGCTGCCCTTCTATCGCCGGCCGTCCTGAGCCGAGGAGACACCGTGGCAAACCCGGGCAACCTGAAGTATTCGGTGGAGCACGAGTGGCTGGCCGACGATGGCACGGTGGGGATCACCTCGTTCGCCGTCGAACAGATCGGCGATATCGTCTTCGTTGAACTCCCGGCAGTGGGCAGCAGCGTGTCGCAGGGCCAGCCCTTCGGCGTGATCGAGTCCGTAAAGGCCGTGAGCGAACTCTTTGCGCCGGCCAGTGGGAAGGTCGTGGCTGTCAATGAGGCACTGAACGATGCCCCTGAGACGGTGGGCGATGATTGCTACGGCGCCGGCTGGCTGGTCAAGATCGAGGTGAGCGACCCCGCCGAACTTGGCAAGCTCAAGGATGCCGACGCCTACCAGGCGATGATCGACAGTCAGTGACATCACGCGGCGAGGTTCGCCTCGCCGCATCTCCGGCGTGATTCGTATTGAATAGATGGAAGGCTCCATGACCAGTGTGACCACCCGTGAAGTTCGCACCGATGCCGGCGGTGAGTCTGCCCCGCACCCCTCCGCATTTCCGCCCAACGAGTTCGCGTCGCGCCATGTCGGCCCGCGTGCCGACGACATTCAGGCGATGCTCGGTGTGCTCGGTTACGACTCGCTCGATGACTTCATTGACGACGTGGTTCCCGACAGCATCCGGCTCGACCGGCCGCTGGCGCTGGCACCAGGGCGTGGCGAGCGCGAGACGCTCAACACCATCCGCGACCTTTCCGAGCGCAACCAGGTGTTCCGGTCCTACCTCGGCATGGGATACCACGGCACCTTCGTGCCGCCAGTGGTGCAGCGCAACGTGCTGGAGAACCCGGGTTGGTACACGGCGTACACGCCGTACCAGGCCGAGATCGCGCAGGGGCGCCTTGAGGCACTGCTGAATTTTCAAACGATGGTGAGTGACCTCACCGGGCTCGAGATCGCGAACGCATCGTTGCTGGACGAGGGTACTGCAGCAGCCGAGGCAATGGCGCTCACGATGGCGATGACGAAGCACACCGGCACTGCGACCTACCTGATCGACGCAGCGTGTCATCCGCAGACGATCGCGGTGGTGCACACGCGCGCTGAGGCGCGGGGCATCGCGATCGTGGTGCAGGATCCGGAGGATTTCGTGTTCGGCGAGGTCGATGGCAGCACCGCGGTGGGATGTCTGTTGCAGTATCCTGCGACCGACGGTGCAGTGCGCGACTGGCGGGGTGTGTGCGAGAAGGCGCACGCTGCAGGCGCCGTAGTGACTGTTGCGACTGACCTGCTCGCGCTGGCACTGCTGGAGGCGCCCGGCGCGTGGGGCGCCGACGTGGCGGTTGGCAACACCCAGCGCTTTGGCGTGCCAATGGGATACGGCGGCCCGCACGCCGCATTTTTCGCGACGAAGGATGCGTTCAAGCGGCACATTCCCGGCCGCATCATCGGGGTGTCGCGCGACAGCGATGGCCGGTCGGCACTCCGGATGGCGCTGCAGACCCGCGAACAACACATTCGCCGCGATAAGGCGACGAGCAATGTCTGCACGGCGCAGGTGCTGCTCGCGGTGATGGCATCGATGTACGCCGTCTGGCACGGCCCCGAGGGAATTCGCCGGATCGCGGAGCAGGTGCACGGCCGCGCGGTGCTGCTGGCGCGCGCCGTCAAGCGCCTGGGTTATGGGTTGGCGCACGAGAACTTCTTCGACACCGTGTCGGTGGTGGTTGAACCATGGCAGCAGGACCGGGTGATCGAGGTCGCATTGGCGCGCCGAATCAACCTCCGCCGGCTCGGCCGCGACCGCGTGGTGGTGGCACTCGACGAGACGGTGACGCTGGGCGATCTCGCCGACCTGATTTCGTGCTTTGCGATCTCGCACTCGCTGCCGTTCATGGTCGAGGGCGAAGCGGTGCCGGCCGACGAGGCGATCCCGAAGGCGCTCTGCCGCACCACGGACTACCTGGCACACCCGGTGTTCCATCTCCACCGGTCGGAAACCGAGATGCTGCGCTACATGCGTGCGCTCGAGGCCAAGGATCTTTCACTCACTGCCGCCATGATCCCGCTCGGCTCGTGCACCATGAAGCTCAACGCGACCACCGAGATGATGCCGGTGAGTTTCCCGGGGCTCTCCAAGCTGCATCCGTTCGCACCGCGTGAGCAGGCGCAGGGATACGCCGAACTCTTCCGCCAGCTCGAGGATTCGCTGTGCGAGATCACCGGGTTTGCGAAGGTCTCCTTGCAGCCCAACGCGGGTTCGCAGGGAGAGTTCGCGGGGTTGCTGGCGATCCGCGCGTATCACCGGTCCCGCGGCGATGAACATCGCACCGTCTGCCTGATCCCGATGAGTGCGCATGGGACGAATCCGGCGAGTGCGGTGATGGCTGGGATGTCGGTGGTGGTGGTGGCGTCGGACGCGAAGGGCAACATCGATGTCGCCGACCTGAAGGCCAAGGCCGCCCAACATGCTGACAAGCTGGCGGCATTGATGGTCACGTATCCGTCGACGCACGGCGTATTCGAGGCGTCGATCCGCGAGATCTGCGACGTTGTGCATCAGCACGGCGGGCAGGTGTACATGGACGGGGCCAACATGAATGCGCAGGTGGGGCTTTGTCGGCCGGGTGACATTGGTGCCGATGTCTGTCATCTCAACCTGCACAAGACATTCTGCATTCCGCACGGCGGTGGCGGTCCGGGGATGGGGCCGATCGGGGTTGGCGTGCACCTGGCACCCTTCCTTCCCGACCACCCGGTGGTGCCGCTTGGACACGCCGAGAGCAGTGGGACGATCTCGGCGGGTCCGTGGGGCAGCCCGAGCATCCTGCCGATCTCGTGGACATACATCCAGCTCATGGGTTCGGAAGGGCTGACGTTTGCGACCAAGGTCGCGATCCTTTCGGCGAACTACATCGCGAAGCGCCTCGAGGGTCACTACGACTTGTTGTATGCGGCGCCGAACGGTTTGGTCGCGCACGAGTGCATCCTCGACACGCGGGTGTTCAAGGCAACGGGGATCGAAGTCGAAGACATCGCAAAGCGGATCATCGACTACGGCTTCCACCCACCGACGGTGTCGTTCCCGGTGCCGGGCACGCTGATGGTCGAGCCCACGGAGTCGGAGCCGAAGGAGGAGCTCGACCGGTTCATCGAGGCGTTGATCATGATCCGCGACGAAATTCGTGAAGTGGAGACCGGTGTCGCGGCGCGAGAAAACAATGTGCTGGTGCGTTCGCCGCACACGCTTGAGCAGGTGATTGCTGACAACTGGGACCGGCCTTACGGACGCGAGAAGGCGGCGTTCCCGATGCCGTCGACGCGTGCGCGCAAGGTATGGCCGACGGTGAGCCGGATCGACAGTGCGTTCGGCGATCGGAACCTGGTGTGTACGTGTCCGCCGATGGAGGCGTACGAGTAGACGTAAGTTGTTGGTCGTTGGTCGTTGGTCGTTAGCCGTTGGCTGATCGGCGATACAGTTATGCGTAGGTACCCCAGAATCCACACGCCCAGCTGCGCCGGCCGGTCCTTGCCGATCTAGAGTCGGCACTCCTCGAGATCGACCAGTGCTCGTGGGCTAGCGGGCGTCTCGAAGCCGGGGGGACGCCGTGCCCGATCGACGTACCGGCGCCCACGATTCCAACGACTCGTGACCCGAATCCCTCCAAGCTGAATCCCAATGGCAAACCGTGGCGCTCGACGGTTGGGTGGCCTTGCGGGCGAAACTAGGACAAGTGACAGTTGTCGTTCGAACGAATTTCGCTATCATGGATTTGGAGGTTGGGGTTGGGAGCCCTTCCCGATTCTGACGAGTGCCTAGCGGGGTGTTCGACCAAGGAAGCCAGCAGGATTGCTGTTCACAAAACTGGGGTCAGCAAAATGTATACGGTCTTCATGCCTCAAGCGATTGTCCTCGTGGGTTCGGCGGCCTCATGAACGTACCGCAGATTCACAATCCATGTTTTCGCATGCATGGTCGCGCTGCGTGGCTTGGTTGCCTGGCGGCAATTTTCGCCACGTTGTCGCCGCGATCAAGCACAGCACAACTGCGTACTACACTCGAGCCCATGCTTCAGCTCAGAGTTCCCGAGTCGTCTGTCTTCGGGTTCACGGCGCGTAGCCGTATAGCCCAGCTCCCAGATGGTGGCTACGTAGTCGGGCCTATTACGGACGTAGGTCGGCTCGCGTGGTTCGACCATCGCGGGAAACTACTGCGGGTGACTGGTCGACCTGGGGATGGACCAGGCGAATTGAGCCTGGTTCACTCCGTGGCGGCGTTGCCTGACGGGAGCGTTGCAGTTGTGGGTTCGCGCCTGTCGGTGATGAAACCCGGACAGAACGCTGCACAGCCACAGGTCAGGAGTGGAGAAGGGCAAGAACTTTTGTCAATCAACTCGCGTGAGATCCTCGTCAATAAGTTGCTCATGCCTGGAGCCAAAGGTTCGCCATTTGTAGTTTGGAGTACAGGCCTAGACTCGGTTCGGGCCATCCCAGACCCGTTCCCGGATATGTTGGGCGACCCCACTTTCCGAAGGATGGCACGCCGCAACGAGTCGTCGGTCGTGGTGAGCCCAATTACTGCTTATGAGTTTGCAATACTGGACATACGAACCGGCCGCGCCGCACCCCTGCGAGTGGCGAACGTCCGGTTTCCCGCCGCGAAGTTCATGTCTGTGGATAGGCGCCAGCCTCATGTCGCCAGACCATACAGCAGAATCCTCGCCCTGAACGTGCGGGGTGTTGACACCCTAGTTGTCGTTTATGCGGACGCAACCAAGGACTGGGCCCCTGCCACCACGAGTTCTGCTCAAGGCAGGGAAGGCGGGGTGGTGCCGCCAGGCGATATCGCAAAATACCTCTCTTTCAACGTTGACATCATCGACCTTCGGAACGGCCGGTCGCTCGGGCAGAGCGCGCTTCAGCATGCAGTGTCTGCTTTTGCAGGGCCTGACGTCGCATTCTCAATCGAGGAATCCGGTGACGGCGATCTGTATTTGCAGCTTTACCGCTTGTGGCTAGTCCCCGCAGTACCTTTCCCTAAAAAGTGAGGCGATCAGATGTTCGTTTCGTGGAAAGCCAAGGGTGCAATTGCAATTATGTTGGTCACTTCAACTGGGGTTGTTGCGGCTTCAACCGGTGCGGAGGTGCGTGGGCCGGAGATTGGCTGCGGCGCCGGCCTTGACGGGTTCGGCAACATCGTTCACTCATTCCTCAGGCCGGGCGGCTGTCACTTGGGCGCTCCCAACGCCGCCCACTCCAATGACCAGCCGGATTTCTGCGGAGAGTGGCACTACGTCTGTCCGCCCTGATGAGGATTACTGGTCAACGGGCTCCCCATCTGATGGGTGCAGCCCGTTGACCAGTGCGGCAGATACCCTAGCACCATCGCGTAAGTACCGAACGGCGAGAAATGGCCAACCTTGTTCGCGGCCGCCCACAAATCCGGCTTGGCGCGTAGTCCACCGGAATGATGAGATAGTCAGTTGGGTGGCTTGAACTGAGTATGGGAACGCGGCGAACCCACATACAAGGCGATCAGCCTCAGCTCTCGCGACGGCGTTCCGGCAGGCAGGGGACGGCCACCCGGCTACAAACCCGGTCCGTCACAGGCCATACCCCGAGCGGGCGGGATTGAATCAGGAGTGCCGAAACCGTCGTGTGCACACGGCCATCTAAGCTGACGCAGTCGTCTGGCGAACGGCATAGGCTGGCGGCACGCAGTTTGTCGAGCCTCATGACTTAGACGTCTAGCGAGCCACTCATGATCGAACGCGAACACACAAGCCGCGTCCTAAATGCCGTCGGTGCCTGCGGCGTGCTCATTGCGATGGTCTTAACGTGGAAACACTTTTCGCGTCGAGATTCAATCCAGGCCTTGTCAGAAAGCGTCGCGTTAACAGATAGCCAGTGGCAGATCGCGATTCGGGCTGGGCATCGAACAGGCTTGCCAAGCGCGAAGGTTACAGTGGTGGTGTTCGCGGACTTCGAATGCCCCGCCTGCAGGGATTTTGCACTCAACTCTCTCAACCCGGTATTGGTAAAATTTCCTAATCAAGTGTCCGTTCTGTACAGGCACTGGCCTCTAACCTATCATAGGTTCGCGGTTGCCGCGGCGTAAGCTTACCCCACCAGGATACAGCGTAAGTTAGACTTTCTCGTCGCCCGAAGGAGGGGTTGTGAGGAAGTCGAAGTTCTCTGAAGCCCAGATCGTGGCCGTGCTGCAGGAGGCCGAGGCGGGGCTCCCCGTGGCCGAGATTCTCCGGAAGCACGGGATCAGCCGGCCGACCTATTTCAACTGGAAGTCGAAGTACGGTGGCACGTCCGTGCCCGAGTTGCGGCGACTGAAGGAGCTGGAACAGGAAAACGCCAGGCTGAAGCGGATGTATGCCGAGCTGGCGCTCGAGAACGCCGCGATCAAGGATGTGCTCAGCCGAAAACTGTAGGGCCGTCTGCGCGACGGGTCGTCGCGGCGCTGCTGGTGCAGGAGCACACCGTCTCGGTCGTGCGGGCCTGCCAGATCGCCGGATGCTCGCGGACGGCGTGGTATCGCCCGGCTCAGGATCGCACGGCGGCCGACGCGCCGATCATCGACGCGCTGACCACCCTCGTCGCGGCGCAGAGCAAGTGGGGCTTCTGGCTCTGCTTTGATACGCTGCGCGGGCAGGGGTACCGGTGGAATTGGAAGCGCGTGTATCGCGTGTACTGCGCGCTGCGGCTCAACCTTCCGCGCCGCGGGAAGAAGCGGGTGCTGACGCGACCGCGGCTGGCGCTGGAGGCCCCGGCGATCCTGAACCGAACGTGGGCGCTCGACTTCATGGGCGACACGCTGTACGACGGACGCTGTTACCGCACGCTGAATGTGCTGGATGAGGGGAATCGGGAAGCGCTTGCCATCGAGATCAGCACGTCGCTGCCGAGCGTACGCGTGGTGCAGGTGCTGGAGCAGCTGGTGGCGATGCACGGCGCGCCGGCGATGCTGCGGTGCGACAATGGGCCGGAGTTTATTGCCGCGGCGCTGATGCGGTGGTGCGAACAGCACGGTGTCGTGCTCCACCACATCCAGCCGGGCAAGCCGAACCAGAACGCGTTTATCGAACGCTTCAACCGGACGTACCGTCACGAAGTGCTCGACGCCTGGGTCTTCACCTCGCTGGCGGAGGTGCGACAGGTGACCGAGGAGTGGTTGGAGCTGTACAACACCGCGCGGCCCCATCGCAGTCTCGGCCGAGTGCCGCCGCGGACCTTTTTGCCGAGAAACAAGGCGGCCTGACAGTCTAGCTTTCAACTGTGTCCTTGACGGGTAAGCTTACG
>JBKJMX010000063.1:0-10257 GCA_046596135.1 Gemmatimonadales bacterium
GCGCGGGTCGATCCGGCCGCGATCGAGCGCCATCGCATAGCGCGCCACCGCGACCGACAGCCACGCGTCGGCCCGCGCGATCCCGGCATCGCCCCACGTCCGCATTGAGTCGGAGAACGCCCGAATCCGCTCGGCGTCGTAATCGGCAGGGTCGAGCCCCCGGTAGCGCGCCGTCTTGAGCTCATAAAGCACCGCCTCCGCGGCCGGCGTGAGCTTCTGCCCGTTGAGCCATATTGGCGTCCACCCCCGTGCCTCGTACGCCGCGCGCACACCCTCCCGCATGTCGCCAAAGTCCGCCCAGCGAGCACCCACCAGCTGTGGCGCATCGATCGACGCACGCAACGCGGCTGCGACGGCCGCCGTATCGGGCGACGCCGCAGCCACCGACCAGAGGGCGAACAGGGTGTAGAGCATCATCAAATCTACAGCGGGTTCCGCGACTGCGGGACCATCAGCGACTTGTGGACATGTCCCGGCGCACCGTGAGCTTTTTTCCCTTGATGGTGCCGGCCCGAAGCGCGCGGATCACTCCGTCAACCAGGTCGTCCGGAACCTCGACCAGCGAGAATCGCTCGGAGATCTCTATGGTGCCGATCGACCGGGCATCAACCCGCGCCTCGTTGGTGATCGCCCCGACGAGGTCGGTGGGTCGGAGGTTCTGCTTCCGCCCGGCGCCGACATAGATCCGCGTCATCCCGGTGGTCCGCCCCCGGGTCTTCGAGGCGCGCGGCGCACGCTCACGATCTGCGCTCGACCGCTCGGCCGACGCCACCGCGACAGGAATCTCGACGCCATCGGTATCATCGTCCCCGGCCAGCGCGTTGTGGGCGAGTTGCACCGAGGCCATCGCGATATCCATCAGGTCGAACTCGTCGGCGAGCGATTCCACCACCACCCGAAATCCGTCGGTGTCACCCGCCAGGATGGTCTCGCGAAGCGTCGCGCGGGTGATCTCCAGCCGGCGTGCACGGACGTCGAGCACCGTCGGGATCTGCGCGACATCCACCTTGCGGCGGGTGAGCTGCTCGATGTTGCGGAGCATCCGGTGCTCCCGCGGCTCGGCGAGCGTGATTGCCACGCCCTCGCGTCCCGCACGACCGGTGCGACCAATCCGGTGCACGTAAGTCGCGGGTGAATCGGGAACGTTGAAGTTGACGACGTGACTGATCTGCTCGATGTCGAGACCGCGCGCCGCGACGTCGGTCGCCACCAGCAGGTCGACGCCCCCGCTCCGGGTCTTCTTCATCACCCGGTCACGCTGATCCTGCGTCATTCCGCCGTGCAGCGCCTCCGCCCGATATCCGCGTGACGCCAGCGTCTCGGCGAGCGCATCGACCTCGGTGCGGGTGCGGCAGAAGATCAGCGCGAGAGTCGGTGCCTCAAGGTCGAGGATCCGCCCGAGCGCGGCAACCTTGTGCGCGCGCGGCACCACATACGCCGTCTGCCGAACGGCCGGCAGTTTGCCGGCGGTCGGGTCGCGAGCGATCTGGATCCGTGCAGGATCGGTGAGATGCCGTTCCGCGATCGATGCGATCCGGGGCGGCAGGGTCGCCGAAAAGAGCGCCGCCTGCCGGGTTGCCGGGACGGCGTCCAGAATGGCGTCGATCTCCTCGGCGAAACCCATGTCGAGCATTTCGTCGGCTTCGTCCAGCACCACCGCCTTGAGCCCGCTGAGATCGAGGGTTTTGCGGCGCATATGGTCGAGCGCGCGCCCGGGCGTGGCCACAACGACGTGGACGCCGCGCCGGAGCGCACGGATCTGCTGGTCAAACGCCTGACCGCCGTAGATCGGCACCACCATCGCGCCAATCGCTCGACCGTACTTGTGGAACGCTTCGGCCACCTGCATGGCGAGCTCGCGAGTGGGTACCAGCACCAGGATCGCGGGCTGCGAAGGAGCGGGGCGGTCGGAGGACAGACGTTGCAGCAGGGGCAAGGCAAACGCGGCAGTTTTCCCGGTGCCCGTCGCGGCCTGACCGAGGATATCGCGTCCCGCCAGAAGGGGTGGTATCGCGGCCTGCTGGATCGGCGTCGGCTCTTCGTAGCCCAGGGCCGTCAACGATTCGACGATCGCCGCGGCGAGGCCGAGGTCGGCAAATGATGCGTTTTCTGGAGCATTCATGGGCGAAGATTAGTGCGCCTGCCCCGGGACGGCCATGACAGCGAACAGTCCGGGATGGGCCGTGGCCGCTCCCCTTGTGCGCCACGCAGGGTTCAGTGCGAAACGCGGTCCGATTCGGACGCGACGAACGCCATCGTGGCAACGAACCCGACCAGGCACAGCAGGAACAGCACGCGGGCGACGCCCAGCGACGCTGAGGCAACCCCTGCAAAGCCGAAAAACGCTGCGGCGAAGCCGACGACGAGAAATCCAAATCCATAGCGCAGCATCACGGTGATCCATCCAGCCAAGGTTGAAACGATTCCGCCTTCTCACAAGACAAGACGATCGACCCCGGCCGGGATGCACTATCCCGCCGCCCGTGCACGATCCGAGGGGTGGAAGCGTCCCTCTCCCCGGAATCTTCATGACACGGCGGAGGGTACTGGGCCGCCTCCCGCTGACCCGGAGGAGAGCATGGCACGCGGCATCTGGAAGGGCACACTCAGCTTCGGGCTCGTGTCGATCGGTGTGGAATTGCACACCGCCGAGAAGTCCGAGCGGCTCGACCTCGACTTGATCGACCAGCGGGACATGGGTCGGATCGGCTACCAGAAGATCAACAAGCGCACTGGCAAGGTGGTCGAGCAGACGGACATCGTGCGCGGCTACGAGGTCAGCAAGGGGCGCTATGTCGTCCTCACCTCGGAGGAGCTCAAGGGGGCGAACCCGAAATCGACCCAGACCGTCGATGTGATCGGTTTCATCGATGCTGGTACGATCCCGCTCATCTACCACGCCAAGCCTTACGTGATTGCACCACTCAAGGGTAGCGAAAAGCCCTACGTGCTCTTTCGCGAAGCCCTCGAAGAGACCGGTCAGGTGGCGCTCGCGCAGGTCGTGATCCACACCCGCCAGTACATGGCGACGGTGTTCCCGCACGACGGGGTCCTCGTGGTGCAACTGCTCCGGTACGAGGCCGAGCTCAAGACCCGCGCGGAGGTCGGCATGGAAACACTGCCCACTCCGGGACGGGCGGTGCGACCGGAGGAGCTGAAGATGGCGAAGCAGCTTATCGAGAGCATGTCGACCACGTGGGAACCGGGTGAGTACCACGACGAGTACCGTGACGACCTGATGGAGATGATCAAGAAGCGCGCAAAGAAGGGCGCGGATCGCGAGGTACAGGATGGTGATGCACCCAAGCGTGGCAAGCCTGAAGAAACGAAGGTGCTGGACCTCATGGCCGCGCTCCGCAAGAGCATTGACGAGCAGGGTGGAGCCAGCAAGCGGGCACCTCGCAAGACGACGAAGGCCGCGGCGTCCAAGCGCAGCTCGCGCAAGTCGGCCTGACGGTGGCACGACGGGGGTCCACGAAGTCGGTTCCCGCCTTTGTCGTGCCACAGCTCGCGACGCTCGTCGACACCGTCCCCGACGGGGACGACTGGCTGCACGAGGTCAAGTATGACGGCTACCGGCTCATTGCGGTGAAGTCCGATGGACAGGTGCGATTGATCACGCGAAACGGAAACGACTGGACGGCACGTTTTGCAGAAGTGGCGGAGGGGCTGGAGCGAATTCCGGCGGCCGCCGCCGTGCTCGACGGCGAGGTTGTGGCATTCGAGCGGGACGGACGCACGTCGTTCCAGATGTTGCAGGCGAGCCTGGAGGCGGGGGAGGGCCACCCGCTGAGCTACGTCGCGTTCGATCTCCTCCACCTCGATGGCGAAGACCTGCGCTCACGGCCGCTGACCGAACGGCGAACGATGCTTGCGGCATTGTTCCGTCGGGCGCGCGGGAAGAGGAAGCCGCAGATGAGCGCCGAGCTTCCCGGCAACTCCGACGTGCTGCTTGAGGCGGCCTGCCGGCTAGGACTTGAAGGGTTGATCAGCAAGCGTCGCGACGCCCCGTACGTGAGTGGTCGAAACCGGAGCTGGCTCAAGATCAAGTGCGGGATGCGCCAGGAGTTCGTGGTAGTGGGTTACACACCACCCAAGGGAAGTCGCGTGGCGATCGGGGCGTTGCTGCTGGGCGTGCTCGAGCCGCGCGGCAGGATTCGCTACGCGGGCCGGGTGGGCACAGGCATGCCGGACGCGATGTTGCGCACGCTCGGACAACGGCTCGCCGCGCTCGAACGGGACCGCTCTCCGCTCACACCAGTTCCGAGCGGCCTGCCTGCTGGAGTGCGGTGGGTCGAGCCCACAGTGGTGGTGGAGGTCGCGTTTGCCGAGTGGACCACCGAGTCGCGGCTACGGCATCCGTCGCTGATCGCGGTGCGTGATGACAAGCCAGCGCGCCAGGTGAAGCGCGAACGGGCGGAGGCAACATCAGCGGTGGAGGAGACGATGGCTGAGGTCGGCGGCATAGTGATCAGCAACCCCGATCGGGTCGTGTTTCCCGATGCAGGCATCACCAAGCTCGACGCCGCGACGTTCACGGAGCGCGTCGCACCGCTGATGCTGCCACAGCTCGCGGGTCGGCCGCTCACCTTCGTCCGCTGCCCCGAGGGGATCGCCGACGAATGCTTTTTCCAGAAACACTGGACCGGAAAGGTGCCCGACACACTCGACACCGTACCGATTCGACAGAGTGGCGGCGAGGTTCGGCGATACGTTGTCGTGCACGACGCGGCGGGCCTTGTCACGCTGGTGCAGTGGGGCATTCTGGAAATCCATCTCTGGGGCGCACGCGCCGATGATGTGGAACGACCCGATCGCGTCACCTTCGACCTCGATCCGGGTGAAGGCGTCGAGTGGGCGGAGATGCGAAATGCGGCGAGGGCAGTTCGCACGCTGCTTGAGAGTGCCGGGCTCGCCAGTTGGCTCAAGACCAGTGGCGGGAAAGGGTTGCATGTGGTGGTTCCACTGGCGCGACGATCGAGCTGGGACGAGACCAGTGAGTTCGCGCGCGCCGTGGCGGAGCGGCTGGCGAGCGAGGCGCCGTCACACTTTGTCTCGGTGGCGTCGAAGGCACAGCGGCCCGGAAAGGTGTTCGTGGACTGGTTGCGCAACACCCGCGGCGCCACGTCGGTGGCACCATGGTCGATGCGGGCTCGCCCGGGTGCGGGCGTCTCGGTTCCGATCCCATGGAGCGCGCTCGGTCGGGTCAAGGCAGGCGACCATTACACCGTCCGGTCGCTCTCCCGTGGCAAGCTGCCGGCGGATACCTGGGCGGACATCGACCAAGCCCGGCAGCAGATCTCGAAGCGGGTGCTGGCGCAGATCAGGGGATGAACGGCATCAGCCGGCGGTCTCGCCGGCCGATGCAGGTTGACGACCCCGCAATCTTCAACTATAGTCGTGTATAGTTGATTATTCTGCTCCCCGGAGAACCCATGTCCGACCTGATCCCGATTATGGTGGACTGCCCGCGCGCGGCAGGGCTCATGAACGCTGACCGCCCGCTGTGCGTGGTGGACGTGCGCACTGCTTCAGAGCATGAAACCCACCGTATCGATGGCTCGCACAACATCCCGCTCGACGCGCTGGACGGCTTCACGGCCGACATCGTGCACCTGGGTTCACCGGTGCTGTTGGTCTGCCAGTCGGGCCAGCGATCGCGGCAGGCGGCCACGCTGCTGGAACGCGGTGGCGCGCGCAACATCTTCGTCCTCGACGGCGGGCTTGCGGCCTGGATGGCCGCTGATGAGGCGGTCGTTCGGGGCGAGCCGCGGATGTCGCTCGAGCGTCAGGTTCGTATCGTCGCCGGGGTGCTCGCCGCGACCGGCGGAATCCTGGCCCTCGCGGTGAGTCCATGGTTTGCCCTCCTCTCGACGTTCGTGGGAAGCGGGCTGGTATACGCGGGAGTGAGCAACACTTGCATGATGGCGACCGTGCTTGCACGCATGCCGTACAATCGTCAGGGTTTCGATCCCGCCCGGGCGCGCCGGCTGCTCCGGCCCGAGGCACGGTCCGCGTGACCACTACGGCTCAACGTCGAGCCCGGTCAGCCAAGGTCCTTACCGCGGCTCAGCTTGAGCAGGTCGCGCTGCGGTTCCGGATTCTTGGCGAGCCGGCGCGGCTGCAACTCCTGCAGGCACTGATGCCGGGCGAGCAGTCGGTGGGCGAGCTGTCCGACACGCTCGGCCTCAGTCCGGCAAACACCTCGAAGCACCTGCAGATGCTGCTGGCTAACGGCGTGGTTGGCCGTCGCAAGGACGGCCTCTTTGCGCACTACCGGATCACCGACGAGAGCGTACTCGATCTGTGTGACATCGTTTGCGGTCGTCTCGCTCGCGATTCCCGGACGAGAGAGCGGGTGTTCGCGGGTCGGTGACGCAATATTCCTGTGCAACAGAGCGGGTGCTCCGGTCTCTCTGGCCACCCCCGTAGCCCTCCCCGTGCTCGAGAAAGTTGGTTCGTAGACATCCCTACAATCGATTCTTGGACGGACTCGTCCAGGGAATTCGTGGCGCGGGCGTCGGAGAAGGTGCCGCTATTGGCTGTGGGGTGGGGGTCACAACCCGCACCGCGTCAACGGACTGACATCGTTGTCTACCTAGTATCTTGTGTTTTATCCGGTTTATTAGCTATTATATTAGCATGCCGCGCCGAACCACCAGTCCGCCACGCCCATCCGCTGCACTTGAGACGGTCCGCCACTTGGGGGAGGCAGTCCGAACTGCCCGCCTGCGGCGCCGTTGGTCGCAGGCTCTGCTGGCGGAGAAGGCGGGGATTGCGCCGATGACCCTTCAGAGCCTTGAGAAGGGACACCCTGGGGTGAGCTTGGGTGTCTACATCACAGTCCTGTGGGCGCTCGGCCTCGAAGACCTACTGGCTCCGCTCACCGACTCGACAGGCGACCGAGTCGGGGTCGCCCTGAGCGCGGCGCTTCTCGGGACGCGGGTTCGCCCGAAGCGGGAGCTAGACGATGACTTCTAGTCGCCCGCCGCAGCGGCATTGCTTCGCCTTTGTCCATCTCCCCCGGGAAACGACGCCGGTGGTGTGCGGCCGTTTCGAGCAGCGTGGCACTGGGCGTGGGGTCGTGGGACTCTTCGCCTATGGCAGGTCGTACCTCGAACGCCGTGAGGCGGTGCCACTCGACCCGATCGGCTTGCCGCTGCAGACGGGCGCAGCGCCTCCGACGACGGAGCTCGGGGGGATCTATGGCGCACTGCGGGATGCGTCCCCCGACGCCTGGGGGCGTCGAGTCATCGAGTACGCGCGCAGCGTGCGCGCCGAGCTGACCGAAGTCGAGTACCTCCTCGCGGCGGGGAGCGACCGCGCGGGCGCCCTGGACTTCGGGGCAACGGATAAGGCCCCGACTCCCACGCGTCCACACCACGAGCCGATTGATCTGCCCGCGCTCCTGGCGGCGGCCGCGCTCCTCGAGGAGAACGGGCCCGTCACACCCTCCACCGAGCGCGCGGCGTTGCTCCTCCTCGATGGCGTATCGATGGGAGGCGCGCGACCGAAGGGGACGGTGGTGGATGCCGGGAAGATCTGGCTGGCCAAGTTTCCCGCCAAAGCGGACCGGTTCAATCATGCCGCGATTGAGGCCGGACTCCTGACGCTGGCGGCCGAGTGCGGACTCCGCGTCCCGGCCCACCGGACCGAGCAAATCGGCGCGAGGCCTGTGCTCTTGGTGGAGCGATTCGATCGCGCGGGGCCGCCGGACGCCCCGCAACGCGCGCGCTACCTCAGCGGACTCACCCTACTAGGGGCGGGGGAGTTCCCGGACACGAACTGGTCTTACCTCCTGCTCGCCGAGGAGATCCGACGTCGATCGAGCACGCCGGACGATGATTGCCGCGAGCTATACGCCCGCGCCGTCTTCAACGCACTCGTGTCGAACGGGGATGATCATCCACGCAACCATGCGATCATCGCGTGGGGAAGTGATGATTGGCGCCTCTCGCCCCTCTTTGATGTCGTGCCGACTGAGCCGCCGCATTCGCAGGACCGACGCCTGGCCCTGCACATCGGCCGAGCGGGCCGCCGTGCCTCCCGAGCGAATCTCGTCAGCGAGGCGCCGACGTTCGGGGTGAGTGTGGAGGAGGCACACGCGATCATCGACCACCAAAAGGCAATACTCTCGGCGAGATGGAGACCAGTGATGGGGCAGCATGGTGCGGGGGCGGGTGACCTCGCGACGGTCGCGCATGCCATCGTCCCTGAAGGATTTGAGGATGAGTGAGACGTCTTGGGGGTAGAGACGCGCTGAGCGTGACCGCGGGTGGGAGGCTGAGGCATATCTCCCGGAGGTTCGTGGTCACGAACCTCCGGGAGGGGATGTTGATCGCGTACCCGTACCCCTCACTGGATCGTGTTCATCATCCCGAAGATCGGCAGGTACATCGCCACGATCATCCCGCCCACGACAATGCCGAGGAAGAGGATCATCATCGGTTCCATGAGCGACAGCAGGCTGCCCACCGCCACGTCGACCTCGTCGTCGTAGAAGTCGGCGATCTTGCTCAGCATTTCGTCGAGACCGCCGGTCTGCTCGCCGACCGCGATCATCGAGATCACCATCGGGGGAAAAACCCCTGACTTTTCCAGCGGCGCCGCGATGGTATCGCCCCCGGCGATCGAGGCGCGGCTCTGCATGATCGCGTCCTGGATGATCGTGTTGCCCGCGGTCTTCGCGGTGATCTCGAGCCCGTCGAGGATCGACACGCCCGATGACACCAGCGTGCCGAGGGTGCGGGTGAAGCGCGCCACCGCGGACTTGCGGAGCACATCGCCCAGCACCGGCATGGCAAGGAGCATCGCATCGACCTTGCGCTTGCCCGCGTTCGTGTCATTGAATTTCCGGAACGCGAACACGCCCACGCCGATCGCGATGAGTATCGCCCACCAGTACGACTGCAGAATGTCGGACATCATGATCACGATGCGGGTCGGGACCGGCAGATCGGACCCGACGCTCGCGAACATCTCCTGGAACACCGGGATCACGAACACCAGCAGGATCACGATGGCGCCCAGCGCCACGGCGCCGATCACCGCCGGATAGATCATCGCACTCTTCACCTTCCGGATCAGCTTGTCATTCTTCTCGAGGAAGGTGGCAAGCCGGAGCAGGATGGTGTCGAGAATCCCGCCGGCCTCACCCGCCGCCACCATGTTGACGTAGAGCTGCGGAAACGCCGTGGGATGCCTGGCCAGTGCGTCGGCCAGCGTGTTGCCGGCCTCGACATCGAACACCACCGCGCGCGTCACGTCCTTGAGCTTCTGGTTCTCGGTCTGCGTGGCCAGGATCGTCAGCGACTGCACCAGCGGGAGCCCCGAGTTGATCATCGTCGCAAACTGCCGTGTGAAGATGACGATGTCGCGGGTCTTGATCCCCTTGCCCGGCAACTTGAAGTTGATCGACTTGGGGGCCTCCCGGAGCGAGACCAGGATGAGCCGGTTCTTGCGCAGGTGGCCGAGCAGGTCGTCCCGCGACGGGACATCGAGTTGCCCCTTGGTGATCTGGCCCGTGGTGGCATTCTTGGCGGTGTAATCGAAGACTGGCATTGATGCTCCGGTGTACTGCTCGTTGTGTGCGGCGGCGGTGACTGGTCCCGGCGGTCGCGCGACGGCGTGCGGTCGGGCTGCTACCGCATGGCGATCGCCTGCTCCTCGATCGGGGTCTCGCCGATCGCCCGCATGAACTCCGAGGGGTTCGGCGACACCCGCAGGCACTCGTCGCGCGTCACTTCCCGGCTCATGTACAGCTGGTAGAGCGAATCGTTCATCGTCTGCATGCCGTGCTTCTTGCCGGCCTGCATCAGCGAGTATATCTGGTGCACCTTGTCATCGCGAATCACCGCCCGAATCGCGGGCGTGGCCACCATGATCTCGGCCGCCATGACTCGCCCCCGTCCCGACGCGCGGGGCAGCAGGGTCTGGGTGATCACGCCCTCGAGCACGAACGCGAGCTGCGCGCGCACCTGTGACTGCTGGTTGTTCGGAAAGACATCGATGATGCGATTGATCGCCTCGGGCGCCGAGTTCGTGTGCAGCGTCGCGAGCGCGAGGTGGCCCGTCTCGGCGATGGTGAGCGCGGACGCGATCGTCTCGAGGTCGCGCATCTCGCCGACCAGGATCACGTCCGGATCCTCGCGCAGCGCGTACTTGAGCGCGGAGGCGAACGACTTGGTGTCGGTGCCGACCTCGCGCTGGTTCACCAGGCAGTTCTGGTGCCGATGGATGAACTCGATCGGGTCCTCG
>JBKJMX010000080.1:0-5204 GCA_046596135.1 Gemmatimonadales bacterium
CTGCCCACGCAATTGGGAGGACGGGCGAAAACTGGAGTTCAGGGCACTGCGACCACCATTCCAGCCGGACTGCGCTCGGCGAGTTGAGGCAGTTCGACCGGGATGTCTGCCAGGGCCACGGTGCGGGCGACGAGATCCTGGGGAGCAAGCCTGCCACTGGTAATCATTTCCAGCATCCGAGGATAGGCGTGCGCCGCCATGCCGTGTGAGCCGACCAGTTCGAGCTCGCGGGCGATCACGAGTTCCATTGGCAGCGCCGGTTGGTAATCATTTCCGCCGAGCAGCCCGACCTGAACATGCCGACCGTTCTTGCGCAAGCAGCGGATCGAGTTGGCTGCCGTATGGGCGGAACCCAGCGCGTCGATCGACCGATCTGCGCCGCCATTGGTCACGTCACGGATCGTTGTCGCGACATCATTGCGGCCGTCGATCACCGCCTCGGCGCCAAGTGCGCGAGCACGAACGAGGGTGGCACTGTCGATGTCCACGCCAATAACTCGCGCGCCGAATGCACGGGCAATCATCAACGCCGAAAGACCCACCCCGCCCAGGCCGTGGATCGCGACCCAGTCGCCTTCGGCCACTTCTCCTTGGTCGACGACAGCGCGGAACGCGGTGGCGAACCTGCAGCCGAGTGACGCGGCGGTCACCGAGTCGATGGCGTCGGGGAGGGCCACCAGGTTCACGTCGGCGTGATGGATCGCAACAAGATCCGCGAACGATCCCCAGTGCGTGAACCCCGGTTGGGTTTGGTGGTCGCACACCTGGTTGTCACCGCGCCGGCAGGGCACGCAGCTCCCGCAGCCGCAGACAAAGGGTGTGGTCACTCGCTCCCCGCCCTGCCACCGCCTCACATCTGGCCCCACGGCGACAACGCGACCCGCGAATTCGTGCCCCGGAACGTGAGGCATGACGCTGATGTCGGGATCGTGCCCCTGCCAGCCGTGCCAGTCGCTGCGGCAGATGCCCGTCGCCTCGACGGCGATCACGACCCCATGTGGCGGGGGCGCCGGATCGGGGAGCTGCTCGACGGTGAGCGGGCCCTGGAAGCGGTAGAAGGCGATGGCGCGCAGGTGGACCTCGCGGCTGAGGTTGTACAAGCCCGGGCGCTTGCAGTCGGGGACGACTTGTCCTGCGGGTACGAGCCTATTTCCGCGCCCGATCGATAAGCCCGCTGAATTGCTCCTGGCGTCGCCGGGCCCAGATCGGAAGCCTTACGAGCGCCGTAGCGAGAAACGCCGCACCGCTTGCAGCGATCATCACGCCGCCGGTCAGCGATCCGGATGCCGTTGCCGTGGGTCCGAACACGCTCCCGAAAAGCATGAGACCTCCGAGCGCGAGCGCTGCGCTTCCGCCGAGTACCTGGGCTTGCAGGTTCGCGTTCCGGGTACGGAGGGTGAGCCGGTGACCGGTGGCGCCCGGTTCGAGCAGCATCTGCAGGTTGCCGTTGGTCCACTGCCGAAAGCTTCCATCGACGCGCAAATTGCCGTTTGCGTTGAATGCGTCCCGCGCAGCAACCACGAGCGCGTCCCACTCCGCGTCGGTCAAATGGCGCTCAAGTTCGGCGCTGTTGGCGACGCCGATGGGCAGCCCTAGTACACGAACGGTTCGGGTGGGTTCGCGGTGATCAAGTGATCGGGCGGCGAGAGCGATGGATTCATCGGCGATCCCGGCCTCGCGCCCGATGTCCTGAAGCTCCTGCAGGGAGAAGCCTGATGCGGCGGTGTGCCGCATGGGGACGGAGGTCTCGGATTCCGTGGCGCGCCGGAAGATCTCGGCCATTTCGTCGTCGGTGTATCGGCGGTCAGTCATGCCCTGAAGATAGCGGGCGCGGGCGGGCTGTTGGTGACGCGGACCGGTCGGAGCGGTAACCGGTACCCCTACTTCCGCGCTGCACCCGACGTTTCGGTCAGCAGCTGGTCGAAGCGCGGCGTGCCCTTGAGGGATGCAAAGGTCGGATCGATTCGCAGGCGGGCCGCAGTGTAGTGGTACTTCTGTTTCGCGAGTTTCTCCACTTCAACTGCGGCCGCCTCCTTCATCCCGGCGATGGTGTAGATGCGGGCAAGCTGCACGATGGAGTAGAGCGCGTCCGAATCGGTCGCGAGCCGACCCTGGTTGAGCGCGACGCCGCGCTGGCCCTCCTGCACCGCCTCCGCCGTCCGGCCCACGAGCGCCAGCATCACGCCATACAGGGCGTGGAGTTGGGAGTCGTCGGGATTCGCTGCGGCCTGCGCAGCCGACATCGCGAGCGAGGAATCGGCGTACGCCCGCGCGCGGGCCATGTCGCCCCGCTGGCTGGCCAAGATCGCGAGCGACTGCCCCCACCAGGCGCGGTCATTGTCGAACGCTGCCGGCGAGAGGCGGAAGAGCAGTTCCTGTTCAGCAGGCTCCAGCACCCACGCGAGTTCGAAGTAGCCGGCGAAGTATGCCACCAGCTCGGGAGCGGGTACTGCACCGATGGCGGTGCGCACGACGCGGCGCGCCGGCGCAAGATCGCCCTTCCCGACATGCGCCATCACGAGATTTTCGATTGCGTTGAGGTCGGTCGGAACAAGGGCTACAGCCTCCTGCCCCACCGCGATCGCCTCATCCATGCGGTGCAGTGAAACCAGAGTTCTGGACATCGTTGCCAGCGTCGGTTGTGACCGTGGATCCAGTTCCCGCGCACGCGCCAGCTTTTCGAGCGCCGCCTCGAAACGACCCGACCGCAGATCATTTCCAGCCGAGAGCATGAGAACTTCCGGATTCTTCGGGGACGTGGCGAGCGCAAGGTTCATTTCGCGATCCGCGGCCGCCTGATCACGATCGACGAGTGCGTGGTATCGAGCCGCTGCCATGTGCGCCGACCCGGACTTCGGGTCGAGCTGGAGCGCCCGGTCAACCGCCTCCTTGGCTCGATGCGCCTCGGGCGCCTGTCGGGTACCGTTGCTGTACACGGCGGTCCACGCCAAGCCGAGCCGAGCCCAGGCGTCCGCAAAGGTGGCGTCAAGCGCCACCGCCTGCTCGAAGAAACCCGCGGCCTCGCGCTGCGCCGCGGCGGCGTTGCTCGCGATTGCCAACCCCTTGAGATAGCGGTCGTACGCGGCGGCGTTGGTCGTGGGGCGCGCCGCGAGCTCGGCCTTGTCGGTGCTCCCGAGGGCCGTGCCCAGCGCGACGGCCACCTGTGAAGCGATCGATGTCTGCATCTCGAAGACATCGGTCACTTGCGCGTCGAACGACTGCTGCCAGGTGGTTGTCCCCGAACGGCCGTCGACCAGCTCGGGAACCACCTGTACCCTGCGTACGCTGCCAGTGCCGGCCCAACGAACCTTCCCCACCAGGAGGTAGTCCACCCCGAGTTCGCTCGCGATCTCCGTTGATGTCTTGGTGGTGTTGCGATACTGGTTGGCACTCGTCGACGCGATCACCATCAGCTGGCCCACCTTCGCGAGCTTGCCGCGGACCTCGTCGACGATCCCGTCGGCGAAGTACGCATCATCGGAGGTGCCCTGGTTCTCGAACGGGAGGATGGCGAGCCGTTTGAGGCCCCCGGCGCCCTGGCTCGCCGGCGCCACCGCCAGCATGGTGGCGGTCATCGCCCAGATGGCCAATGCGGCGACGCCACCGAGCGCGGCGTTGCGCCACGTGAGCACTGCGTCGAAGCGCCGCGAAGGCAGTCGGTCGCCTCGCCGACGCTCCGCCTGTGCCGTAAACGCGAGGGCGAGCCCGCCACCACCCACCAGCAGCGCTGCCAGGCCAAGAACCCACGGCGGCAGGCCACGACGCACCCCGGCAATCACGAAACCGGTGAGCACCAGCAACGCGACGACGCCCGAAACCAGCCAGACTCGACCCGTCGGCGCTGAGACCGCCGCAGGTGTCTCACGGCTGCCATCGCGCACTTGATCTTCCGCTGCGCGCAGCGCTTCCGCCATCTCCGTCGCAGTCTGGTAGCGATCAGCGGGCGATTTCGCGAGCGCTCGGCTCACCACCGCAGCCACACGCGGTGCGAGTCCCTCACGGGTGGTGGTGAGCGGACGCGCTGTTTCGGTGAGCGAACGCGCGATGACGGCCTGCGCGGTCGGCCCTGTGAACGGTGGTTCGCCGGCGATCATCTCGTAGAGCACACAGCCGAGGGCATAGATATCGACGCGACCGTCGACGTCGCTCGCCCCCATGGCCTGCTCGGGGCTCATGTACTGCGGGGTGCCGATTGCCAGTCCCGTCTGCGTGAGTGCCTTGCCGCCGCCCGAGCCTGAAATGGCGCGAGCAATGCCGAAGTCGGCAACCAGCGCGTGGCCCGCACTGAGCAGGATGTTGGCTGGCTTGATGTCGCGATGCACGATGCCGCGCTCGTGCGCATACGCCAGCGCCTCGGCCACCTCGCGCGCCAATGCGACCGCCGTGCCCACGGGAAGCTGCCGCTCGCGCACCATGCGCGCCGGCAACGATTCGCCCTCAACCAGAGGCATCACGTAATAGAGGAATCCGTCGGCGGAGCCCGAATCGAAAACCGGCAGGATGTGCGGGTGGCTCAACTGCGCGGCGATCTCGACCTCGCGCAGGAAGCGCTCCGTGCCGAGCGTCTCCGCCAGCTCCGGGCGCATGACCTTGACCGCCACGCGACGCCGATGCTTCGGATCCTCCGCCACATAGACCGTGGCCATGCCGCCTTCGCCGAGCACGCGCTCAACCCGGTAGACCGATGCGAGCGCTTGAGTGAGCCGCGACACCTCGACCGCGCCCGTGGGAGCGGCGCGCGGCGGTACACCGGGTTCGGTCGGGGTGGGCGCACCACAATTCAGGCAAAAATGTGCCTGGATTGGGAGCGGCGTCCGGCAGGTGGGACAGGCGCGCAAATCGTCTGTCAAGTCGGGATCCCGGGAAGGCTGGGGAAGCGGTCGGGGCTGAACTCGATAAAGGAAGGACAATCTCGCACCCCCCGCAAGGCGCAGGCGGGGCGATGTGGCGGATGGCGCGACGTCCGCGTGTCCCCAACTACCGTGGAGTCGTCTCATCAATGATGCTACAGTCCGGCACCGGGCTGCCCCGCAATCATCCCTCTCGTCGTGGAGACACACGCATGAGCGCGATACTGGCTGACCTGCCCCACTGGCAATGGATCCCAATGCTGCTCGGCCGCATCACGGTCGGCGTGCTGTTCATCCTGAGTGGTCATGGCAAGCTATTCATCCCCGCGAAACGCAAGCAGATGCGCGACACGA
>JBKJMX010000070.1:0-6360 GCA_046596135.1 Gemmatimonadales bacterium
CGGTTCCGATGCCACGACACGCGGGGTATTTCGTCGCCGGGTGACAGTTCGACGAAGTCATTTCCGAGGGTGGCCAACCGAACTTCGGCTTGGGCACCGGCGACCTTGAGCGCCTCGTCACGCTGTCACCCGGCGACGAAATACCCCGCGTGTCGTGGCATCGGAACCGCATCTCAGTGCGACCGCAGGGCGGCTGGCGGCCGAATACAGTGTACCGCGTCGAACTGGCGCGGGGCCTGCAAGACCTCAGGAACAATCGAACCGACACCGCAGCCACCGTCACGTTTGCCACCGGTGGACCATTACCGACTCATGTACTGGTGGGCCGCGCCGTCGATTGGGGATCAAGCCGCCCCTCAGCGATGGCGCTGATAGAAGCCACACTGCTTCCGGATTCGCTGGTCTACCGCACGGTCGCGGATTCGACCGGCCGGTTCCGGTTTGGGCCACTCCCCGATGGCGAGTACCTGGTCGGTATCACCGTCGACCAGGATCGAAATCGCCGCCGCAGTGGACGTGAGGCCTGGGACACCGTGCGGACTGCGGCCGGGAACGGCAACGTCGGCGAAGTGTGGGCATTTCAGCGGGACACGCTGCCGCCGCGTGCGACGGACGCCACTCGCCTCGATTCGGTGTCGATCAGCCTGACACTCACCCAGCCGGTCGATCCGGCGCTGCGGATCGAGGCAGGCGACATCATCGTGCAGACACTCGATGATTCGGTGAGCGCAGCCCCGATCACCGCACTTCCCCGCGCGACACACGATTCGCTCTACAAGGCGGCGGCTCGAGCGGCCGCTGGCGACACCACCAAACGTACCGACACCACCAGGCGTGCCGACAGCACCGTGGTACCACGGGTCCCCCCACGCGCCGCGCCGGTTCGCGCGCCGACGGTGCCGCGTGCAGCGCCCGACACGCTCATCCAGAAACGACCGAAGATTTCAAACCTCCTCGTGGTGAGGGTTCGCAATCCACTGGTCGCCGGACGTCGCTACGTCGTGATCGTGCGTGGCGTGCGAGCCGTTGGCGGCACGGTTGCCGATTCGGTGCGTGCGACGTTCGAAATTCCGAAGCCGCCGCCAGTTGACACACTCAAGCTCAAGGCTGATTCCGCAAAGGCCGATTCGGCGAAGGCTCGTGCCGACTCGATCCGCGCCGACTCGGTGCGGGCAGCTGGCGGAGCCATTCCACCCGCACCGCTGCCCCTCCCGCCACCACGAGACACCGTGGTGGGACGTCCACGGCGCTGAGCGCGTGACCCGCCCGGTCGCCTTCCTCGATCGCGACGGCACACTGGTGCCAGACATCGGCTTCATGTCTTCGCCGGAAGATGTGCGGTTGATCGACGGCGTGGCCTCGGCGCTGATCGACCTTGAGACCGCTGGATTTGCCCGCGTCATCATCACCAACCAATCGGGAATCGGTCGCGGCAAGTTCGCGGAGAGCGACTTCGACGCGGTACAGGCCGAGCTCGCACGACAGCTCAACCAAGCCGGAGCATCAACCGACGCGGTCTTTCATTGCCCGCACCTCCCGGACGCCGGATGCGCCTGCCGGAAACCGGCCACCGCCCTCCACCGAGAGGCCGCGGCGCGCCTCGATCTTGACCTCGCCACCAGTTGGTGCATCGGGGACCGGATCAGCGATGTCACCGCCGCGGCCGGCCTCGGTGGTCGGGCAGTTTTGGTCCTGACGGGCGAGGGGGAGAAACATGTGGAGGACGCGGTGCGCCTCGGGATCCCCGTGGTAGCCGATCTTCCAGCTGCCGTGGGGCTCATTCTAGCCGCAAGCCGTAAGCCGTAAACCTTTACCATCTCATCGGTCATCGGTCATCGGTCATCGGTCGTCGGTCATCGGTCGTCGGTCATCGGTCATCGGTCATCCGTTCTCCGTTCTCCCTCTTCCATTATCTTTCACGGCTGTGCCTTATCGCGTCGCGGTGGCCGTTTCGGGCCGAGGATCGAACCTGATGGCTCTGGCGGACGACCTGGCCACCGACGACGTGGCGCAGGTCGTTCTCGCCATCAGCGACAGGCAGGCTCCAGCGCTCGCTCATGCGGCTGCGCGCGGCATCGCCACGCATCGCCTCGACGATCATCGGGATGCCTCGGAATGGCTCCGCGCGCTTGATGCGGCGGGTGCCGACCTGGTGGTGCTGGCCGGCTACCTGAAACTGGTTCCGCCGGAAGTAGTAGGTGCGTGGGCGGGGCGGGTCATCAACATCCACCCCGCCCTCCTCCCGCGGCATGGGGGCGCGGGGATGTACGGAGCGCGGGTCCATGGGGCCGTGCTGGCTGAGGGGGATCCGCACTCGGGGGCGACGGTGCACCTCGTCGACGAGGTGTACGACCGCGGCTTGGTGCTCGGTGCTGGGCGGGTGGCAGTGGCGCCCGACGACACGGCAGAGTCGCTGGCGGAGCGGGTTCTGGCGGTGGAGCATCGCCTTCTTCCGGCCGCGGTGAGGGCCGCTGCTGGTGCCGGGCGACCGATTCCGTTCGAATTCACGTGACGGCCGTGGGGCCGCAAAGGGAGGGCGCTGGATGCCCCGTGCACTGATCTCGGTGAGTGACAAGCGTGGTGTGGTGCCGTTTGCCGAGGAACTCGTTCGCCACGGTTGGGAGATCGTCTCGACCGGCGGTACTGCGGCGCTGCTGCGCGACGCCGGCGTGCCGGTCACGCCGGTCGACCAGGTGACGGGTTTCCCCGAGATTCTCGATGGCCGCGTCAAGACCCTGCATCCTGCCGTGCACGCTGGCGTGCTGGCTCGCCCGGATCGTCCGGAACACCTCCGTCAGCTCGCGGAGCATCGGCTCGATCGTTTCGAACTGGTGGTGGTCAATCTTTATCCGTTTCAGGCCACCGTCGCCGACCCGAATGTCCGTTTTGAGGACGCGATCGAGAACATCGATATCGGTGGGCCGTCGATGCTGCGTTCCGCGGCCAAGAACTTCGAGTTCGTGCTGCCCGTCGTCGATGCGCGCGACTACCCGCGGATCCTCGAATGGCTCGCGGCGGGTGACATCCCGCTGGAGATTCGTCGCGACCTTGCCGCCAAGGTCTTCACCCACACCGCCGAGTATGACAACGCGGTGGCGGGGTACCTCACGCCCGAGGCCACGAGACTCCCTGACCGGGTCACGCTGGCGATGGAGCGCCGCATGGTGCTCCGCTACGGAGAGAACCCGCAGCAGCGCGCCGCGCTCTATGCCACCGAGGAGCCGCGCGGCATCGGTGACCTTGCCCAGCGCCAGGGGAAGGAACTCTCGTTCAATAATCTGCTCGACCTCGACGCGGCAATGCAGGCGGTGGGCGCGTGGGGTAATCGCGTCGCATGCGCGATCATCAAGCACACCACTCCCTGCGGTCTCGCACTCGGGCGCAGTGCCAGCGACGCCTTCGCGCGCGCGCGGGGCACCGATCCGATATCAGCATTCGGTTCGGTGGTTGCCTACAACACCGTCGTCGATCGTGCGGCGGCCGACGCCATGGCTGACCTCTTCATCGAGGTTGTGGTGGCACCGGCATTTCACGCCGACGCACTCGAGCGATTTGCCGAGAAGAAGAACTTGAGGGTCGTCGAGCTGCCGGTAGCGACGGGCCACGGCAAGCTCGACTGGAAGCGGCTGCGTGGTGGCTTCCTGATCCAGGATCAGTTTCGCTTCGACCCATCCGAAGCCAGTTGGACCGTGGCCACGCAACGCCAGCCTACCGACGAGGAGATGCTCGACCTCCGGTTTGCGTGGGCGGCGGTCGCCACCGTCAAGTCGAATGCCATCGTGCTGGTGCGCGACGAACAGGTGATCGGCATCGGCGCCGGGCAGATGAGCCGAGTCGATGCGTCGTTTCTGGCGGCCCACAAGGCTGCGCAGGCGGGACACACGATCGACGGCGCCGCGCTCGCGTCCGATGGATTCTTTCCCTTTGCCGATGGAGTCGAGCAGGCGGCAAAGGCGGGCGTGAGGGCGATCATCCAGCCGGGAGGATCGCTGCGCGACGCCGAGGTGGTCGCGGCGGCCGATCGGCTCGGTTTGGCGATGGTGATGACTGGCGTGCGGATGTTCAGGCATTGATCGAACCGCACGCGACACGCACGAGAACAATGACAACGAGTTCCTGCCCGACACAGCACAAACGGAGAAGCATGTGACCGCCACTGGTACCCCCACGGAACGCCCGCCGTACATCTGGGCCCTCGGCACCTTCGTCGTCGTGATGGTCTTGTACATCATCACGCTCGCCCCCACGACGGCGTTCTGGGACACCTCCGAATACATCGCGGCCGCGAAGGTGCTGGGCATCCCGCATCCTCCCGGCAACCCGCTCTTCACGCTGATGGCGCACGTGTGGGGGCTGATCCCGATGGTCAGCGACTACGCCATGCGGATCAACCTCTTCGCCGCCGCCACCAGCGCGGGCGGTGCGGCTTTCTGGTTCCTGGTCGCCGAGCGCTGGACCCGTGGGATCCTGCCAGCCCGCGGCCCGCGGATCGCGGCGGCGTTCGCCGGCATTCTCGCCTCGGCCGCCGCGTGGACCGTCTGGAACCAGTCGACGGTGAACGAGAAGGTGTACACGATCTCGCTGCTGTCGCTCGCACTCACGGTA
This sequence comes from Gemmatimonadales bacterium, assembly GCA_046596135.1. Classification (GTDB taxonomy): domain Bacteria; phylum Gemmatimonadota; class Gemmatimonadetes; order Gemmatimonadales; family GWC2-71-9; genus Palsa-1233. The sequence goes on from JBKJMX010000070.1 coordinate 4,606, forward strand.
TGGTGTGTCGTCCGCTGGGCCGATGAACCGGTCGGTGAGCGGCGCGACCGCTGGCTCGTTGCCGCGATCTACCTCCTGGCCATCACCTCGACCAATCACATGATGGGCGTGCTGGCCGCGCCGGTGGTCGGCATCTACGTGCTGATGACCGACTGGCGGGTGATGTTGCGCCCGCGGGTCATTGCCGCCGCGGCACTCGCGGTGGTCGTCGGGCTTTCGATCAACTACGTCTACCTGCCGATTCGCGCCGGGCAGTACCCGCCGATCAACGAAGGCGAACCCGCCGGCTTCTTCTCGAAGGCGCTCTCCGACGTGCTGGGACGCGTGCAATACGGCAAGCCGCCGGTGAGCGAGCGCATGGCCGACTTCCCCGCCCAGCTCGCGATGTACTGGCAGTATTGGTCGTGGCAGTGGGGTCGTGATCTCGGCGGGTTCTCGCGAGTCGCCACGGCGCTGTTCACCTTCCTCGGCCTCAGCGGGCTGGTGGCGCTGTTCCGCCGCGACAAGCGCGCCGGCCTCTCAGCACTGGCAATGGTGTTCACGCTCACCCTGCTCCTGATCTACTACCTCAACTTCCGCTACGGTTTCTCGTACCGGCCGGGCGACACCACCATCGCGATGGAAAATCGCGAGGTGCGCGAACGCGACTACTTCTTCATCGCGTCGTTCGCCTTTGCCGGGGTGCTGTTTGCCGCGGCGTTTGCAACGATCATCCGTGGCGTCGGCGACTGGCTCGGACCGCGCGCGACCGACCGCAATCGCTGGCTCGCCGGCACGCCCGTTCTTCTGCTGGCGCTGGTACCGATCATCGGAAATCGCCAAACTGCCACCCGCGCCCACGAGACGCTGGCGCGTGACTTCGCCATCGACATCCTGGAGTCGGTCGAGCCGTACGGCATCCTGATCACCGCGGGCGACAACGACACCTTCCCGCTCTGGTTCGCCCAGGAAGTGCTCGGTGTGCGGCGTGACGTGACGCTTGCCAACCTCTCGCTGATGAATACCGAGTGGCACCTGCGCCAGATCCGCCGGCGCCCGCAGGAGGCGTTCAACCCGGCAACAGCCGCCGCCCTGTGGCGGCCAGGGACCGATCAGTCCGGTCAGCCACTCGGTGTTACACCGCCGCCGGGGGGCTGGATCATGCCCACGACGCCGGCCTTCTCGCTCTCCACCGATTCGTTGAGTGCCCTCCCCGAAATTGCAGCCATTCCGGGTCAGGGGATGAACCTCACCGACTCGATGCAGATCATCTTTGGCGGTCAGTACCTGATGCGGAGCGACATTGCGACGATCCTGCTGATCCGTGACAACCTGGGGATTCGCCCGATCTTTTTCTCGTGGAGCGATGGGGGGTATCCCGACAACACCCTCGGACTGCGGCCGTATCTGGTGACCCACGGTCTGGTGCGCAAGCTGATGCCAACACCAGTTCAGCTTGGTGGTTCGATCGTCAACTCGCCTACACTCGGGCCGATGGATGTCGAGCGCACCCGCGCGCTGCTCTTCGGGGTCTATCACCCCGAGGCGGCGGCACGCCCCAGGGCGCGCGGCTGGGTCGATGCGCCATCGGCATCGATTCTCTCCCTCTACGGCATCGTGTACGGCGGATTCGCACCGATGCTGATGGAGATGGGCGACACCACTCGCGCCAATGAGGCGGAGGCGATCGCAGAGGGCGTCGAGCGCGCCCTGAGGCTCAGGCCGTGAGCTATCGCCTTGCTGCAGCGTGTCTCGCGCTCGCGCCGGCCACGGTCA
>JBKJMX010000087.1:0-5966 GCA_046596135.1 Gemmatimonadales bacterium
ATCTCGATCGACGATTCAGGGGTGAGACGGCGGGCGGAGCCGTCGATGTGTGACCGAAACGAGACGCCGTCCTCGTCGAGCCGCCGCATCGCACTGAGCGAGAACACCTGGAATCCACCCGAGTCGGTGAGCATCGGCCGGTCCCAGCCCGAGAACTTGTGCAACCCGCCCATCGCCGCCACGACGTCTTCGCCCGGGCGCAGGTGCAGATGGTAGGTGTTGCCGAGGATGATCTGCGCGCCGGCGCGCAGCACCTCGTCGGGGTGGAGGCCCCGGACCGCACCTCGGGTGCCCACCGGCATGAAGCACGGTGTCTGCACGATCCCGTGCGGAAGCACGAGGGTTCCCGCCCGCGCGCCGCCGTCGGTGCCGTCGAGGGTGAAGTCGAACATCGGGCTCAGGCGAAGGTCGTGAGAATGCGATCGACCTGGCGCCGGTGTCGCAGGTCGTGGCCCGCAATCATGCTGCGCAACGTCTCGAAGCTTTCCGGCCCGCGTTCCGAGTGCACCGCGATGCGGGTGAGATCGTCGTCGGTGGTCGCGCGCCACACCCGCAGGTTCCAGCTCCGAAGTGCTGCGAAGGTTCGGAAGGCGTCCATGGCGTCGGCGTCGGCGTACCCGAAGCGGGTCACCCATGCTCCCTCGTCGAAACCGTGCAGTGGGGCTCGGTCCTGGGTGAGGGTGATCCGCATCCGCCATCCGAAGGCGATCTCGGTGTCGGCGAGATGCGCCAGTACCTGTGCCAGCGACCACCGCCCTGGCCCCTCGGGACGGCGCAGCAGGTCGTCATCGAGGTCGCGCACCCGCCCGAGGATCCAGTCGGGTGTCCCCGCAAGGACGGCCACGGGGTCCTGTGCCCCGAGGAGTGCGATCGTTTCCTGCACGTAGGCAGAAGTTGATGACGGCGGATGATCGGGCATCATGGCCTCACACGACGCACATGGCGTCGCCATAGCTGTAGAAGCGGTAGCGATGTGCCACCGCATGACGGTAGGCGTCCAACGTGAGTTCGTAACCGGCGAACGCAGACACGAGCATGAGCAGCGTCGATCGCGGCAGGTGAAAATTCGTGACCAGGCAATCGACCACGCGGAATCGGTAACCTGGCGTGATCATCAGGCGCGTGTCGGCGCTGCCGGGTTGCACCGTGCCGTCGTCGTGCGCTGCGCTCTCCAGCGCGCGAACCACCGTGGTGCCGACCGCCCAGACGCGGCCATGACGGTGGCGGCAAGCCGTGATCTCGTCGGCCAGCGCCACCGGAATGTCGAAATGTTCCGCGTGCATCACGTGGTCGGACAGGTCATCGACCTCGACCGGGCGAAACGTGCCGGGTCCAACCTCAAGGTCGAGATCGGCGACGCTCACGTTTAGCGCGCGCAGCGTGTCGAGGAAGGCCGTGGTGAAATGCAGGCCGGCCGTGGGCGCGGCCACGCTGCCCTCGCGCGCGGCATACACGGTCTGGTATCGGTCGCGATCGGTGGCATCGGGCTCGCGTTCGATGTACGGCGGCAACGGAAGCCGACCGAAGCGGGCGATCGCTTCGCGGTCGGAAATGCCGACGAACCGCACGCGCCGCAGGGTGTCGTCACGCACCTCGACCGTCTCGATCCCGATACCATCGGCGAGCTCGATGACCCGCCCGGGCTGCATGGCGCGGCCCGGCTTCCCCATGGCCACCCATGTTCCGTCGCCGGCCGGATGGATGAGCAGCACCTCTGCCGCGCCACCCGACGGTCGACGCCCGAGGAATCTCGCCTGCCTGACCCGCGTGGAGTTCACCACCATCAGGTCGCCGGCGCGCACCAACGTCGCGAGATCCGGAAATGCGCCATCCGTCAGCGAGGCGACATCGGCGGACGGCGTGCGGTTGATCATCAACAGGCGCGATGTGCCGCGTTCGGTCGGGGGAACCTGCGCGATCAGGCCTTCGGGGAGGGTGTAGTCGAAGTCGGACGCCGACCAGCGTCGGTCATCCATCAAGCAGCGATTGCTGTGGGTCATCGCGGCGAAGTGGAGTGAGTCCAAGGCGGCGATACGCATTGGCGGTCGCGGTGCGTCCGCGCGACGTGCGCTCGAGGAAGCCCTGCTGGATGAGGTACGGCTCGTACACCTCCTCCAGTGTTGCGGCATCCTCGCCCACCGATGCCGCAATCGTACCGAGGCCGACCGGCCCACCGTCGAACTTCTCGATGATCGTTGCCAGGATGCGGGCATCCATGTCGTCAAGGCCGAATTCGTCGACATTGAGCCGCTCGAGTGCCTCCACGGCGATCGGCGCGGTGATCGCACCATCGGCGCGCACCTCGGCGTAATCGCGAACGCGTCGGAGCAGCCGGTTGGCCACGCGCGGCGTACCGCGCGATCGCCGCGCAATCTCCTTTGCGCCCTGAGCGTCGATGGGCACCCCCATCACCCCTGCCGATCGGGTGACGATCTGCCCGAGATCCTCCGGAGTGTAGAACGAGAGGCGCTCGACGAGGCCAAAACGTGCGCGCATCGGCGGAGTCAGCAGGCCGAAGCGCGTGGTGGCACCCACCAGTGTGAAGCGTTCGACGCTCATCGGGAGGGTCTGCGAATGCGGTCCATCGCTCAGGCGCACGTCGACGCGGAAATCCTCCATGGCGGGGTAAAGGAATTCCTCGAGTTGTGGCTTGAGGCGATGAATCTCGTCGATGAAGAGGATGTCGCCCGGGCCGAGCGAGGTGAGCAACCCCACCAGGTCACCGGCGCGCTCAAGCACCGGTCCCGACGTGGTGCGGCACTGGACGCCCATTTCGCGCGCCATCAGCATCGCGAGCGTGGTCTTGCCGAGACCGGGCGGGCCGAAGAAGAGGACGTGGTCGAGGGCCTCGCCCCGTTTCCGCGCGGCGTCGATAGCGATCTGCAGCGACGTCTTCACTTGCGGCTGGCCCACGAACTCGTCAAGACGCGATGGACGGAGCGCGGTCTCGAGGCTGGTTTCCTCGGGAAGCGCGGCCGGGGTCGTGATCTCGATGCGACGTGGGTCGGTCATCGGCTACGCCGCCCTTGCGCGCCAGCGAACCGGAGACTCGTCCGGAGCGATGCAATGCGCGAGGCCGCACGACATGCAGCGGTCACGAAGTTCACCTGTCGTCGGCGCGGTGAGCAGGCGGTTCGTTGCGCCGCACCGGGTGCAGAGCCATTCGGCGGTCACGGTCGGGCGTGCGGTCTTCCACATCATCACTTCCTCTGCAGGTCCGAGAGTGCGCGCCGAAGCAGCGTCGGCGTGTCGGTCGCATCAGCTGCTGCCGCGTTGCGCACCGCCGTGTCCGCAGCTGCCTGGGGATATCCGAGGCCCATCAGCGCCCGTACTGCATCGGCGGCGGGTGTGGTGATCGGTTCCGCTGCCGGCAGGTCGTCAAGGCGGTCGGCCAGTTCGAGGACGATCCGCTCCGCCTTCTTGCGCCCGATGCCCGACACCGTGCCGAGTGCCGCAAGATCGCGGTCGCGCACGGCGCGCACGGTGCGTTCGGGACCGAGTGCCGACAAGATGGAGATCGCCAGTCGCGCGCCGACTCCGCTCGCCGCCATCAGGCGGCGGAACACCGTGCGCTCACTGGTGCTGTCGAAGCCATACAGCGACCAGTCGTCCTCGCGTACCACCAGCTCGGTGTGAAGGCGAATGTTCGCTCCAGCCTGTGGCAGCCGCTCGAACACGCCGACCGGAACGTAGACGAGGTAGCCTGTGCCACCAGCCGTCTCGACCACGACACCAGCTGGTTCCCGCTGCGCGAGCACCCCCGTGACCGACGCGATCACCGCGGTGCCCCTGTGCCCAGTCGGGCGCGTGGCTGCATCCGCATGAGGCAGGTGAGGGCGATCGCCACGCCATCGGAGGCGTCGGCGGGAGTGGGCGCGGCGGCGAGGCCGAGGAGTCGGGTCACCATCGCCGACACCTGTGCCTTCCCGGCTGCCCCCGTTCCGGTGACGGCGCGCTTCACCTCCGCAGGGGAGATCTCCATCACCGGCCGGACTGCCTGTCCCGCTGCCAGCAGCACCACACCCCGGGCATGCCCGAGCAGGAGTGCACTGCGGGCGTTGCGGCCGTGGAAGAGGCCTTCAACTGCGATGGCGTCGGGCTGGTGTCGTGCGATCAGCTCGCACACGCCGTCGTAGACGGTGCCGAGGCGCGCGGCGAAGGAAGCGGTTGCGGGCGTCCGCACGACTCCGCACTCCGTCAGCCGGGCCATGCCACCCGGCACGCCCGACACCACGCCGTACCCCATGATGGCGGTGCCAGGATCGATGCCGAGCACGACCAGCCGGCCGGACATCGTCAGGCGCCGGCTTCCTCGAGGTCGAGGGCGTCGACATCGAGGTTCGTGAACACCTTGGAGACGTCGTCGAGCTCCTCGAGCACCTCGATCAACCTGAGCACCTTCTGCGCCTCGACCGATTCCGGTCGCACCACGTTCTGCGGGATCATCTCGATCTCGGCGCTCTCGGGCGTGTAGCCCGCTGTCCGAAGTCCGTCGATCACCGCATGGAAGTCGTTCGGCTCGGTGCTCACCACGAACAGGTCGCCGTCAACGATGAAATCGCTGGCGCCGGCCTCGAGGGCATCCTCCATCGCCTTCTCCTCGTTGGCGCCGGATGCCGGGAGGACGATCTGTCCCTTGCGGTCGAACATCCACGCGACCGAGTTGCTGGCGCCGAGGTTGCCGTTGTTGCGCGAGAAGGCGTGCCGGATCTCGGCGACGGTGCGGTTGGCGTTGTCGGTCGACGCCTCGATCAGGAGCGCGGTGCCGCCCGGACCGTAGCCCTCGTAGGTCACTTCCTCGTACGTGGCGCCCTCGAGCTCACCAGTCCCCTTCTTGACGGCGCGCTCGATGTTTTCTGCCGGCATGTTCCCGGCCTTGCCGTCGTCGATCGCCTTGCGGAGGCGGGCATTGCCGGCCGGATCCCCGCCGCCGGCCTTCGCCGCGACGGTGATTTCGCGAATCAGCTTGGTCCACGTGGAGGCGCGCCGGTTGTCGGTGATCGCCTTCTTTCGCTTGATCGTCTTCCACTTGCTGTGACCTGCCACCGGCGCCTCCTCGCGTCAGACCGGGAACAGTAGCAATCGGCGAACGGTGCGGCAACGCGACCTGCTTGCCCGCTGCCGGGCGCGGCGCTACGGTTGGGGGATGCGAATTACACACCTGATGGCTCTGGCTGCCGCGGCCATGCTCGCGGGATGCAAGGGTGGCGACGCCGCTCCTGTCCCGCCGGCGGGACCGCCCCTCGAGGCGATACTGCCCAACATCCCGTTCCCGCCGAACGCCGAGCCGGTCACGTCCGAACGGGCTGACAAGGCGCTCAAGCTGGTCTTCACCTCCAGTTCACCGTCGGATTCGGTGGTCGCGTATTACCGGGCCGTGCTCGCAGCGGCGCCGTACCGCCTGATCAATGAGGGGGTTTCGGGCAACGTCACGTCGTTCTATGTCGAGCAGGATGGGCCGTCGATGTGGGTGACGGTCCAGCCGGTCGACGTGAACAACAGCCTGGTCACGATTGCCGGTGCGCAGGGTGACCCCAATCGGAAGCCCGATCCGGCCATCCCCGATCCGGTGGGGGCACAGGGCCAGCCGCTTCCGCCCCGGACCAGCGTACCATTGCCGGACGATCCGCAGGCCAAGCCGCAGGACTAGCTGCCCGGCTTCGCCACGCCACGTTCGTGAACCAGTTTCGCCGCCGATGCTACCGCATCGGCGGCGTTCTGTCCAAGGGCATCCCGCGACGGCGCCACCAACTGGGTCAGTGCTATCCGAGCCGCCGTGGCGGTGCCTTCCTCGAGGTACGCGATGGCCGTCCGCAGCCCGCGCTCAAGCGGGCGGGGGATCACCAGTGCCTGCAGGCGCTGGCGAAGGAGGGCGACCCGCCGTCGCAATGCCTTCTCGCCATCGGTCGATCCTGCCGCCGTATCCAGCGCGACCCGGGTGGTGAGCCAGAGGGCAAATGCACCCT
>JBKJMX010000168.1:0-34050 GCA_046596135.1 Gemmatimonadales bacterium
GGCGTCGCCGAGCATCGGTGCTTCTGCGACAACGCGGCGCTCGCGCTGCGCGACCGGTGTCAACGACACAGACTGCACCACCAGCCGCATCGCGCCGACGAGCACCACTGCGCGACCATCGCCGCGCAGCTCGACGACATCGCCGGTGCTTCCGGTGCCGAGTCGGACGCGATCGCCCACATTGATTGCGGACGCATTGCCGTCGAGTTCGATCACGTCGTCATCAGCGCGTCGTGACTCCTCCCGCACTCCCTCCTCGACCAGGCGCCGGGCCTCTTTCCCCGCCGCCTCGTCCGCCGCGCCGCGCGCCATCGAGAGCGCCGCCTCGACCCGCTTGCGCGCCTCCAGCAGGTAGGCCTTCGCCTGCCGGGCACGCTCACGCTCAGCCTCCTTCTCGCGGGTGCGGAGGGTGACGTCGCGCTCATCCTGGATGGTGGCCCGACTTGCAGCCACTGCCTCGCGCGCGTCGATATCGATGGTCCGCTCCTGCAGCGCCACGTCGAGCTTGTGGAGTGCCTGTTCGCGCGCCTCGACCGACGCAATCAACTGGTCGAGGTCGCGCTCTGCCTCGGGGACCAGCGCCTCGGCGGCAGCCACGACCTTGGGGTCGACGCCCAGACGACGGGCGATCGCAATACCGTACGAACGGCCGGGGATCCCCTTCGTGAATCGATACGTCGGGGAAAGGGTCGCCGCATCGAACTGCAGCGAGCCGTTCACCACGCCCGGTGTCCGCGATGCCAGGGTCTTGAGCGCGCCGAGGTGCGTCGTGGCCAGCGTGAGCACACCGCGCCGGGTGAGGGTCTCGAGGACCGCCATCGCCAGCGCACCGCCTTCGGCGGGATCGGTCCCTGACCCGACCTCATCGAGCACGACCAGGGTCGACGCATCGGCTCCGTCGAGGATGCGCCGGAGCTCGGCGACGTGCGCAGCAAACGTCGACAGGTCGTCGGCAAGCGATTGGTGATCGCCGATGTCGACAAACATCTGATGCACCACCGGCAGCTCGGTGCCGGCGCCCACGGGCGGCACGATCCCGGACTGCGCCAGCGCGAGCATCAGGGCCGTTGCCTTGAGCAGCACGGTCTTGCCGCCGGTGTTGGGACCGGAGATGAGCAGGGTGCGCTCACCCGGGTCGAGCGCGAGGTCGAACGGGACGACGGATATTCCCCGGGCGAGAAGGAGCGGGTGGCGCGCATCGCGCAGGTCGAGCGGTCCACCAACCTCGTGTACCAGCGGCACCTCGCCTGCGCTCACCAGTGCCCAGGTTGCCCGGGCACTGATGACGTCGACGTCGACCGCCATGGCATGCAGTGCCACGATCGTGGGGCGTGCCGGGCGCAGCCGTTCGGTGAGGTCCCGAAGCACCTTGAGTGTCTCGCGCTCCTCGTCGATGACGGCGGCGCGCATCGCATTGCCCAGCGCGATCGCGGCGGTCGGCTCGATGAACAGCGTCCCCGCACTGCCTGACTCGTCGTGGATGATGCCATCGGGGCGCTGGCGCGCGTCCCGCCGCACCGGGATCACGTAGCGGCCACCGCGCATCGTGACGGTCGCGCCCGACGGCAGCGCGGTGGCGTCCATCTCGCGCAGCATTCCCTCGAGGCGACGCAGCAACCGCTCCCGCGAGGCATGCACCTCCCGGCGTGCCGCGGCGAGGGCGGGACTGGCGCTGTCGAGCAGCTCACCGTCTTCACTGACGGCCTGTTCGAGCGCGCGCTCGATGACGCGATCGATCGGTGCCGCGCGCCGCGCCGCCAAGCGCGGGCACGCCTCGTCGAGCCGATCCATTTCCCGAAGCATCGTCCGGGTCGCAATCAGGGTCACCCGCACGGTGGCGAGCTCGGTGAGCTCGAGCACCGCGCCATCAAGTCGCAGTCGACCAAGCGCGGTGCGGATATCGGGAACGGGCGAGACCACGACGAGGTCGCCACGCCGAAGCACGGCGAGTACCTCGCCGACGTCAGCAAGCTCGTCGCGAATCCACCTCACGTCGGTCTGCGGACGACGGCCGCGGATCGCCGACGCGCCGAGCGCCCCCGCGGCGTGATCGGCCACGAGTTCAAGCACGGCGCCGAACTCGATTGATTGCAACGCGCCCTCGGTGGGACCGGGGTGCAATGTCGACGGGGTGTCGCCCTCGCTGGAGGACGACACCCCGTGCCGGGAGAGTGGTGTGACGCTCATCCCTTCTGCAGCGCCTCGCGGGCAATCTCATTGATCGTGCGGCCGTCGGCCTTTCCCTTGAACTGCGCCATCAGCACCCCCATCACTCCACCCAGGCTGGTCTGTCCATCGGCCACCGCGCGCGCGGCCGCCGCACGAATCTCCGATGGATCGACTTCGGGTGGCAGGTAACCGCGCAACACCGCCAGTTCGGCTGATTCCGAATCTGCCAGGTCGGCGCGGTTTCCCGCCGTGTATTGCTCGATCGAGTCGTGGCGCTGCTTGATCTGTCGGCGGAGGATCTCCACCACATCGTCATCGGACAGCGGGCGCGACAACTCAATCTCCCGATTCATCAATGCAGCAAGGACCGTCCCGAGCAACACGGTCCGGTCCTTGTTCGATTCCTTCCGCGCGATCACCTGATCGGCGCGGAGGCGATCAGCAAGCTCAGGCATGCGAGCGACCGCGGCGCGTCTTGCGCTGCGCGGCGTTCATCTTGCGCTTCCGCTTCTCGCTCGGCTTCTCGTAGTGCCGATGCTTGCGGAGGTCGGAGAGGATCCCGGCCTTCTCGCACTTCTTCTTGAAACGCTTGAGCGCCCGTTCGAAACTCTCATCCTCGTGGATGACGACTTCTGACATGTCCTGAAATCACCTCTCTCAAAGCCCCAACGAAGGGACCGGTCAATGGATAGACCTGCAAAGCTAGGCCTCAAGCGGAGATCCGGCAAGCTGGCCGGGCCCCTCAGCCGGGGGGCCACCGCATCTGGCGGCCACCCAGGAGGTGGACGTGGAGGTGTGGAACGGTCTGTCCGCCGTCCGCCCCCGTGTTGACAACAAACCGGTACCCATTCTCGGCGAGGCCGAGCCCGTCGGCCACCTCGACGCCCAGACGCATGACAGCCCCCAGGATGGCCTCCCCGTCCACTCCATCCACCTCGGCAGCGCTCCCGACATGATCGATCGGGATCACAAGCACATGAATGGGCGCCTGGGGGTTCAGATCACGAAATGCAATGGCGCGCTCGGAGCGGCCAAGAATCTCAGCGGGAATCTCGCCGGCCGCGATCTGACAGAAGATGCAGGACATGGGGGCCTTGGAAGAGACTAGAGACTAGAGAACGGTGAACGGTGAACGGTGAACGGTGAACGGTGAACGGTGAACTGAGAACGGATGACCGATGGTGAATGATGGTGCGTCACGTTCGTGCCCGGCGGTCGATCGTCATCACCGCGGCGGCGATTGCTGCGGTCTCGAAGCGCAGCACGAACGGCGCGAGGCCGACCGCGGTTGCGCCGAGTGTGCCCCGGATGAACTCATCCTCGACGTCAGTCCAGCCACCCTCGGGACCGATCAGCCACGACACAACCTGGTCCGTGGCGATCGCCGGGCACGGGGCGGCGCCGGGTGCCGCAACAAACCATCCAGACCCGCGCGTGAGGTCCTCGAGCGCGGTGATCGGGACGACCTCGGGGATCCACGGGTTGCCGCTCTGCTTGCATGCTTCACGAGCGCGGCGGACCACTCGATCGAGCACAACCTCACGCAGGCGGGTCTCGACACTGCGTTGCCGTGCGGTCACCAGCGGCACAATTCGGCTAACGCCGAGTTCCGTGGCCTTCTCAGCGAGCAGGAGAAAGCGGTCACGGTCCCCTGCCGCCACGGCGAGCACCGTGCCCGCCGGTTTGGCGTGAAGCGTGAGGTCCTCGATGGCGATCTGCCAGCGGCGCAAGCCGCGCTGCAACGTACCACCGATGACGGCGCCGGCACCGTCGAGTGCCGCACAGCGCTCGCCGTCGCGCACCCGGCGCACCTGCAGATGATGCGACTCCTCATCGTCGAGCTCGACAAATCCACCGATCCGATGTTCACCGGGCGGTACCAGCACCGTGATCATGCGAGGCGGGCTGCCACGCCCCACCATCCGGCGTCGTGCTGATCATCGATCACCACGAACCCGGCGTTGCGCAGCACCGGTCGGAAGAGTTCCTCCTCCATGTCCTCCATCCCTGCGAAGATCGCAATGCCGTCGGGTGCCAGCGCCTTGGCGATCTGCGGAAGCAGGATGGTGTTGACCGTACGCAGGATGTTCGAGCAGACGATGCGCGCGGGCCCGGCCAGGACGGCGAGTTCGCCCGCGTCGCCCAGCAGAAACGCAACGCGGTCTGCGACCCCGTTGCGGTCCGCATTCGCGTCCGCCACCGGATTGGACTCCGGATCCACCTCGATCCCGATGGCAGTGGCGGCGCCGAGCTGCACGGCGGCGATGGCGAGGATGCCTGACCCGCTTCCAAGATCGAGCACGGTGTCGCCGGAACGGATGTGGCGCTCGAGGAGGGCCAGTGCGGCGCGGGTCGAGCCGTGCTCACCGCTGCCGAACGCGTTCTCCGGGTCGAGCACCACGCCGACATCGCCCCCGTGCAGCTCGGGCGTGATCCACGACGGCGAGAGCACGAGGCGGCCGAAGCGTCGCGCGGCGATCCCGTCACGCCAGCGAACCGACCAATCGACCGGCGCCAGCGCGGTAATCGTGCCGGTGATCCCATGGCGAGCGGCGCCGAGCGTGTCGAGCATCGTGCGGGCTTCCGGCTCCGAACCAGCAACCGCGAGCACATTCCCCGCGCCCGCTTCCTCGACGGCGTGCCCGGACATGGTCACGAGTTCCGCTGCAACGGTCTCGGTATCGTCCGGATCACACGTAACGGCGAGTCGCCACCAGGCGTTGCTCACGCTCCCAGCGCTTGCTTGAGCTTGGTCCAGAAACCGCCCTGGCGGCTCGGGCCCTCGCCTTCGTGCATCGAGAGTTCAGCGAAGAGCCGACGCTGTTCATCGTTGAGGTCATCGGGCGTCCAGATGTGCACCCGGATATGCACGTCACCGACGCCCTTGCCGCCCAGCCGTGGCAGCCCCTTGCCGCGAACCCTGAACTCGCTGCCGTTCTGGGTGCCTGCAGGCACGCCCAGTGGCTCGTCGCCCCATGGCGTGGGGATGGTCGCGGTGCAACCGAGCGCCGCCTGCGAGAACGAGATCGGGAGGTCGTGGATCAGGTCTTCGCCATCGCGGGTAAACCGGTCGTCCTCCTTCACGTCGAGCATCACGATCAGGTCGCCATTGGGGCCGCCGCGCGGACCTGCCGCGCCTTGGCCGCGGAGCGTGAGGTAGTTCTGGCTCGACACGCCGGCGGGAATGTCGACGGACACGGTGCGCTCACCCTTGACGCGACCATCGCCGCGACAGACTTCGCAGGGGCTGCCGATCTTCGTGCCCTCGCCATGACATGTCGGGCACGGGCCAACCTGCACGAACTGGCCGAACATCGAGCGGGCCGCGCGGCGCACCTCGCCGCTTCCCGAGCAGGATCCGCAGCGCGTCGGGGTCGTTCCCGCGGCGGCCCCGCTTCCCGCGCAGACGTCGCACGCGGTGAGCGTCTTGAGCTTGATGCTCCGCTTGGCGCCCTGCGCCACCTCCTGCAGTGTCAGGCGCACCGTCATCTTGATATCCTGACCGCGTCGCGGATCGACCTGCTCACGGCCGCCGAAGATGCCGTCGAAGCCGGAGAATCCACCGAAGTCGCGCATGAAGATGTTGAGCGCCTCGCTCAGGTCAACGTGCTCGAACCCGCCGAAGCCCTGCGCCCCCGCCGGCGCCGAACCAAAGCGGTCGTAGTGCGAGCGCTTGTTCGGATCCGAAAGCACCTGATAGGCCTCGGACAGCTCCTTGAACTTCTCTTCCGCGTCGTGCGACGCGTTCCGGTCGGGATGGTAATCCATGGCGAGTCGACGATACGACTTCTTGATTTCGTCGCCGTTCGCTTCGCGCGTCACTTCCAGTACTTCGTAGTAATCGATCACTGCAGAAAGTCCTCAACAAGGCGGCCGGTGTGTTCCACCAGGCCGATGATCTTTTCATAGGGCATGCGGGTCGGCCCGAGCACACCGATGACGCCGGTTGCGCCACCCCGCCGGTACGTCGCAGTGACGAGCGTGAAGCCGGACAACCCGGGCTCCCCATGTTCGTCACCGATCGTGATCGTGATGCCATCATGCCGTCGCTGCGCGAGCGCCTCGCGCAACACGTCACGGCGTTCCGTCAGCGTGAGCAGGTTTCGCATCCGCTCACTCGACGAGAACTCCGGCTGGTCGACCAGCATCGACGCGCTGCCGAGCATCACCGGTTCACTCTCCTCCAGGTCAAAGAGCCCATCGCCCTCAGCAAGAATGATGTCGAGCAACTCGGCCACGTCGGCGCGCGCACCCACGTCGCGAAGTCGGTCGGCGACGGTCGCACGAATCTCCCGCAGCGTGTGGCCCGCCAGTCGCTCGTTCAAAATCTGCTGCACCGCGTCAGCCTGGCCGCGCGGAATCGTGCCGGGCACCCGCACGTAGATCGTCCTGACCGCGCCGCTCCGGAGGTTCAGCACCAGCAGGAGGCGATCGGTCGACACCGCCACGATGTCGATGCGGTCGAGCACGATCTCGTCGAGTGACGGTGCCACCGCAACGCCCAACTCCTGCGTCAGGATCCCGAGCACCTGCGCCGCGCGGGCCACGAACTGCTCGCTTGCAGCGGCAGCCCCCAACTCGACCTCGAGAGTCTCGCGCGCCCGCAGGTCCGGTGGCAGGCGGCGCATCAGCGCATCAACGTAGATCCGGTAGGCCCGGTCGGTCGGGATCCGCCCCGCGCTGGTGTGCGGGTGATAGAGATACCCCTTCGCCTCGAGATCGCTCATCGACGAGCGGATCGAGGCCGGTGAGATCCCCAACGCAGACCGGCGCGCGACCGTCTGGCTACCGGTCGGTTCAGCCGTCGCGATGTAGATCTCAACGACCGCCTCGAGAACCCTGCGTTCCCGATCGGTGAGCGATTCAGCGTCTGCCATGGGGAGAAACCTAGAAATCCCCCAACGATGCCACCAGCGCGTCGAGCCGGAGCCACCCCTCGGCCCGGAGCCGTACCCGGCCACCCGATTCTTCCGCCCACCCCGCTTCAACCCACTGTCGGAGCGCGGATTCGCCGATCCGGGAGCGGTCGAGACCGGCGTCCGTCCGCAATCCCAGGTACGCCGATTCGAGGCCAAGCTCGCGGAGTCCCAGCACCTCGAACCCCTCCCGGGCCACGTGCCCGCCTTCAAGCGCGACCGCGTAGGCCTCCCATGCGCGGATGTTCCATGAGCGAGTGGCGCCGTCCAGCGAGTGGGCAGACGGTCCCAGTCCCAAGTAGTCCGCGCCGCTCCAGTACACCGAGTTGTGTCGCGAGCGCCGCCCCGGGAGGGCAGCATTCGACACCTCGTAATGCTCGTACCCGCACGCATGCAATGCACGATGGACCGCCAGATATTGCGCCGCGTACACCTCATCGGGGATCGCCGTGACTGACCCGCGTTCACGCCAGCGCGCCAGCGGCGTGTGCGGCTCGGTCGTGAGTCCGTAGAGCGACACGTGAGTCGGTTCGAGTTCGAGGGTGCGCGCCACATCCCGGTCCCAGTCACGCTCGACCTCGGGCGGCAGTGCGAAGATCAAGTCGACCGAGATGTTGTCGATCCCGCCGTCACGAAGCATCGCCATCGCCGGAGCAACCTGCTCCGCGCCGTGCGTCCGATGCATCCACGCGAGCACGCCAGGCTCATGGCTCTGGACGCCGAGTGACGCGCGATTGACGCCGGCCGCGACCCAGGCAGCCACGGCGTCGGACGTCACGTCGTCGGGATTGACCTCGATCGTGACCTCGGCGCCCGGTGCGAGGGGGGCGTCACCGGTGACACCGCGAATCAGCGCGCCGAGCGCGGCAGGTGCCAGTCGCGATGGCGTGCCCCCGCCGAAATAGAGCGTGTCGAGCACCAGCGGCGGCTGGGTCGCTGTCCGCGTTCGCCATTCAGCGAGGATTGCGTCGACGAAACGCTGGTGCGGAACGCTGCGCCGTACCGCGATCGAAAAATCACAGTACGAACAGCGACGCGCGCAGAACGGGACGTGGACGTAGAGATGCATGAGAGGTCAAACGTAAGCGGAGGGATCACACCGCCCCGTTCAACGTCGTTGGTACCGGGACCCCGGAAGCTGCTCGACAAGCCCGCCGAGCTCGAGCCCCAGCAGGGTGCCGAGGAGCTCTCCCACCGGAAGGCCCGACGCGAGCGCGACCTGATCGAGGTGGCGCGGCTCGGTGTCCAGGGCACCGAACACCCGCGCCTCCGTGACACTCAGCGTGCATTCAGGAGACGCAGGCGCGGGGACGGCGGCAGACGCACCGAATATCGCGAGCAGGTCCTCGGGTCCGAGCAATGGGGTCGCACCGTCGCGAATCAAGCGGTTGGTCCCGCGCGACGACTCGCCGGTGATCGGACCGGGCACCGCGAACACTTCGCGTCCCTGCTCGAGCGCCATCGCGACGGTGATCATCGTGCCCGAGCCATCCGCGGCCTCGACCACCACCAGCGCGCGGGCGAGGCCGCTGATCAGACGGTTGCGCCGGGGGAACGAACCGGCCGTGGGCTCGGCGCCCGGCGGGTATTCAGTGAGCAGCATGCCCAGCGCAGTCACCCGCCGAAACAGCGCAGCGTTACTCCGCGGATACACGATGTCGGCACCGTGGCCGAGCACGCCGATGGTGGTGCCGCCGGCGTCGAGCGCGGCAGCTTGGGCCACCGCGTCGAGGCCCCGCGCCAGCCCGCTTACCACCACCACGCCCGCCGCGCCGGCAGCGCCTCCCATGGTGGCCGCGACGCGTTCGCCGTACCTGGTGTGATCACGACTGCCGACGATCGCCACCGCGGGTCGGCTGAAGATCGCGGGATCACCGACCACATACACCGTGAGCGGCGGGTCGGGAATCGCCCGGAGGAGGGCCGGATAGCCGGCGTCAGCAGGGGTCAGGACCTGCTGACCCACCTCGGACGCAGCGTGCTCGAGCGTGGCACCATCGGACGGCTCGGTGCGGCCGATGGCGCGCGCAATCGCTGGTGGGATTCCGGCAACCCCCAGCAATGCGCGATGCGGCGCTCGAAGGACGCCGCATGCCGATTCGAATTCGGTGAGGAGTGCGGCCATGCGCCGCGGGCCGAGGCCGACGATCGACGCCAGCGCGAGCCACGCGCCGCGCTCGTCCGGGTCAACCGGTCGCGTGGCCACCATCGCTGGGGAGATCGTCGAAGAGATCGGCATCGGTGCGCTCGGCGGTTCCTGATTCGGTGTCGCGAACCGCCTGCACCGCGGTCCAGAGGGATTCCTTCAGGGCATCGAGACCAAAACCAGCCGCACTCGAGATCGTGGTGATGAACTGCGCGTCCGGTGCACCAACAACCGGGTCGTCGCTCTCGTCAGGGAGCAAGTCGCGCTTGGTCAGGACGAGCACGTGGGGCGTCTCGGCCAGCACCGGCGAGTACAGTTGCACCTCACGACGAAGCTGCTCGAAGACGGCCTGCGGATCTTCCGCATCGACCGGCACCATGAACGCCAGCAACCGGGTTCGCTCGACATGCTGCAGGAACTTGAGCCCGAGTCCCTTGCCGGCGTGGGCACCCTCGATGATGCCGGGGATGTCCGCCACCACGAACGACCGCGAGCCCGACAGCCCCACGACGCCGAGGTTCGGTTCGAGCGTGGTGAATGGATAGTCCGCGATCTTGGGGCGAGCGGCACTCAATACCGAGAGAAGGGTGCTTTTTCCCGCGTTGGGCTCCCCGACAAGTCCCACATCGGCGATCAGCTTGAGGACGAGCGAGAGGCGACGCTCTTCGCCAGCGCGTCCCGGCTCACACTCACGCGGAGCCTGGTGGGTCGCCGTGGCGAATCGCGCGTTGCCCCGGCCGCCGCCGCCGCCGCGCGCCACGAGCAACTCATCGCCCGCGTGGAGCACTTCACCGAGGGTCTCACCGGTGTCGGCATCGGCGATCACCGTCCCCGGGGGAACGGGAAGGTGGATGTCGTCCGCACTGGCGCCGGTCCAGGTGCGCCCCTTGCCGTGCACCCCGTCAGCGGCCTTCCACGACGCGCGATAGCGATAGTCGAGCAGCGTCGACAGGTTCGAATTGGCTCGTACGTACACCGACCCGCCGTGCCCTCCGTCTCCGCCATCGGGACCACCCTTCGGCTTGAACTTGAACCGCGCGAACGACGATGCGCCGTCTCCGCCCCGCCCTGCCTTGATCTCCACGGTGACCTGGTCGACAAAGCTCACGAGAGGATGTTCCAGGCGTCCTGCACCTGTTCCCAGAGATCCTTGACCGCGGTCCAGTGATCGTGCGGGACCAGCGGATTGGCGATGCCGAGGACCGCCTCGACTTCGTCGAACGTGGCGCCGGCGTTGAGCGCACCGCGGAGGTGGGAGTGAAGCTGGCGCGGCGTGTCGAGCACGGCGGTCTGCACGATCACGCAGAACTCGCGCAACTTGAGCTCGAGACCGGGTCGAGATAGCGTGCGGCCGTATCCCTCGGTGAGCATCCACGCATCAAGTGCGGGATGGAGGTCAGCGACATTGCGGCGGAGCTTGGTGTAGTTGTCGCCGTACACCTCACGGCACGTGACCTCGCCGCGCGCGGTCCACTCGGCGTGCGCGTCGTAATTGATGTCGCTATCGCCGTTGATCGCCGGCACCCCGGCGGCCTTGCGCCACAGGCCGGCTGCGATGAGCGTGCGGGGATACCCGACCATCAGCACCGACTGCAGGATGAGCTCGTCCACCCATACGCGTGGCACGCCCGCCTCGACAACGTCAGCGACCCGCTCACGAATGCCGGTTTCCTCACCCTGGGCGATCGCGGCGGCCAGCGCCACCAGTGCCTCGGTGCGCTCGTCAAGCACGTTGCGCGGTTCTGCCATCCTGTTCCTCCCTGAAGTCAGCAGTATCGCAGGCAGCCCTGCACATCCCACCCGCCCGTGATCTCTTCCCTGGTATTCCGGATCGGCGGCGCACTCCAGCGCTCGAGCCCGGCCACCGACCAGTCGCCCTGAGGATCGACGTGCGCGGTGATATCCTGCAGCATGGCAACCAGCGCGAGACCCGCCGCCTTCATGTCGCCGTCGCCGACCTTGAGCGCCATGCCAAGCCCGAGCGTCGGCAGCGCCGCGCTATACACCCCGCCCGCGCCGATCTTGACCGCGATCCTGTTGGGCCAGGCCTGCATCAATGCGGTATCAAGACGGTCAGCACCCGCGACCATGTATGGCTCCTGCATCATGGCATCGCGAACGATCACCAACGCCGGATCGGGATCGGCACCCAGACGGGCATACCCGGTTGCCATCCCCCGCAGTGGCAGTGCCACGGCGGCGGCGGTGCAGCCATCCACACCCCATTCAAGCTCGCCACGCGGTGTGGCCGTCCATCGGGAGACGGTTGCCTCGACCCGATCCTGCACGGGATGGCCGCGTTGCTCATACCCGTCCAGCTGCCACCCTTCCATAGTGGCCTGTGCGAGGAGCGACGCGTGCTTGCCCGAGCAGTTGCTCCACAGCGGTGTCGGCGTGATCTCACTGCGAATCATCTCGTTGGCGAGCCTCGCGAGCAGCGACGGGTGGCCGCCGCACGCGAGTTGCTCCTCACGGAGTCCGGCGGCCTCGAGCCAGCGCGCGCCGACCTCGCGGTGGACAAGCTCGCCGTTGTGTGACCCGCACGCGAGCGCGAGCATCTGCGCGTCGAGACCGAACCGATCGACACCGCCCGCGGCAACCAGCGGGAGGAGCTGGAACGGCTTCGAGGCCGAGCGCCAGAACGTGACGAGATCGGGGTCGCCGGACTCGGCCACCAAGTGCCCCGTCGCGTCCACGACAGCCGCTGATATGCGATGGCGCGACTCGACCAGGGGGCCACGGGTGGTCACTACGGTAAGTTCCGGCATGAACGGCGAAGATACCCGGGCGCGGTCGCGCCCGTTATCCCTTTGCCGATAGTATTGCACCGGCACGAATACCCTGGAGCCCTGATGACTGACATTCTCGCCCCGCTCAGCCGTGACCGCCTCCTGGAGATCCTGGGCGCCATGCGTAATGTCCACGTCGTGGTTGTGGGCGATGCGATGCTCGACCGCTACCTGATTGGCGACGCCGATCGGGTCTCGCCCGAGGCGCCGGTCCCGGTGGTCACCATGGAATCGGAAATGGCCGTTCCCGGCGGGGCGGGCAATGTCGCCGCGAACCTCGCAGCGCTCGGCGCGTCCGTAGCGCTGGTGGCGGTGGTGGGCGACGACAGCGCGGGCGATGCACTGCGGGAGGCACTCTCGGCCCGCGCCATCGATACCGCGGGCCTGCTGACCGTCCCGGGGCGTCCCACAACCACCAAGACCCGTATCGTCGCGCAGGGGCAGCAGATCGTCCGAATCGATCGCGAGGTCACCAACCCCATCCCCGATCGGCACCGGGATGATCTCCACGCCGCGGCCCACCACGCGATCGCCGAGGCCGACGTCGTCGTCGTCGAGGACTACGACAAGGGCGCAATCGACGCCGGCTTCGCCCGCGCCCTCATCAACTCGGCCGCCGAGCAGGGTGTGCCGATCGTGGTGGACCCCAAGCGCCGGCACTTCTTCGACTATGCCGGCGCGACCGTCTTCAAGCCGAATCGACGCGAGCTCGAGGCCGCGTTCGGCACCCACTTCATGGGCGACGATGCCGACCTGGCCGCAGCCCGCGAGCGCCTCACCGTCGATCACATGCTGCTCACTCTCGGCGCCGATGGCATGGCCCTGATCTCGGCGGGCGATGCCCTCCGCAGGACGCCGAGCAACGCCCGCGAGGTGTTCGATGTCTCGGGAGCGGGCGACACCGTGACAGCGTGGCTTGGTGCGGCGCTGGGAACCGGGGCCGAGATCGGCGAAGCGGCGTGGCTGGCAAATCTGGCTGCCGGAGTGAAAGTCGGGAAACGAGGCACGGCGACAGTGTCGCCCGACGAGGTCCTGCTGGCGTGGGATGAGGCTGTTGGCGACAAATAGTTTTCCACAACACGATTTATCCACAACGTGCATCGGATGCGGAAAGGTCGTCGAACTGCGATGATGGCCACGGCCCCCGAAGGGATCGTGGCCATCATGTTTTCCCGTTCCGAGCCAGCCCGGGAGGCTCCACTCACTGACTGACTCGGCGGCCCTACGCCATCCAGCGGGATGGTTCGGGCCGATGGGCGATGAGGGGCTCGAACCCCCGACCTCGCGCATGTGAGGCGCGCGCTCTAACCAACTGAGCTAATCGCCCGCGACTGATCGCGAGGGATGATACTATCTCCCCACCGCCCAAACAAGCTGCCCTCATTCGAGTTTCCTGCGATGGCCCCGGAGGGGTTCGAACCCTCGACCTTCAGATTATGAGTCCGCTGCTCTAACCACCTGAGCTACGGGGCCTAACTTGTTTTGTACAATCGTGTTACAAGCGTCAACTAAAGTGGTTTGTTTTTCCACACTCCTGATCGGTATACCCCCACCCCCGTCCAATTCGCCCCCCGTGTCGAGCCCCGATTACTTCTTCGGCCCGCGGACCTTCGCGTAGAGTTCGAGGTGGGCGGTCGTCATGGCCTCTAGCGAAAAGCGGTCGCGCACTCGCTGCCTCCCTGCCCTGCCGAGTCGGTCACGCAGCTCAGGGTCGTTGGCGAGTTGGCGCATTCCAGCGGCAAGTGCATCGACGTCGCGTATCGGTACTTCGAGCCCGGTCTCGCCGTGGGTGTTCACCTCGCGGACGCCGGAGGGCACGGCAGTGGTGATCACCGGCCGACCCGCCGCCATCGCCTCGAGCAGGACGAGACCGAACATCTCCTCGACGCTCACCGAGGGGAGCACGAGGAAGTCCGCATCGGCCATCCGCCGCGGCAGGTCGGCGTCGGGGTATTCCCCCCACCACTTCACCCGGTCGGAGATCGCGAGGGCGCGTGAAAGCGTCTCCAGGCGATTGCGCTCCGGACCCGTGCCCACGATGTCGAGCCGGAGTTCCGGCACCTGCTCGAGGGCGCGGAGCAGGAAGTCGAGTCCCTTGTACGCCACCAGTCGCCCGATGAACAGCGCGCGGGGAGGGTTGCCGGGCGGCGGCGGCGGGACGACCTCCCAGCGCCGCTCGTCGATCCCGAACGGGATGACGTGCACCTTGTGCTCGAATCCCTTCAGCTCGCGCGAGAGGGCGATGTGCGCCGAGCTCGGGACGATGATTGCCTCCGCGCGGTGGAGGGCGTAGCGTCCGGGAAGCTTGTAGAGGAAGCTCGGATAGTCGGCGTGCTGGGTGACCACGAGCGGCGCGAGCGAGGGCCGGAACGCATAGGCGACATCCGCCAGCGAATGGGGGTGGTGGAGGTGGATGACATCGGCGCGCGACCACGCGGCGGCGATGTAGGCCGGGGCAAGCTCCTGGCTGCCCATCGGCGCGAACGACCACGCCCGCTTGACGGAAGCACGGCGCTTCTGCCCCGGCCGTGGATCGCCGAACGCCGTGACCGCGACGACCTCCACCTCGTGACCGCGCTCGGCGATCGTTTCGGCGAGTCCCTGAACCACCCGTTCCATGCCACCGGACCGCGGCCAGTAGTACTTCGCGAGCTGGAGGATGCGCATGGGGTGGAAGTTAACGGCGGCCCCGGCATCTTTGTCGGGTGAAGATATTCATTCTCGCCCCCGACCCGCTGCCCCCGGGCGTCCTGCGTGCCCTCACCACACTGGGCGTCGAGCCGACCGTGGCGATGGTACGCACCGAGTCGATGAGCGAGGGCGGCGTGCATTACCGACATGTCACGGCGCGCGGCCAGACCAGCGATCCGATGGACCTTCGCTGGGGGCGCAAGGCACTGCGCGGCGCGATCCGCGAGTCCGAGCCGGCGCTGCTGCACATCGTAGGCGACCCGTGGACCCCCACCGCGGAAGCCGGCGCGTCGGCCGCCCGCGACCTGAAGCTGCCGTATGTGCTGGTCGGCACGTCGAGTGTTGGTGGGCCCGGGGGGATGACCGCCCGTTGGCAGTCGAAACGCGTGCGGGAGGGCGCGGCCGCATTTGGCGGTATAACTCGACCCGCGCTTGATCATCTCGTGGGCAGCGCGATCGACCGTCCGGTGGGCGTGGTTCCGCCGGGCGGCTTCGTGATCCCCGAAAAGGTCCGTCGGCTTCGTCATGAGATCCCAACCTTCGCGGCAGCTGGTCGGTTGATCCGCGAACGTGGCATCGATCTGTTCCTCGATGCCCTCGGGTCGACCTTCGGCAACTGGCAGCTCAAGGTGATCGGCACCGGGCCGGAGCAGGAGGCGCTCGAGGCGCACGCCCAGCGGCTCGGGCTGTCGGGACGCATTGAATGGCTTGGAGCGTTGCCACGCGAGGCGCTGGCGGCGTTGTGGCCCACCGTTGACGCCCTGGTTGCGCCGTCGCGCGTCACGCCCTTGTGGGTCGAGCCCAACGGGCAGGTGGTACTCGAGGCGATGGCGCACGGTGTAGCGCCGATCGTCTCGCGATCGGGTGCCCTCCCCGATGTCGTGGGTGACGCGGGAGTGGTGCTCGATGCTGACGACGTTGAAACGCTCGCCGCGGCACTGCAGGGCGTGGTGGATTCACCCCACCGCGCGATCGCTCTGGGCGACACAGCGCGATTGCGGGTCCTGGAACGGTACGGGGATGTGGCGATCGCTGAGCGACTCGTCGTGCTGTGGCGCAAGGCACTCAGCCCGAACTGACTCAGCGGCTGCGAGGATCCCCGAAGTACTCCAGATACCAATCGACGAAGCGCCCGACCCCTTCCCGAATCGGTGTGGCCGGATGGAAACCGGCGTCGCGCTCGAGATCGTCGACGTCGGCGAACGTCGCCGGGACATCGCCCATCTGCATCGGCAGGTAGTGCTTCACCGCCTCCTGGCCCAGCGCATCCTCCAGCGCGCCGATCATGTCCATCAGCTCGACTGGTGCGCTATTGCCGATGTTGTAAAGGCGGTACGGCGCGCTGCTCGTGGCCGGGTCCGGCGCGTCGCTGTTCCACTCGGCATTCGGCGCCGCGGTCCGGTCTGAGATCCGCACGACGCCCTCGACAATGTCATCGATGTACGTGAAGTCGCGGCGCATCTGCCCGTTGTTGAACACGTCGATCGGGCGGCCCTCAAGGATCGCCTTGGTGAAGAGAAACAGCGCCATGTCGGGGCGGCCCCACGGGCCGTAGACCGTGAAGAAGCGCAGGCCGGTGGTCGGAAGCCCATACAGGTGGCTGTACGAGTGCGCCATCAACTCGTTCGCCTTCTTCGTCGCGCCGTATAGCGATACCGGATGATCGACACCCTTGTGCACCGTGAACGGCATTTCTGTGTTGCAGCCGTACACCGACGAGGTCGACGCATAGGTGAGGTGTTCACACCCGTTGTGGCGGCAACCCTCGAGGATGTGGAGGTATCCGGTGATGTTGCTGTCGATGTAGACGTGCGGATTCGTCACCGAGTGGCGCACGCCGGCCTGTGCGGCGAGGTGGATCACCCGGGGAAAACGATGTTCGGCGAAGAGCCCTTCGACGGCGATGCGATCCTCGAGATCGATCCGGTGCAACCGGAATCCGGGGAATCGCTCGAGCCGCTTCACCCGCGCTTCCTTGAGCGCCGGATCGTAGTAAGGATTGACGTTGTCGAGGCCCACCACCTCGTCACCCCGCTGGAGCAGCTTCTCTGCGACATGATAGCCGATGAAGCCCGCTGCCCCGGTCACCAGTATTGCCATTCAGTCCTCTTGCCGTGACGTGTCGCCGTTGCTGGTGCCCGCAGCACCCTGGACATCGAGCCCGTCGCGGCGGAGCTGCTCCGCCCTCCAGGGTTCCAGACGCACCACCACTGCAAGACGCTCGCCAGCCATCTCCTGCTGCAGCACGTCTCCCTCGCGATGCAGGAAGCCGAGCCGCTTGCCGTCGGAGGGATCGAGCAGGACCCGCACTGCCGGGCGCATCGCCTCGGCGCGACCACGCAGTTCGGCCTTGAGGGGTTGCAGGCCGTCGGTGTGCATCGTGCTCGTGAAGATCGCGGCTGGGAATCGATCGCGCGCCATCAACGCGAACTCCGTGGGATCTTCCAGCGCATCGAGCTTGTTGAAGACGATCATCTGCGGACGTTCGCCGAGACCGAGTTCATTGAGCACGTCCTGCACCGTATCGAGGTGGTCCTCCCATTCAGGATGCGACGCATCACAGATGTGCAGCAGGATGTCACTCTGTCCCACTTCCTCCAGCGTCGCCCGGAACGACGCCACCAGGTGGTGGGGCAGCTTGCGGATGAACCCGACCGTGTCACTCATCCGAACTCGCAGCAGGTCGCCGAGATCAACCTCGCGGGTGAGCGTGTCGAGGGTCGCGAAGAGCCGATCCTCGACCAGGATTTCGTGCTCCCCCGACAGTCCGCGCAGCACGCTCGACTTGCCGGCGTTGGTGTACCCCACGAGCGCTGCGGTGAGCATCGGCGTGCGCCCGGCGCGGATCGTTTCCCGATGACGCTCCACGTCGGCCAGCTTGTCGCGCAACAGTGCAATCTTGTTACGGATCATCCGTCGGTCGGTCTCGAGCTGCGTCTCGCCCGGCCCGCGAAGGCCGATGCCGCCGCGGATCCGTGAGAGGTGGGTCCACATCCGGGTGAGGCGCGGCAGGAGGTACTGCAGCTGCGCGAGCTCCACCTGCAGTTTTGCCTCATGCGTGCGGGCCCGCGTGGCAAAGATGTCGAGAATGATCTCGGCGCGGTCCATCACCCGGGTGCTGAGGAGTTCCTCCAGCGATTGGCCCTGCGCCGGCGACAGCTCCTCGTCGAATACCACGAGCGTGGCGGTCGTCGCGACCACGAGCTGCCGCAACTCCTCGACCTTTCCCTCCCCGATGAGGGTATGGGCATTCGACGAGGCGAGTTGCTGATGCAGCCGCCCCACCACCTCGGCTCCAGCGGTGTCAACGAGGCGGGCGAGTTCCTCGAGATGCTCGTCGATCTTCTGCGCGTCGGGCGTGCCCTTGCGCGGCGCAGCCACGAGGATCACGCGCTCGCGCGGCGGGACGACGTCGATCAGGTTGCGAATGCTGTCCTCTCCCTCTCGGTGGTTGCGGCGCACGGCGTGCGCTGCACGGGCCAATCAGGGTGCGCCGTGCTCGGCCCACCATTGCAGGCGATCGGCGATTCGCCGTTCGTGCCCGAAGACGCCTGGCTCGTAGAACACGGCTCCTTCCAGCGAATCGGGCAGGTACTGCTGCGCAACGTACCCTGACGCCTCGTCGTGCGCATATCGGTACCCCGCACCGTACCCCAGTTCCTTCATCAGTGCCGTCGGGGCGTTGCGGATCGGTAGCGGCACTGCCGCAGCCGGAGTTTCGGAAGCCGCGGCGCTCGCCGCCTTCCACGCGACGTACACCCGATTCGATTTCGGAGCGGTCGCGAGATAGACAACGGCCTGGGCGATCGCCAGCTCGCCCTCGGGCGACCCAAGAAAATGGAAGGCGTCACGCGCGGCGAGTGCCACGCGGAGCGCCTCGGGGTCGGCGAGGCCGACGTCCTCACTGGCCATGCGCACCACCCGTCGCGCCACAAACATCGGGTCCTCGCCGCCCTGGATGATACGCGCGAGCCAGTAGAGCGCTCCCTGCGGATCGCTACCGCGCACGGCCTTGTGCAGCGCAGAGATGAGGTCGTAATGCGCTTCCCGATGCTTGTCGAACACGGCGAGGCGCTGCGCGAGTGTCTCGAGTGCAAGCTCCCTGCTGATCACGCCGCGGGCCCCGACATGTTGCGCGGCGGCCTCAAGCACCGAGAGCGCACGGCGTGCGTCACCGTCGCTCGACGCGGCGAGGGCATCCCGGGCATCATCGGCCATGACCAGGTGCATCGCGCCGAGGCCCCGGTCGGCATCGGCGAGCGCGCGGTCGATCAGCCGGCGGAGGTCGTTCGGGGCAAGCGGCTGGAGCACCCACACCCGGGCGCGCGACAGCAGCGCGCCATTCAGCTCGAACGACGGATTCTCCGTCGTGGCACCGATCAGCGTGACGAGTCCCTGCTCCACCGCCGGGAGAAAGGCGTCCTGCTGCGCACGATTGAAGCGATGGATCTCGTCGCAGAACAGGATCGTGCCCCGGCCCAGGCGTTGCCGATCCTCCGCCTCCCGCAGGATCTCCCGAACCCGCGGCACACCCTCGGACACCGCGCTGAACAGGACGAACGCCCGGGCCGTATGGGCGGCCATTACCCTGGCCAGCGTGGTCTTGCCGGTTCCGGGCGGTCCCCAGAGGATGATGCTGCCGACGTCGCCCCTTCGGATCGCATCACCCAGCGGCTTGCCGATGGCGAGCAGATGTTCCTGCCCGACCACCTCGTCGAGCGTTCGCGGACGGAGCCGCGCCGCCAGCGGTTCGGGCAGCGCGAACAGCGACGGCTCGCTGCTCACCGAACGCCGAAGTCCCGGTCGGCGAACGACAGCGGCACGGCGCCCGAGCCACGTCGCACTCGGCCGGCAACCTGCGGATAGGTGGCCCCCGCGCCGTCCTGGCGCAGTGCACGGACCGATGAATTCGAGCCCAGCGGGTAGTAGCCGATGAATACATCCCGGCTGCCGGGTGGCACGCGCGCGTCACATCGCGGCCCGGTCGGGCCTTCGATGCGATTGACCAGGATACAGAGGTCGCCGGATGTCCGGTTGGTGATGAGTGGTGCGACGAAGCGATCCCGATCTGCGTCGGCTACAAGCTCGACGCGTGCGCGGCCGAGTGGCCACGATGGGAATACGATGCGGGTGGTACGGTCGATGGCGGCCGCAGCCGGGGTCACGCTGCGATTCGGCACGACCTCCCAGCGCATGGCGCGCTCACGACGTGTCAGTCGAACGGAGTGCTTGGCCGCGGGGGCAAGCGCGACAACTTCCCGCGACGGCAGCGTCACGGTCGCTGTGGTTGCGAGTCGGTTGACGACCTCGACGGTGGGATGGGCCCAGAGCCACCACAACCCCGCGATCACGACTACCGCGCCGGCAATCAGCGCGATCGGAGCAGGTCGCGCACCCCGATGCTTCACGTGCGACGACCGGAATGGCGGCGTGGTTGGCGCACCCGGATCGGCCGGCGTCGGGTCCACCGGCACGACCACCGGCGTGCGCACCGGCACTGCGGGCGCCACCGGTGCGTCACTCCCCGCCTTGGGCCTCCAGCGCGATTCGTCGATCGCGTCAGTCGGGGCTGCGACCAGGAGCGATCCGTCGGTGCCACAGTATTGCGTGGAATCGGGGTAGATACGACTGCACTGCGGGCACTGCTTCATCGCTCCCTCCATCAGGCGAGGCGTTCACATCTCCCTGCACTGCACGGTGAGACGGCTGCGGGCGCGGTTGCCACACCGCACGCTGCCGCGCGGTCAGTCATCGGAACGCGAGCGCGTGGCACCGAGGCGCAGGAGCTCGGCCCGGGTGTTCGCCTCGGGGTGCTCGAGCACCCGGTCCAGCAACCAGGCGAGGAGGCGCCCCAAGTCGGGTCCGGGAGTGGCGAGTCCGGCCTGCACGAGGTCGTCGCCGGTGACGGCCAGTGCGCCGCGGGAGGTGGCGTCACCGCGCGACCGAGCAGCGGAAACCTCCGCTCGCCAATCGTCCCCAGCACCGGCCAGTGCGGAGAGGTGCACCAGGTCATCCGCCGCTGGTCCCACCTCGGCGAGCCACCGCCGCACGTCGCGCGAAACAGCCGACGGTGGCGCGGCCGGGCCTCGATCGATCAACCGCCCGCGCATGATGTCTGCTCCGCTCATCCGAAGGCGCCGCAGGATCGGCTCCACCGGCCGGCGCCACGCCGCGAGAGCGAGCACGGGGTCTCGCGGCAACGTGCGGAGCGGCAGCACGTCGTCCGCGCCGAGCCACACCGACGCCACGCCCGCGTCCTCCCACAGCCCGGCGAGGGCGGCCGGATCTGCCGCCGTCGCGATGCCCTTCACCCATTCATCGCGCACCCGTTCCGCCGAGAGATGGTACGTAGCGGCGGCCTCGCTCCTGGCCGCCGCAAAAGTGTCGGGATCGATCACGAAATCGAACCGTGCCGCGAACCGAAGGGCGCGGAATATCCGGAGCCGGTCCTCCTGAAACCGGTCGACCGGATTCCCCACTGCGCGGACGAGGCGGAGCACGAGGTCACCGCGGCCGTTGAACGGGTCCTTGAACGTTTCATGCAGCGGGTGGTATGCGATCGCATTGATCGTGAAGTCGCGGCGAGCGAGGTCGTCATCCAGCGAAACGCCAAACGCCACCACTGCATGCCGGCCATCGGTCGTGACGTCGCGGCGAAATGTCGTGACCTCGTGGAGTACACCGTCGTCGTCGAGGACGCCCACGGTGCCGTGCTCGATCCCGACCGGCACGGTGCGGCGAAACAGTCGACGCACCTCCGCGGGCAGCGCGGCCGTGGCGAGATCGATGTCCTGCTGCGGGTTGCCAAGGAGCGCGTCGCGCACCGCGCCACCGACACACCATGTCTCGTGCCCGGCCGCCTCAAGGTGCCGCAGGATTTCGAGCACCGGCGGCGGAACGTCCAACGTGCGCCGTCCGAGGTCAGCGCCCAAGTGCCCCACCTGCCATGATCATCCGCACAGCACGCTGCCACCGTTCACGTTGAGGATCTCGCCGGTCACGTGACGGGCGAAATCGGAGAGGAGAAAGAGCACTGGCCCCGCGATGTCGTCGGCTGTGGCGATCCGCCCGAGCGGTATCGTCGATGCGACGCGCTCACGCTCGGCGCCCTCGAACGCGCGTGCCGACATCTCCGTGTCGACCCACCCGGGTGCCACGCAGTTGACAGTGATGCGCGGGGCGCATTCGATGGCGAGACTTTTCACCAGCGAACCAATCGCACCCTTGGTCGCCGCATAGTCGGCGTGGAACGCCTCTCCCCGCTGCCCCGCCGTGCTGCCGATCATCACCACGCGACCACCCGCCTCCATCAAGCCGAGCGCGGCCCGGGTGGAGTGAAAGACACCGTCGAGATTGTTCCGCATCGTGTCCCGCCACCGTTCGGGCGCCATTACCTGGAGCGGGGTCTCGGCGGCCGGCCACACGCCATGATTCGCCACGAAGCCGTCGAGACCACCGAACGCTGCCTTGACCTCGGCGAAGATCTGGTGCACGCGATTCGCGTCGGAGAGGTCGCCGCCACCGACGTACGCCCGGCGGCCGAGTCGCCGGATTTCGCGAGCCACCGCCTCCGCATCGGCGCGACGGGTGCGGTAGGTCACGCCGACATCAGCGCCGGCCTGGGCGCAGAGCATCGCGACCGCCCGACCGATTCCGCGCGATCCGCCCGTGACCAGTACCCGCTGCCCGGCGAGCGAGATCATGTCGCGAACTCGGACGTCAGGATGTCGGCGATCTGGTGCTGAATCGCGAGCTGCAGCTCCTGCACCCGGGCCGTCCCGCGCGGTGCCACCACGAACGCGTGGTCAACACACCCGGCCAGCTTGCCGCCGTCACCGCCCAGGAGCGCCACCACCGTCACGTTCATCGCGCGGGCTTGGTGCGCGGCGCGCACCAGGTTGGCACTGTTCCCCGAGGTGCTGTGCAGCACCAGGGTGTCCCCCGGACGAGCCAGCGCCTCCACCTGTCGCGCAAACACCTCCTCGAAGCCGAGGTCGTTGGCGGCGGCGGTGAGCAGCGAGGTGTCGGTGGTCAGCGCCACGGCGCGAAGGGCCCGCCGCTGCGTGGCATGAAAGCGTACCACATATTCGGTCGCGATGTGCTGCGCGTCAGCCGCGGACCCGCCATTGCCGGCAAAGAAGAGGGTGCCCCCCTGCGCCAGGGTCCGGCGCATTGCAGCGACTGCGGGAGCGAGGGCGCCCACGTTGGCGGCCACGTTGGCTGCGTCGCGGGCCAGCGCGTGCAGTCCGGCGGCGATCCGCTCAGTGTCGCTCATCCATCCCCCAGCATGTTGCGCACGCGTCGCCAGATCGAACGCGCCACGGGCAGCGGATCGACCTCGTAGAGTGTCCGATCCTCGATGATCGCACGCGGATTGGTGTCGAGCATCATCACCGCCTGGTCTCCGCCGTCCTGCTCGGTGAGCCAGTCGAGTGCCGTCGCGATGCATCGTTCATCACCGTGGTTGTCGCCCGCCAGAATATCGGCCAATCCGTGGCGTACCAGGTCGCGGGCCCGCTCTCCGCGGCTGCCCTCGGCGGTGAGCGTGGTGGCATCCACCTGCATGATGGTCCCCACTTCGCGCCACGTACGCACGGTGTCGACGCTGCACGATGAGTATCGCTCCGGATGCGCCAGCACGGGGATCAGGCCATGGTCGGTGACATCGGCAAGGGCACGCGCCACGATCTCCGCCGGCACCATCCGCGCGAACTCGACCAGCAGGTACCGCGAGCCGGCGATGGTGAGACGCCGCTCCGCGACCTCGTCGGGCACTGGACGGTCGAGCATCAACTCCACGCCGCGGTGGAGGGTGATCTCCTTGGGGCAGACCAGGCGCAGCGCATCCCAGGCCTTCTCGTACGCCAACGGAAATCCCGCTGGCACCCGCGAGGCCAAGAGGTGCGGTGTGCAGGCCACGTGGGTCACGCCGCGATCCGCGAAGTGCCTGAGCACCCGCGCCGACTGCTGCACCGATTTCGAGCCGTCGTCGACACCCGGGAGGAGGTGCGAATGCAGGTCGATCATGCTGCCAGTTCGCGCAGGGCGCGCGCCTCGACGGCCAGCGACGCCGGGTCGCGTTCCCCGGCGGCGAGCAGCGCCAGCGTGATCAGCGCATCGGCGGCGAGGAGGTCGAGCGCCGCCTCGCGCGACGTGGCGCCGCTGGCGGTCGTGAGCGCCGCGTTGGCCGCGATCGCCAGGCGGCGCGGCAGCGCAACAGGCTCGGTGTTACGGAAGAACTCGTCGGCGCGCTCGCGCAACCGCGCCGGTGCGCCATCGGTATGCGCTGCGAACCACGCATCGTCGGTCATGGTGCCTGCAGCCATTCCTGCACCACGGCGGGGAGCGCAGGAGCGACCGTTTCCTCGACGCTGGCAACACCGAGCGAGCCGCTCGCGAATCCGGGCTTGCCGCCGCCCCGCCCCTCCCACCGTGATGCAAGATGTTTCATCAGCCGGTTGGCGTCCCGCCCACGCGCGGCAAGGCCGGGCGTCACCGCGACGGTGAGGGCGGTGGGCAGCGACCGATTGTACAGCACCAGGATTGCGTCGCCCGGCGCCGACCCGATGAACTCGTCGGCAACCTTCCCGAGTTCACCGCGCTCCTCGGCCACCGTGCTCGCGATGCGCAGGGTGACGTCGCCGAGTTGATGGTCGGTGGCGTCGCCGGTCCCGCCGCCTCGCAGCGCTTCCTGCAACCGCGCCTCGAGCCGGTCCCGTTCGGCCAGCAATGCATCGATCCGCCGCTCCAGATGCTCGGGCTGCGACTTGAGGAGTGCGCCGAGTGCCGTGAGCCGGTCTTCGACGGCGCGCACCGCATCCAGTGCGCCCCGGCCGGTCACCGCCTCGATGCGCCGCACCCCAGCCGCCACGCCACCCTGCGCCGTGAACCGGAAGAGTCCCACCTCGCCCGCGGTGCGGACATGCGTGCCACCGCAGAGCTCGATCGAATCGCCGATGGTCACCACCCGCACCACGTCGCCGTACTTGTCGGCGAAGAACGCCATTGCTCCCCGTGCGAGCGCATCAGGGTACGCCACTTCCTCGGTGTCCACCGCCGCATTGTCGAGCACGAGCGCGTTGATCGCCGCCTCGATCTCGGCGAGTTGCGCGGGATCGATCGGGCCGTGGTGGGAGAAGTCGAACCGCAAGCGGCCAGGCTCGACCAGCGAGCCCTGCTGCCGGACGTGCTCACCCAGCGCGCGTCGCAGCGCCAGATGCGCGAGATGTGTCGCCGAGTGGTTCCGGGCGATGTCTCCCCGTCGCACCGCATCGACTGATGCGACCGCCGAGCCACCAGGAGGGCCGTCACCGCGGAACTGTCCGACCAGGCGCTGCCCCGTCGCGGGATCCTTCATGACGTCGGCGACATCGAACTCCCAACCGTCGCCCCGCACGACGCCAGTGTCCGCCACCTGGCCACCAGACGTCGCGTAAAACGGCGAATCGCGCAGCACCAGCACGCCGTGCTCGATATCTGCACCGATCACCGCTGTCTCGGCATCAAGATCAGTGTAGCCAATGAACCGGCTGGTGTCGTCGTCAGTGCCCGCCACGTGAATGCTCACGCCGCCCGCGTCCTCGCCAGGACGGTGTCGAGCCGCGCGGCTGCGTTCGCGCTGGCCGGTCATCGCGCGATCGAACCCCGCACTGTCGACCGCGACACCGTGCTCGGCCGCGATCAACTCGGTGAGGTCCATCGGGAAACCGAAGGTGTCGAAGAGCTGGAACGCCTCGTCGCCGCTGATCGTTGCCGACCCTTCGGCGAAGATCGTGTCGAGCCGGGAAAGCCCCGCGCCGATGGTGTCGAGGAACCGCTCCTCCTCACGACGCACGATCCCCGTGATGTAGTCCTGCTTCTCGACGAGCTGGGGATACGCCTCACGCATGAGCTGCACAACGGTCGGGATCAACTCGACGAGGGTCGGCTCGCGCCGCCCGAGCAACCAGGCGTGGCGCACCGCGCGCCGGAGTATCCGCCGCAGCACGAAACCGCGACCCTCGTTGCTCGGGTAGACACCATCGATCAGGAGGAACGCCACGGCGCGTGCGTGGTCGGCCAGCACGCGATACGAGATGCCGTGGCCCTCGGGGCCACCCGGATACGGCGCGTCCACCAGCCGCACCACATCCTCGATCAACGGCATGAAGAGGTCAGTGTGGAAATTGTCGTCCTTGCCCTGCATCACCGCGGTGATTCGCTCGAGCCCGGCGCCGGTGTCGACGCTCGGCTTCGGCAGCGGCGTCAGGGTGCCGTCAGCCGACCGGTCGAACTGCATGAACACCAAATTCCAGATCTCCAGGAACCGGCCCGCCTCGGTCGCGGCCTCGAACTCGGCGCGCGAGAGCGTGACGGGCTGACTGCCTGGTTGCCACTCCAGGTCGACGAAAATCTCGGATGACGGGCCGCATGGGCCGGTGTCGCCCATCTGCCAGAAGTTGTCGGCATCGCCGAGCCCGAAAAGCTGGTTGTCAGCGAGGGTCGACTGCTCGCGCCAGAGCGCGCGCGCCTCGTCATCGGTTTCGTGGACGGTCACGCGGAGGCGTTCCGGCTCGATGCCGAGCCACGCGGGGTCGGTGACAAACTCCCAGGCGTAGGCGATCGCTTCGCGCTTGAAGTAATCGCCGAAACTGAAGTTGCCGAGCATCTCGAAGAAGGTGTGGTGCCGTCTGGTCAGGCCCACCTGCTCGAGGTCGTTGTGCTTCCCGCCGGCACGCACGCACTTCTGGCAGGTGGCCGCGCGATCGAAGGGACGCGGGTCTTGGCCGAGGAAAGTGCGCTTGAACTGCACCATCCCGGCATTCGTGAACAGGAGGGTGGGGTCGTCGGCGGGAACGAGCGTCGAGGACGGCACCAGGGAGTGCCCCCGGGCCACGAAATAATCGAGAAAACGACGACGAATGTCGGCAGCGTGCATCCCGCGAATCTAACCGGAACCACGGGGCTGCCGGGACTATTCGTCGTGCTGCATCCCGGCGAGGACGGTATCTATCACCTGGCGCGCATCACCGCCGCTGAACCCGCGCCGAGCGAGGTAGGCGCTGAGCCGACGACGGCGCGTCTCGCGGGGCAGCCCGCCGAGCTGGCTGGCGCGCTTGATGGCCAACGCACGGGGCTGCGCGAGCGGGTCGTCGTCATCGGTGGGGATCGCGGCGACGGAACGCACGATGGTGTCGTCGGCGATTCCCAGCGACCGAAGATCGTGGCGGAGGCGAACCGGCCCCCGCCCCCGTGACGACCGCGTGGTGACGTATTGCAGGGCGAACGCCTCGTCGTCCAGCAGGCCGAGGCGCTCGAGGCGGGCGGTCGCAGCGGCGACCGAATCGGCCGTGTGCCCCTTTCGCTCCAGCTTGCGCTGGAGCTCCTGCCGGGCGTGGGCGCGGCGCTCCAGTGACCGGAGCGCGGAGCGAAACGCACCCTCTTCGTCGGCGGCGCGATCGAGCCGCTCCATTTGGGAACCGGAGAGCGTCCCGCCAGCCACCAGCGCCAAGGCGGCCACCACGTCGGCCGGAACCGTCCAGGCGGGGCGTCCCTCAACCACCACCCGGGTGCTTCCCGGGCGGCGGGCGTCGGGCACCAGTCCCTCGATGATCATTCGCCGTCTTCCTCCTCGACCAGAACGGCGACGTTCGTGATCCCGAGCGATTCCTTGACCTTCCCCTCGATCTCGGTGAGCAACGCGGGATTGTCCTTGAGAAAGAGCTTGGCGTTCTCTCGACCCTGCCCGATGCGCTGGTCGCCGTAGGAGTACCACGCCCCCGACTTCTGGATGATCGACGATTCCGAGGCGAGGTCCACGACCAGACCGGCATGCGAGATCCCCTCGTCGAACATCACATCGAACTCCGCCTGCTTGAACGGCGGCGCCACCTTGTTCTTCACCACCTTGACGCGCACCCGCGAGCCGATAATCGCCTCGCGCTCCTTGACCGGGCCGATCCGCCGGATGTCGAGTCGGAGCGAGGCGTAGAACTTGAGGGCCTTGCCGCCGGTGGTGGTCTCGGGATTCCCGAACATCACGCCGATCTTCTCGCGCAGCTGATTGATGAACACCACGGAGCAGTTGGTGCGGTTGATCGCGCCGGCCAGCTTGCGCAGCGCCTGGCTCATCAGCCGCGCCTGCAGACCCATGTGCGAGTCGCCCATCTCGCCCTCGATCTCGGCCTTGGGCACGAGGGCGGCGACGGAGTCGATCACAACGAGGTCGACGGCGCCCGAGCGCACCAGGATCTCGACGATCTCGAGGGCCTGTTCACCGGTATCGGGCTGCGACACCAGAAGGTTCTCGACATCGACCCCAAGCTTGCGCGCGTACTCGACGTCGAGGGCGTGCTCCGCGTCGACGAAGGCCGCCACGCCGCCGGCCGCCTGGACGTTGGCGACGAGATGGAGACAAAGCGTCGTCTTGCCCGACGACTCCGGGCCGTAGATTTCGGTGATCCGGCCTCGTGGCACCCCTCCAATTCCGGTGGCGGCGTCGAGGTTGATAGCCCCGGTCGAGATCGCGGCAACCCGCACCCGCGGGGCGTCGGACCCCATTCGCATGATGGAACCCTTGCCGAGCTGCTTCTCGATCTGGGCGATGGCAAGGTTCAACGCCTTGCGCTTGTCCGCCTCAAGGCGGGATTCGTCGACGGCCATGGGACTCTCTCGGGCTGTAGGGAAGTGACTGAATTCACGTCACACGCTAACTGGATAACAAAGTACTACCGAACACACTCCGAAGCAATGATCTAAATATGTAGTGTTTTGCTCCACTTTATCTCCAACCTGGTCGCCACGCGTCCGCGATATGACGGATCTCACAGCGCGACAGCGGGCCGCTCAGCGCGATCACGTCGAACCGGTAGATGTCGCCGGCGGCCCCATGACGCAGGATCCAGCACCACGCGACCCGCTCAATCACCCCGCGCTTGCGTTGCCCGACCGCGGCCTCGGGTGGCCCGAACGCCGGACCGCTCCGCCACTTGACCTCGATGAAGGCGACCATCGACCCCTGCCTGGCGATGATGTCGAGGTCGTGGCGGCCCATCGGGAAGCGGCGGGCCACCACCAACCAGCCTGCGTCGACCAACCAGTCGGCTGCCCTGGTCTCGGCTTCGAGGCCATCGCGGTGACGGGGATCCGTCCAGAGGTCAGGGGGGAGGCGGGGGGTCGACACGCCACCACGATCGCTGCGTGGCGGCGGAGCTGTGACGCGGGATCGTGCGGGGTGGGGCGGAGAAAACGCTAGACGTACTCGTCGAGCTGGTGGAGACCGACGGCCACATCACGCGGCTTCGACCCGTTGGGTGGGCCGAGGATCCCGGCGTCGTGCAACTGGTCGATGATCCGGGCGGCGCGGCCGTAGCCGATGCCGAGGCGGCGCTGCAGCAACGAGGTGGAGCCGCCCTGGTGCTGGATGCAGGTTTCTGCAGCCTGCCGGAAAAGGTTGTCGCGAGCCCCGCCGTCCGCGACACCGCCCGCCTCTCCCTCGCCAGCTTGACTGCGCACCATCTCGAGGATGTCCGGCTCGTTGCCAGCGCCATCGGCCGGGCCGTCACGCCGAGCCACATACCACGCCATCACCCGTTCGGTTTCCTCGGTCGAGATGTACGCCCCCTGGATGCGCTGCGGCTCATTGCGCCCCGGCGGCAGGAAGAGCATGTCGCCGTTGCCGAGGAGCGCCTCGGCACCGTTCTGGTCGAGGATGGTGCGCGAGTCGACCTTGCTCGCCACCCGGAATGCGATCCGGCTGGGGAAGTTTGCCTTGATCAGCCCCGTGAGGACGTTCACGCTTGGCCGCTGCGTTGCGAGGATGAGGTGAATGCCGATCGCGCGCGCCTTCTGCGCCAGCATCGCCAGCGGCGTCTCGACCTCCGACTGCACCGTCATCATCAGGTCGGCGAGTTCGTCGACGATCAGCACGATCATCGGCAGTTCTCCCTCGCTGTAGTCCTCGGTCCACTGCTCGCCGAGCGGGGTGTCGGCCAGTTCGCGCGACACGGTGGTGAGCGTCGGGCGGCCACCGGGCGGGTTTTTCATTGGCTTGCCGTCGCGCACCTTCCGATTGAAGTCGGCGAGTTGGCGTGCGCCGTTGGCGTGCAGCAGTGCGTAGCGCCGGTTCATCTCGAAGACGGCGTACTTGAGGACCTGCGCCGCATCGTGGTTGTCGGTGACGACCTTGTGCCGCATGTGTGGCAGGTCGTTGTACATCGAGAGCTCGACCATTTTCGGATCGACCATCAGCAGCCGAAGTTCGCGCGGCGAATAGCGGTAGATCAGCGACGTGATGATCGTGTTGATCGCAACCGACTTGCCCGAACCCGTGGCACCCGCCACGAGCAGGTGCGGCATCTTCGCCAGATCGCCCACCACCGGCCGTCCCTGGACGTCGCGTCCGAGTGAAATCGGCAGCACCGCCGTCGAGGTGCGCCACGCCTCGCTCGCGATCAACTCGCGCAGCGTGACCATCCGCGGATTGGGATTGGCGATCTCGACGCCAACCGCGCCGCGTCCTGGAATCGGCGCCACACGCAGCGACGTCGCGCGCATCGTGATCGCGAGGTCGTCGGCAAGTGCGACGATCCGGCCAGCCTTCACGCCCGCCGCCGGAACGACCTCGAACTGACTCACGCTCGGCCCCGACGTGATGCCAGCGAGCGTACCCTCAACCTTGAACGTCTTGAGCGTCGCGAGGAGCAGGTCGCCGAGTCGCTGCAACTCGGCTTCATCCGCGTCGCCACTGGTGTGCGTCGAGAGGTCGAGCAGGTCGAGCGGCGGCAGCGCGTCGTCATCGGGTCGCGGCACTTTCGCCGCGCCGGTGAGCTGGCGGAGTGCCCGCTTCGCACGTGCGAGCGGTGCCACCAACGCATCGTCGTTCTCGTCGTCGAAATCGAGATCGTCGTCGTCCGCCATCGGCTCAATGACGGGCACGACCACCGACACCGGTCGCGGCGCCGCAACCGGCTCCGCCACGCCCGCCGGCCCACCCTCGAGCCGGTGCAGCGGGTGCCACCGGAGCGTGCCGAGGGTGACGCCAGTGAGCGCCGCAAATCCGGCGAGCAGGCCGCCGGCCGGACCGATGCTGTCGAGCGCAACCCGGGCGAGGAATCCAGGCAGCCAGCCTGTCAACCGTGCATCCCAGCTCCACTGGTCGGGCGGAGGGAGGAACACCGACTGATCAACGCGGAAGAGCACACCGAGCACGTACGGGGTCAGCAGGGAGGCACCAACGA
Source organism: Gemmatimonadales bacterium (assembly GCA_046596135.1). Classification (GTDB taxonomy): domain Bacteria; phylum Gemmatimonadota; class Gemmatimonadetes; order Gemmatimonadales; family GWC2-71-9; genus Palsa-1233. Next base: position 30,929 of record JBKJMX010000168.1, read on the forward strand.
CAAGGATGGCGGCACGCTTCATGTCGAGGCGCGCGAGTCGATCGAAGCCTGCAAGGGCGAGCAAGAGACCGAGGAGCGGGGCGCCGAGTGCCCCGATGCCGAATGCCTGCCAGAGCGCCGGGCCGAGGGTGCGGCCCAGTGGTCCGGTGAGGTTGATGGGCAGCAGCGTGAGGGCGAGGAAGACGCCGAGAATCAGCGCGAGGACCGCTCCGAATCGACGGCGATCATCGGCAGTCATCACTCCTCGATGGGCTCGGGACGCAGGAGCTGCGGTTCCCGCTCGAGGAACTTGGTGTCGATGTTGCCGGCGACGAAATCGGGGTGACGGATGACCCGTGCCAAAAACGGAATCGTCGTCTTCACGCCCTCGAGGATGAACGAATCAAGGGCCTGCCCGAGACGGGCGAGTGCTTCGGCGCGATCGCGGCCGTGCACGATCAACTTCGCCAGCAGCGAGTCGTAGTACGGCGGCACGGAATAACCTGCGTAGACATGCGTGTCGACCCGCACACCGGGGCCTCCCGGCGGATGGTACGCCGTGATGAGGCCCGGACTCGGTTGGAAGTTCCGGTACGGATCCTCGGCATTGATGCGAACCTCGATCGAGTGACCCTGCAGGTTGACCTCGTCGAACGACAGCGGCTCGCCGGCGGCGACACGAATCTGCTCCTTCACGATGTCGATGCCGGTGACCATCTCGGTGACGGGATGTTCCACCTGGATACGGGTGTTCATCTCCATGAAATAGAACGATCCATCCTCGTCCAGGAGGAACTCGATCGTCCCCGCGCCGACATACTCGATCGCCGAGGAGAGTCGCACTGCCGCCTCGCCCATCTGCGCTCGCAACTCGGGTGTCAGCGCCGGCGACGGCGATTCCTCGATCAGCTTCTGGTGCCGTCGCTGCACCGAGCAGTCGCGCTCGCCCAGGTGCGCCACGCGACCGTGCTGATCGCCCAGCACCTGGATCTCGACGTGCCGCGGGCGGGCAAGGAACTTCTCGACATACACGTCGCCGTTCCCGAACGCGGACAGCGCCTCGTTCTGCGCCAGCGAGAAGAGCTGCGCGAACTGCTCGGCATCGTTCGCGATCCGCATTCCCTTTCCGCCGCCGCCCGCTGTCGCCTTGATGATCACCGGATAGCCGATTTCACCGGCCACGACCTGCGCCTCCTCAACGTCGGCCATCACGCCGGGTGAACCCGGAACGGTTGGCACGCCCGCTTCCTTCGCCAGCCGCCTCGCCGACGCCTTGTCACCCATCGCGCGGATCTGGTCGCCGGTGGGCCCGATGAACGCGATGTTCGATGCGCGACAGGTGTCGGCGAACTCGGCGTTCTCCGCGAGGAACCCGTAGCCGGGATGAATCGCATCAGCGCCGGTGACCTCGGCGGCGGCGATCAGGTTCGGGATCTTGAGGTAGGAGAGCCGCCCCTGGGGCGGCCCGATGCAGACGTCGTCGTCGGCAAACCGCACGTGCAGTGATTCTCGGTCGGCCTCGCTGTACACCGCGACCGTGCCGACGCCGAGTTCACGGCAGGCTCGGATCACGCGCAGCGCGATCTCGCCACGATTGGCGACCAGAACCTTGCGGAACATCAGCCCTTGTCGCCGATGGCGTCGGAGAAGGTGCGGTCGGAGGCGGCATTGACGCCCGACACACGCAGCGCGAACTCGCCGGGATTCGTGGCGTGAAAGACCGCGTCCTCGTAGGAGATCACGCCCTCCTGGTACCAACGCATCAGCGACTGGTCGAAGCTCTGCATTCCGTAGGTGGTCCCGCCCTCGGCGATCAGGTCGGGGATGTCCAGCGACCGTTGCGTGTCGCGGATGTTGTCCGCCACCGCCGCCGTGTTGATCAGCACCTCGACCGCCGGCACCCGCCCCTTGCCGTCGGCGCGCGGGATCAGTCGCAACGACAGCACCGCGGCGAGCGCGTTGGACAGCAGCATGCGGATCTCGGAATGCTGGTGCGGCGGGTAGAACGAGAGCACCCGGGACACCGTCTGGGTGGCGTCGGTGGTGTGAATCGTGGTGAGCACCAGGTGGCCGGTGTCGGCGGCCTTGAGGGCCGTATCCATGGTGTCCATGTCGCGGATCTCGCCGACCAGGATCACGTCGGGGTCCTGCCGAAGGATCGACTTCAGGCCGCCCGCGAAGGTGATGCCCGCTTGTTCGTTGATCTGGATCTGGTTGATCAACGGGATCAGGTACTCGACCGGGTCCTCGATCGTCATGATGTTCCGCTCGGGGGTGTTGATCTCACTGAGCGACCCATACAGCGTCGTGGTCTTCCCGCTTCCGGTCGGGCCGGAGCAGATCACCATTCCGTATGGCGAGTGCAGGAGCTGTGAGTATCGCTGCGCCACGTCTGGGCTCATCCCGAGCTGCCCCAGCCGGAAGATCGGCCGGCTCTTGTCGAGGAGCCGCATCACGACCTTCTCGCCGCTGATGACCGACGTGGTGGCGACCCGGATGTCGACCGCACGGCCCTCAAGCTCCAAGCTGATCTGGCCGTCTTGGGGTCGTCTTCTCTCGACGATGTTCATGCCGGCCATGATCTTGATTCGACTGGCGATCGCAGGCCCCATGGAGCCGGGCAGGTCCAGGACGTCCTGCAGTGCGCCGTCGATGCGATAGCGCACCCGAATCCGGTCGGCTTGCGGTTCGATGTGGATATCGGATGCGCGATCGCGCAGACCCTGGGTGATCAGGAGTCGCACCACCTGCACGACGGGTGCGTCCTCGTTCACGCTGACTGGCTCGGTGCGGACCTGGACCTTCAGCTGTGAGTCGTGAGCCCGGAACGCCTCGATCTGGGAGTCGATGCTGGCCAGCGCGCGGAAGGTGTTGCCGATCGCCATGGCGATGTCCGACTGGGTCGCGACCTTCATGGTCACCGGCCGGCCGATGACCTCCCGAAGGCCCTTCAGGATGCTCGGCGAGGGATCTGCCACGGCGACCACGATGGCGTCCTGGTCGGCCGACAGCGGTATTGCACTCAGCGCGCGCGCCATCGACTCGGTCATCAGCGCGGCTGCTGCCGGGTCGGGAATGATCTGGCGGAGGTCGACGACCTCCAGGTTCTGCTGGCTCGCCAGCGTGCCTGCAAGGTCGCGCTC